>NZ_JBIVIF010000005.1:0-53391 GCF_044749595.1 Pseudomonas sp. NPDC089392
GGGTTTCATCGTCGAACACGTTGTTGCCAACGATGTTGATGTGCTGGATGGCGGCGACGGTGCCTTCGTTGATCTTGATCTTCAGTGCCACGCGGTTGCGCGGCTGCGGCACCACCTCGGCGTCGACCTCGGCCGAGTAGCGGCCCTGGGCCACGTACTGGCGCTGCAGCTCGTTACGCACGCCTTCGAGGGTGGCACGCTGGAAAATTTCGCCTTCGGCCAGGCCCGACTGTTTCAGGCCCTTCATCAGGTCTTCAGTGCTGATCGCCTTGTTGCCTTCGATCTCGATGCTCGACACCGACGGGCGCTCGACCACGTTGATGATCAGGACATTGCCATCGCGGTTCAGCTGGATGTCCTGGAAGAAACCGGTCTTGAACAGGGAACGGGTCGAGTCCACCAGGCGGCGGTCATCAGCCTGGTCGCCGACGTTCAGCGGCAAGGCACCGAAGACACTGCCGGCGGAAACCCGCTGCAGGCCGTTGACGCGAATATCGGAGATGGTGAAGGACTCGGCGTGAACTTCAGCGATCATCAGTGCGGACATGACCGCAGTTAGCAGCAGACGTTTCATGAAGTCCTTTTATTCCAACTGGCAATAAACAACCCGCCGCTTCAACACGGCAGGTTCGCAATTGAGCGAAGCTTTATAGTCGACCCAGATCGTTGATCAGGGCGAGCAACATCACCCCAATGACCAAACTGATACCGATCTGGACCCCCCAACCTTGCACCCGATCTGACAGCGGACGACCGCGCGCCCACTCGACCAGGTAAAACAGCAAATGCCCCCCATCCAGTACCGGGATGGGCAGCAGGTTAAGAACCCCCAGGCTTATGCTCAGGTAGGCCAGGAAATTCAGGAAATCCC
This sequence comes from Pseudomonas sp. NPDC089392, assembly GCF_044749595.1. Lineage (NCBI taxonomy): Bacteria > Pseudomonadati > Pseudomonadota > Gammaproteobacteria > Pseudomonadales > Pseudomonadaceae > Pseudomonas > Pseudomonas sp. NPDC089392. The sequence continues at coordinate 872 of NZ_JBIVIF010000005.1, forward strand.
CCACGCCGGACTGGGCTGAAGCGCCCGCCACTTTAGCAATGGTTATCGGTCCGCTCAAGTTTTTTACCGAGAGCTCTCCGAACAGCATTTTCTTCAGCGATTCAAGGGTCAGGACGCTCATGTTCCAGGTGCGCGACAAGCCCTCACCCACCGCATCCAGCGGGCCGTAGCTGACTTCGCGAAGCATGCTGGCAGGCCATTCGCCACCTTTTACCCCGGCACCCAGATAGCCGCCGGCGGCCTTGCCTTCACCCTTGCGCGCCAGGGTGACCGGCACGTCCAGGGCCGCGCCATCGCGCTCCACATGCACCACCACCTTGGCATCCGGGCGAGCACGCACGCTGTCGACCACCTGCTGCCATTCGGTCACTGCCACGCCATCGACAGCCAGCAGTTTGTCACCCGTTTTCAGGCCCGCAGCGGCAGCCGGCCCCTTCGGGTCGATCTCGGCCAGAACCGGCACGATAGCCGGACGCCAAGGGTGCAACCCCAGGGATTGAATCGGGTCCGGCTCGTCGGCGCCCTTGAGCCAGCTGTCCAGTTTCACCTGCAGCTGGCGCTCGGCGCTGGCGCCTTCATCACGCACGCCAACCTGCAAGGTGCCGCTCTCGCCCAGGCGGCGAACCAGCTGCAGGTTGACGGCCGACCAGCCGTTGGTCGGTTTGCCGTCGACCGAGACGATTTCCTGACCTGCGGTCAAACCGGCCGAGGCCGCCAGGCTGCCAGCATCCACCGCACCGATTACCGGGCGAACCTGCTGGGTGCCCAGCATTGCCAGCACCCAGAAGAACAGGATGGCCAGCAGGAAGTTGGCGATCGGGCCCGCCGCGACAATAGCGATACGCTGGCGCACGGACTTGCGGTTGAACGACTGCCCGGCCAGCGCTGGCGGCACGTCGCCTTCGCGCTCGTCGAGCATCTTGACGTAGCCACCCAGCGGAATCGCCGCAACCACAAACTCGGTGCCATGGCGATCATGCCAACGCAACAGCGGCGTGCCGAAGCCCACCGAGAAGCGCAGCACCTTGACGCCGCAGCGGCGCGCCACCCAGAAGTGGCCAAATTCATGGAAAGTGACCAGCACACCCAAGGCCACGAGGGTGCCGATAATCATGTAGAGCGCTGTCATGTCCATCTCCGAATGATGTTCAGCGGGCCGGCGTATACCCAGCCCCCTCGCGAACCGTAGTGGGCCTGCATCAGCGACCGTGACGCCTCAGCCACTCACGGGAAAGCTCCCGGGCACGCTGGTCGGCGGCGAACACCGCGTCCAGCGACGGCAGCGGCACGACGGGCTCCTGATCGAGCACCTGTTCGATCATACCCGCGATCTCCGGGAAGCGGATACGCCGCTGGAGAAATGCCTCGACCGCGACCTCGTTGGCCGCGTTGAGCACGGCCGGTGCACTGTTGCCGGCCTCGGCAGCCTGCCGCGCCAGGCGCAGGCAAGGGAAGCGCTGTTCGTCGGGGGCCTGGAAATCCAGACGGGCGATGGCGAACAGGTCCAGCGGGGCCACCCCGGAGTCGATCCGCTCGGGCCAGGCCAGGGCATTGGCAATCGGCGTGCGCATGTCCGGGTTACCCAGCTGCGCCAGCACCGAACCGTCCACGTAGTCCACCAGGGAGTGGATCACGCTCTGCGGGTGCACCACCACCTCGACCTTGGCCGGCACGGCATCGAACAGCCAGCAGGCTTCGATCAGCTCCAGGCCCTTGTTCATCATGCTGGCCGAATCCACGGAAATCTTGCGCCCCATGGACCAGTTGGGGTGCGCGCAGGCCTGCTCAGGCGTGACGTCCAGCAACGCTTCGGTGGGTGTCTCGCGGAACGGGCCACCCGAGGCGGTGAGCATGATCCGGCGCACGCCAACGGCGCTCAGGCCGCGGGCGTAGTCACCCGGCATGCACTGGAAGATCGCGTTGTGCTCGCTGTCGATTGGCAGCAGCACGGCACCACTACGCCGCACCGCCTCCATGAACAGGGCCCCGGACATCACCAGGGCTTCCTTGTTGGCCAGCAAGACCTTCTTGCCCGCCTCGACCGCCGCCAGGGTGGGACGCAGCCCGGCAGCGCCGACGATGGCCGCCATCACCGCGTCCACCTCCGACGCGGCAGCCACCTGGCACAGCCCGGCCTCGCCTTCCAGCACCTCGGTGACACAACCCGCCGCGGCCAGGTTTTCACGCAGCCGTGCGGCCGCCTCGGCGCTCGGCACCACGGCAAACGCCGGGCGATGGCGCACGCACAGGGCCAGCAGCTCGTCGATACGCGAATAGCCGCTCAGGGCAAACGCCTGGTAGCGGTCGGGGTGGCGCGCGATGACATCCAGCGTGCTCAGGCCGATGGAGCCAGTGGCGCCGAGCACGGTAATACGCTGCGGGCGACTCACATCGCACCCCATTCGGCAGCCCACAACAGCACGGCGAAAATCGGGATCGCCGCGGTCAGGCTGTCGATGCGATCAAGCACGCCTCCATGGCCGGGCAGCAGGTTGCTGCTGTCCTTGATGCCGGAACGGCGCTTGAACATGCTCTCGGTCAGGTCACCGACCACCGACGACATGACCACTAGCGCGGCGCCCAGCAGGCCCAGCAGGATCTGGCCGAAGCCCCAGTCGCGGCTGATGCCGACCACCAAGGTAATCACCAGGCTGACGCCCAGGCCGCCATATACGCCTTCCCAGCTCTTGCCCGGGCTGACCTGCGGCGCCAGCTTGCGCTTGCCGAAAGCACGGCCAGAGAAGTACGCGCCAATATCGGCAGTCCAGACCAGCACCATGACCGACAGGATCAGCCAGTTACCCAGCGGCCAGTGCTTGAGCAGCACCAGCCCCTGCCAGGCCGGCAGCAACACCAGCAGGCCGATCAGCAGCCGACAGGCGGCACTGGCCCACAGCTCGCTGCTGCGCGGGTACGTAAGCACCAGCCAGGTGGCCAGCCCCCACCAGATCACCGCAGCGCCCAGCACCCAGGGCGCCAGCTCCGGAAGCAGGTGAAGCAGCATCAGCGCCCCACCAACGACCACGGCATAGGCGATACGCAGCGGCTGGGCCATCAGCCCCGCCAGACGCGCCCACTCCCAGGCACCGAGGGTCACCACGAAGCCGATGAACAGGGCGAAATCCCCACCATTGAGCAGGAAAAAGCCACCCAGCGCGATCGGCAGCAGGATCAGCGCGGTAATGATGCGTTGTTTAAGCATTAAGCACGAGCTCCAGCCTCGACCTGCTCGCTGGTCTTACCGAAGCGGCGCTGGCGCGAAGCGAAATCGGCCAGGGCTTTGCGCATGGCCTCGTGTTTGAAGTCCGGCCAGTACAGGTCGGAGAAGTACAACTCGGCGTAGGCCAGCTGCCACAGCAGGAAGTTGCTGATGCGGTGCTCGCCACCGGTGCGAATGCACAAGTCCGGCAGCGGCAGTTCACCGGTTGCCAGACAGGTCTGCAGCAGGCCCGGAGTGATGTCTTCCGGGCGCAAGTGCCCGGCCTGCACTTCCCGCGCCAGGCGCTGGGCAGCCTGGGCGATATCCCACTGGCCACCGTAGTTGGCCGCGATTTGCAGGATGAATCGGTTGCTGCCGGCGGTCAGTGCTTCGGCCTCGCGCATGGCAACCTGCAGCTCAGGGTGGAAACGCGAACGGTCACCGATGATGCGCAGGCTGATGTTGTTTTCGTTGAGGCGCCTGGCCTCACGGCGCAGGGCCGAGAAGAACAACTCCATCAGCGCACCGACCTCTTCGGCTGGGCGCTGCCAGTTTTCGCTGGAGAACGCGAACAGGGTCAGTACCTCGACCCCGGACTCGGCACAGACTTCGATGACCGCGCGAACGGCGTCGACACCCGCCTTGTGCCCGGCAACGCCGGGCAGCAGGCGTTTTTTCGCCCAGCGGTTGTTGCCATCCATGATGATCGCGACATGACGCGGCACCGAGGACGGCGCCGCTGGCTTGGTCTTTTCCATTAAAAAACCCCGGCCTTAAACGGCCATCAGGTCCTTTTCCTTGGCTTTGAAGGCAGCATCGACTTCGGCAACGAACTTGTCGGTCAGCTTCTGGATTTCGTCAGCAGCGCGACGCTCGTCGTCTTCGCTGATTTCCTTGTCCTTGGTCAGCTTCTTCAGGTCGGCAAGGGCGTCGCGACGCACGTTACGCACGGCTACCTTGGCGTCCTCGGCAACACCACTGGCCTGCTTGGTGTAGCCCTTGCGGGTTTCCTCGGTCAGGGCCGGCATCGGCACGCGGATGGTGGTACCGGCGCTCATCGGGTTCAGACCCAGGTCGGAGTTCAGGATGGCCTTTTCGATGGCGGCGCTGAGGTTCTTGTCGTGGGCGACGATCTTCAGGGTGCGGGCATCTTCGACCGAAATCGCGGCCACCTGGTTCAGCGGCATTTCGCTGCCCCAGGCAGTGACCTTGACGGTGTCCAGGATGCTTGGGTGAGCGCGACCAGTGCGGATTGCCGCCAGGTTGCGACCCAGGGCCTCAAGGGACTTGGTCATGCGCTCCTGCGCGTTATTCTTGATGTCGTTGATCATGCTTGGCCTTCCTCGATCAAAGTGCCTTCGGCGCCACCCACTACAATGTTCAGCAGGGAGCCAGGCTTGTTCATGTTGAATACCCGCAGCGGCATCTTGTGGTCACGGCACAGGCAGATCGCGGTCAAGTCCATGACACCGAGCTTGCGATCCAGGACCTCATCGTAGGTCAGGTGATCGAACTTCTCGGCATGCGGGTCCTTGAATGGATCAGCCGTGTAGACGCCGTCGACCTTGGTCGCCTTCAGCACCACATCTGCATCGATTTCGATGCCGCGCAGGCACGCTGCGGAGTCGGTGGTGAAGAACGGGTTACCGGTACCGGCGGAGAAAATTACCACATCCCCGGAGTTGAGGTGGCGAATAGCTTTGCGACGATCGTAATGATCGGTGACACCGACCATGGAAATGGCCGACATGACCAGGGCCGGGATGTTCGAACGCTCCAGCGCGTCGCGCATGGCCAGGCCGTTCATCACGGTGGCCAGCATGCCCATGTGGTCACCGGTGACGCGGTCCATGCCGGCTGCGCTGAGCGCGGCGCCGCGGAACAGGTTGCCACCACCGATCACCAGGCCGACCTGGACACCGATCCCTACCAGCTGGCCAACTTCAAGGGCCATGCGATCCAGCACCTTCGGGTCGATCCCGAAGTCTTCCGAGCCCATCAGGGCCTCGCCGCTAAGTTTGAGCAAAATGCGTTTATAGCGAGGTTGGCGACCACTCACCTGCTGAGCCATTGCGAGTCTCTCCTGCGGCGTACTTTTAGAAAATTCGTGCGAGCCGTTTTCGGCTTGCTAACTGTAGCGTGGCACCGTTTTGGTGCCAGCGGCGCCGGGCTTTATAAACCCTTCGCCGTTTTGACAAAGAGGCTGCGCGCGTGAGCGGGCAGCCTCTTTGGGGCGACAGACGGGGCTGTCTTACTGCTTGGCAGCAGCTACCTGAGCGGCAACTTCAGCAGCGAAGTCGTCGACTGGCTTCTCGATGCCTTCGCCTACTTTGAAGTAGGTGAAGGAAACGATTTCAGCACCGGCTTTCTTGGCCAGATCGCCAACTTTGACTTCCGGGTTCATGACGAAGGCTTGCTCTTTCAGCGAAGCTTCGGCTTTGAACTTGGTGATACGACCGTTGATCATGTTCTCAACGATGTTTTCCGGCTTGCCGGCGATCTTGTCGGCGTTCAGCTGCAGGAAGACGCCCTTCTCGCGCTCGATGGCCTCGGCGGAGATTTCCGACGAATCCAGGAACTCTGGGTTCGAAGCTGCAACGTGCATGGCGATGTTCTTGGCCAGCTCGACGTCGCCGCCTTTCAGGACAACAACGGCACCGATCTTGTTGCCGTGCAGGTAGGCACCGACAACGTCACCCTCAACGCGCACCAGGCGACGGATGTTGACGTTCTCGCCGCACTTGGCAACCAGGGCTTCACGAGCAGCTTCACGCGAAGCGATCAGCGGAGCAGCGTCGGTCAGCTTCTGGGCGAAGGCTTCTTCGAGGCTTTCGGCAACGAAGTTCTTGAAGTCGTCTTGCAGGGCCAGGAAGTCGGTCTGCGAGTTCACTTCCAGCAGTACGGCGGATTTACCGTCGGTCTTGACCGCGATAGCGCCTTCAGCAGCGACGTTGCCAGCCTTTTTGGCGGCCTTGATGGCGCCCGAGGCACGCATGTCGTCAATGGCTTTCTCGATGTCGCCGCCGGCCTTTTCCAGGGCCTTCTTGCAATCCATCATGCCTTCGCCGGTACGCTCGCGCAGTTCTTTGACCAGCGCTGCAGTAATTGCTGCCATTTCAAAATCCTCTTGGAAAGTTTTTCAACCATTCCACCCGCTTGTCACGGGCGTTAAATTCTGCAAATCCGCTGACTTCATTCAGCAGGCCCATGATGAGGGGCCGATGCTGACAGCAGGATTTCAAGGTGGCAAAAAGGGGGCAAAGCCCCCTTTTTGCGTGCCAAGTAGACGCTAGCGCCTAATTACTCAGCAGCAGGTGCAGCCGCTTCTTCAACATAGACTTCGGTGCCGCCAGCAACGTTGTTGCGGCCGCGGATGATGGCGTCAGCCATCGAAGTCATGTACAGCTCGATAGCGCGGATGGCGTCATCGTTACCTGGGATGATGTAGTCAACACCTTCTGGGCTGCTGTTGGTATCGACAACGCCGATAACCGGGATGCCCAGCTTGTTGGCTTCGGTGATAGCAATGCGCTCGTGGTCAACGTCGATCACGAACAGGGCATCAGGCAGGCCGCCCATGTCCTTGATACCACCCAGGCTGCGGTCCAGCTTTTCCAGATCGCGCGAACGCATCAGGGCTTCTTTCTTGGTCAGCTTGGCAAAGGTGCCATCTTCGGCCTGGGTTTCCAGGTCGCGCAGACGCTTGATCGAAGCACGGATGGTTTTGTAGTTGGTCAGCATGCCGCCCAACCAGCGGTGGTCAACGTATGGCGAACCGGCACGAGCAGCTTGCTCGGCGACGATCTTGCCGGCGGAACGCTTGGTGCCGACGAACATGATCTTGTTCTTGCCCTGAGCCAGACGTTCTACGAAAGCCAGAGCTTCGTTGAACATTGGCAGGGTTTTTTCCAGGTTGATGATGTGGATCTTGTTACGCGCGCCGAAAATGTACTTGCCCATTTTCGGGTTCCAGTAACGGGTCTGGTGGCCGAAGTGCACACCGGCCTTCAGCATATCGCGCATATTGACTTGGGACATGATAGTTCCTTGGTAAGTCGGGTTGGGCCTCCACGCATCCCAATGACCAACCCGCACCTGCGAACAGGTCGGGCACCCAGGTCATCGTGTCGACACGTGTGTGGGTTTGGTACTTCCGGGGTCGTCCCCGAAAGCGGCGCATTTTATACCACAGACCGCAGCCGAACGGAACCCGGATACTGTTGCGTCCGTCAGCGGTTTTTGCAGCACCCTGGGTTTCGCGCCAGAATGCCAGCTGTAGACAGCAGCATGGCCGCCTTTATCCCGACCGATCGGCGCCCTGCTCTGCTAGAATCCGGCCTTTCCCGTTTGTTCGCGCCGTGCACGGCGCCGTAGAGAGCCTGTAATGACCGTCACCATCAAGACCGCAGAAGACATCGAGAAGATGCGCATCGCTGGCCGCCTGGCCGCCGACGTGCTGGAAATGATCGAAGAACACGTCAAGCCCGGTATCACCACCGAAGAGCTCGACCGCCTGTGCCACGACTATATCGTCAACGTCCAGCAGGCCATCCCGGCACCGCTCAACTACAAGGGCTACCCGAAGTCGATCTGCACCTCGATCAACCATGTGGTCTGCCACGGCATCCCCAACGACAAGCCGCTCAAGGACGGTGACACGCTGAACATCGACGTCACCGTGATCAAGGATGGCTACCACGGCGACACCAGCCGCATGTTCCACGTCGGCAGCGTGCCGGTATGGGCCGAGCGCCTGTCCAAGGTTACCCAGGAGTGCATGTACAAGGCCATCGAGCTGGTCAAGCCGGGCTGCCGCCTGGGCGACATCGGCGAAGTGATCCAGAAGCACGCGGAAAAGAACGGTTTCTCGGTGGTACGCGAGTTCTGCGGCCACGGCATCGGCAAGGTGTTCCACGAAGAACCGCAAATCCTCCACTACGGCCGTGCCGGCACCGGCATGGAGCTGAAAGAAGGCATGACCTTCACCATCGAGCCGATGATCAACCAGGGCAAGGCCGACACCAAGGTGCTGGGCGACGGCTGGACCGCCATCACCAAGGACCGCAAGCTCTCGGCCCAGTGGGAGCACACCCTGGTGGTGACCGCGACCGGCTACGAGATCTTCACCCTGCGCAAGGACGACACCATCCCGCGCACCTCGGCCTGACCGCACCCCGACAGGCCACCCCACGACAGGAACGTGACGCGATGCCCCAGGTGGACCCCGAGCTGTTCGACCGCGGCCAGTTCCAGGCGGAACTGGCCCTCAAGGCGAGCCCTATCGCCGCCTTCAAGAAAGCCATCCGCCTGGCGGGCGAGGTGCTCGACAGGCGCTTTCGCGCTGGCGGTGAAATCCGCCCGCTGATCGAGGCCCGCGCCTGGCTCGTCGACAATATCCTGCAACAGGCCTGGAACCAGTTCGAATGGGGCGACCAGGCCGGTATCGCCCTGGTCGCAGTGGGCGGCTACGGGCGCGGTGAACTGCACCCGCATTCGGACATCGACCTGCTGATTTTGCTGGGCGCGGCCGAGCATGAGCAGTACCGCGACGCTATCGAGCGCTTTCTGACCTTACTGTGGGACATCGGCCTGGAAGTGGGCCAGAGCGTGCGCACCGTCGACGAGTGCGCCGAACAGGCCCGCGCCGACCTGACGGTCATCACCAACCTGATGGAAAGCCGCACCATTGCCGGCCCCGAGGCCCTGCGCCAGCGCATGCTGGAAGTGACCAGCACTGCGCACATGTGGCAAAGCAAGGAGTTCTTCCTGGCCAAGCGCGCCGAGCTCAAGGCCCGCCACCACAAGTACAACGACACCGAGTACAACCTGGAGCCCAACGTCAAGGGTTCGCCCGGTGGCCTGCGCGACATCCAGACGGTGCTGTGGGTAGCCCGCCGCCAGTACGGTACACTCAACCTGCATGCGTTGGCCGGCGAAGGCTTCTTGCTGGAAAGCGAAAACGAGCTGCTGGCCTCGTCCCAGGACTTCCTGTGGAAGGTGCGCTACGCCCTGCACATGCTGGCCGGGCGCGCTGAAGACCGCCTGCTGTTCGACCACCAGCGCAGCATTGCCGCATTGCTGGGCTACAGCGGCGACAACCCCAAGCAGGCGATCGAGCAGTTCATGCAGCAGTATTACCGGGTGGTGATGAGCATCAGCCAGCTGTGCGACCTGATCATCCAGCACTTCGAGGAGGTCATCCTCGCCGACGATGACAGCGGTAGCACCCAGCCACTGAATGCGCGCTTCCGCCTGCACGACGGCTATATCGAAGCCGCCAACCCGAACGTGTTCAAGCGCACGCCGTTCGCCATGCTGGAAATTTTCGTGCTGATGGCCCAGCACCCGGAGATCAAGGGGGTGCGCGCCGATACCGTGCGCCTGCTGCGTGAGCACCGCCACCTGATCGATGACACCTTCCGCACCGATATCCGCAACACCAGCCTGTTCATCGAGCTGTTCAAGTGCGAAATCGGCATCCACCGCAACCTGCGGCGGATGAACCGCTACGGCATCCTCGGCCGCTACCTGCCAGAGTTCGGCCTGATCGTCGGGCAAATGCAGCACGACCTGTTCCACATCTATACGGTCGATGCGCACACCCTCAACCTCATCAAGCACCTGCGCAAGCTACAGTACACGCCGGTGTCCGAGAAATTCCCGCTGGCCAGCAAGCTCATGGGGCGCCTGCCCAAACCCGAGCTGATCTACCTGGCCGGCCTGTACCACGACATAGGCAAAGGCCGTAAAGGTGACCACTCCGAGCTGGGCGCGGTGGATGCGCAGAAGTTCTGCGAACGCCACCAGTTGCCGGCCTGGGACAGCCGGCTGATCGTCTGGCTGGTACAGAACCACCTGGTGATGTCGACCACCGCCCAGCGCAAGGACTTGTCCGACCCGCAGGTAATCAACGATTTTGCCCTGCACGTGGGCGACGAGACGCGCCTGGACTACCTCTATGTGCTGACCGTGGCCGATATCAACGCCACCAACCCCAGCCTGTGGAACTCGTGGCGGGCCAGCCTGCTGCGCCAGCTCTACACCGAGACCAAGCGCGCTCTGCGCCGCGGCCTGGAAAACCCGCTGGACCGCGAAGAGCAGATTCGCCAGACCCAGTCCGCGGCGCTGGACATCCTGGTGCGCGAGGGCACCGACCCGGACGACGTCGAGCAACTGTGGTCGCAGCTGGGGGATGACTACTTCCTCAAGCACAACGCCGCCGACGTAGCCTGGCATACCGACGCGATACTGCAGCAGCCAGCCGATGGCGGGCCGCTGGTACTGATCAAGGAAACCACCCAGCGTGAATTCGAGGGCGGTACGCAGATCTTCATCTACGCCCCCGACCAGCACGACTTCTTCGCGGTGACGGTGGCAGCCATGTCGCAGTTGAACCTGAACATTCACGATGCGCGGATCATCACCTCGAGCAGCCAGTTCACCCTCGACACCTATATCGTGCTGGACAACGACGGCGGCTCGATCGGCGACAATCCGCAACGGGTGCGGCAGATTCGCGACGGCCTGACCGAAGCACTGCGCAACCCCGAGGACTACCCGACCATCATCCAGCGCCGGGTACCGCGCCAGCTCAAGCACTTCGACTTCCCGCCGCAGGTGACCATCCTCAACGATGCCCAACGGCCAGTGACCATCCTCGAAATTACCGCGCCAGACCGCCCGGGGCTGCTGGCTCGGCTGGGGCGGATCTTCCTGGAGTTCGACCTGTCGCTGCAGAACGCCAAGATCGCCACCCTTGGCGAGCGCGTGGAAGACGTGTTCTTCATCACCGATGCCGACAACCAGCCGCTGTCCGACCCGCAGCTGTGCAGCCGCCTGCAGGAGGCTATCGTGCAGCAGCTACAGGCCGGCCAAGGCAGCGACGCCAGCCCGACCCGCGTGACCTTTTAACGATTAGACGATTGACGAGACCTTGCGCCGATGAACCATGCCTTGACCCAGCTTCAGCCCTACCCGTTCGAAAAGCTCCGCGCCCTGCTGGGCAGCGTGAAGCCTGCGGCAGACAAACGCGCCATCGCCCTGTCGATCGGTGAGCCGAAGCATGAATCGCCGGCATTCGTCGCCCAGGCCATGGCCGACAACCTCGACAAGCTGGCGGTGTACCCCAGCACCATCGGCCTGCCGGCCCTGCGCCAGGCCATCGGCCAGTGGTGCGAGCGACGCTTTGGCGTGCCGGCCGGCTGGCTGGACGCCGACCGCCACATCCTGCCGGTCAATGGCACGCGTGAAGCACTGTTCGCGTTTACCCAGGCCGTGGTCAACCGCGCCGATGACGGCCTGGTGGTCAGCCCCAACCCGTTCTATCAAATCTACGAAGGCGCAGCGCTGCTGGCCGGGGCTACCCCGCACTACCTGCCATGCCTGGAAAACAACGGCTTCAACCCCGACTTCGACGCTGTGCCGGCCGAAGTGTGGAAGCGTTGCCAGATCCTGTTCCTCTGCTCGCCGGGCAACCCCACTGGCGCGCTGGTGCCGATGGACACCCTGAAGAAGCTGATTGCCCTGGCCGACGAGCACGATTTCGTGATCGCCGCCGACGAGTGCTACAGCGAGCTGTACTTTGACGAAGACGCGCCGCCACCGGGCCTGCTGAGCGCTTGTGCCGAGCTTGGCCGTAGCGATTTCAAGCGCTGCGTGGTGTTCCACAGCCTGTCCAAGCGCTCCAACCTGCCAGGCCTGCGCTCGGGCTTCGTCGCCGGCGATGCCGAGATCATCAAGCCGTTCCTGCTGTACCGCACCTACCATGGCTGCGCCATGCCGGTACAAACCCAGCTGGCCAGCATCGCCGCCTGGCAGGACGAGGCGCATGTGCGCGAGAACCGCGACCAGTATCGCGCCAAGTACGATGCCGTGCTGGATATCCTGCAGCCGGTGATGGACGTGCAGCGCCCGGATGGCAGCTTCTACCTCTGGGCCAAGGTGCCGGGCGGCGATGCCGAGTTCACCCGTGACCTGTTCGAGGCCCAGCATGTGACAGTGGTGCCGGGGTCTTACCTGTCGCGCGAGGTGGATGGCGTGAACCCGGGCGCCGGGCGTGTGCGCATGGCACTGGTTGCACCACTTGCCGAGTGCATCGAGGCGGCGGAGCGGATCCGCGCATTCCTGCAAACCCGCTGAATGGATCGGGGGGGCGCTTTGCGCCCCTTTCGCGACACAAGGCCGCTCCTACAGGGGTACGCGAAACACCTGTAGGAGCGGCCTTGTGTCGCGATCGGGCTGCAAAGCAGCCCCCAGCGATCTATTTGACCTGCCCCAGGTTCGCCTCACTCATATCCAGCTCCCCCAGCACCTGCCGCACCACCTCATCCCCCACTTCGTGCTGGCGATGCAGGTTGTACAGCTCCAGCCGCTGCGCCCTTAGCGCGCGCAAGCGCAAACGCCGCTCCAGCAAATCCATCTGCTCGGCCAGGGCTTTGGCTTCGGCACTGTCGTTATAACTGTCCAGCTCATCCCGGTATTCCGCCATCAAGCGCGCCTTCAGCTCGGTCGCCAAAGTTGCCTGCGCAGCATCCTGCGGGGCATTGCTGTCAATCACTTCCTCTGCCTCCAGGGCATGAATCGCCGCCTCGGCCGTGCGCCGCCAGGCTTCCTGCACCTCCTGGTGCAAGCGCTCATCCGGGCTCTTGGTCACCCCACGCAGCAACAGCGGCAGAGCGATACAGGCACTGATCAACGACAGCAGGATCACCCCGGCAGCAATGAAGATCAGCAGGTCCCGCTCCGGGAAGGCCTTGCCCGCGCCCATCAGCAATGGCACCGACATCACACCGGCCAGGGTCACCGCACCGCGCACCCCACCCAGGGTCAGCAGCCAGCAGGAGCGCGCGGTAGGCATCAGCACCAGCGCGGGCTTGCCGCGCCACCGACGTACCACACCGATCGAACGCCAGATGCTCTGCACCCAGACAAACCGCAGCAGGATCAGCGCAGCGAAGATCGCCACCACGTCCAGGCAGCGGTAGGCCAGGGTCGGCCAAACAGTCGCTTCATGGCTGACCACGGCCTTGATGATGTCTGGCAGCTGCAAACCCAGCAGCAGGAAGATCAGGCCGTTGAAAGCGAACTCCAGCAGCGACCACACACTACGGTTGAGCAGGCGGGTGCTGGTCTGTCGTGGCAGCAGGTCGAGCCAGCTCTGCATCATGCCGGCCGCCACCGCGGAGAGAATGCCCGACACGCCCAGGCGCTCGGCCAGCACGTAGGCGGCAAACGGCAGTAACAGCATGAACACAACATGGGTGGCAGGGTCGTCCCAGCCGCGGGCGATCATCCAGGTGCGCAGGCGGCCAATCAGCCAGCTAAGGGCCACGCCCACCGCCAGGCCACCCAGGGCGACCAGGACGAAGCTGAAGCTTGCGTCGGTCAGCGAGAACACCCCGGTGATCGCTGCCGCCAGGGCGAACTTGAAGGTCACCAGGCCCGAGGCATCATTCATCAGGGCCTCACCCTGCAGCATGTGCATCAGCGGAGTGGGCAGGCGGTCCTGGGTAATCGCCGAAACGGCCACGGCGTCGGTCGGTGACAGCACAGCGGCCAAGGCGAAGGCCACTGGCAGCGGGATGCTCGGCATCAGCCAGTGAATGAAGTAGCCGGCGCCGACCACAGTGAACAACACCAGGCCCACGGCCAGCGCCACCACCGGCCCACGAATGCGCCACAGCTCGCGTTTGGGAATGCGCCAGCCGTCGGCGAACAGCAGCGGTGGCAGGAACAGGAACAGGAACAACTCGGGGTCCAGGGCCACATGCAGGCCCAGCGTCGGCCACGCCAGCAAGGCGCCAGCGGCAATCTGCACCAGCGGCAAGGGCAGCGGAATCATGCGGCCGACCAGCTTCGACACGCTGACCAGCGTCAGCAGGATGAGGACGGTGTAGGCGGACTGCATCCGGGAAAGCTTCCTTTGTGAACCAGAAACGACAACAGGGCGAAACATCGCCATTGAAACAATATGTTAGCGGCGATCGGCGAGTTGAGGCCGCTGCACGATAGTCGCAGGTGGCAGGTGAATATGTAACATGATGATACTTCGGTTTGGTGGCGGGGCAGGATGGGCCAAGTCTTGCCCAGGGTGCATGCCTAGAGCTTTGCAGTGTGGCGGAGATCGAGCGCCGCCCGCGCGGCGCTTCGCAGCACAAGGCTGCTCCTACATCTGTTTCGGGCCAATCACGCCTGTGCCTGCGTACGCAACCGCCTGGTTTGTCCGACGCGATATCGAGGTGGACACCAAGGGGCCGCGCGCTTGCGCCCCAGGAATAACTGGCCCGAAACAAATGTAGGAGCAGCCTTGTGCTGCGAAGCGCCGCGCGGGCGGCGCTCGATCTCATAAGCGATGCAAGACTCAAGACATGCACACCTGCGGCGCTCGCAAAACCCAAGACATGCACACCCGTGGCGCTCACAACGTCGTTCCCGCATAATCCCGCGACTGACATCGGAAAACGGAGAGATTGGGGCAACCTGTGATCCCCAATGCACACAATGACCTACACGCTCTACGGCATCAAAGCCTGTGACACCATGAAAAAGGCACGTACCTGGCTCGAAGACCAAGCCGTCGCCTACGAATTCCACGATTACAAAACCCAAGGCATCGACCGTGACAGCCTGAACCGCTGGTGCGACGAGCACGGCTGGGAAGTCATCCTCAACCGTGCCGGCACCACCTTCCGCAAGCTGGACGACGCCAGCAAGGCAGACCTCGACCAGGCCAAGGCCGTCGAGCTGATGCTGGCCCAGCCGTCGATGATCAAACGCCCGGTGCTCGACCTTGGCGCGCGTACCCTGGTCGGCTTCAAGCCCGACCTGTACGCCGCTGCCCTGGCCTGAGCCCCTACCCTATTTCGCACGAGGTAATCACATGTCCAATACCCTGTTCAGCCTGGCCTTCGGTGTCGGCTCCCAGAACCGCCAGGGCGCCTGGCTGGAAGTGTTCTACGCACAACCGCTGCTCAACCCGAGCGCCGAACTGGTTGCTGCAGTAGCCCCCGTTCTTGGTTACGAAGGTGGCAACCAGGCCATCGCCTTCAGCAACGCCCAAGCCGCACAACTGGCCGAAGCCCTGAAAGGCGTCGACGCCGCCCAGGCCGCACTGCTGACCCGCCTGGCCGAAAGCCACAAGCCGCTGGTCGCCACCCTGCTGGCCGAAGACGCTGCACTGACCTCTACCCCAGAGGCCTACCTCAAGCTGCACCTGCTGTCGCACCGCCTGGTCAAACCGCACGGCGTGAGCCTGGCCGGCATCTTCCCGCTGCTGCCGAACGTGGCCTGGACCAACCAGGGCGCTGTCGACCTGAGCGAACTGGCCGAAATGCAACTGGAAGCGCGCCTGAAGGGCGAGCTGCTGGAAGTGTTCTCGGTAGACAAGTTCCCGAAAATGACCGACTACGTGGTCCCGGCCGGCGTGCGTATCGCCGACACCGCCCGTGTACGCCTGGGCGCCTACATCGGCGAAGGCACCACCATCATGCACGAAGGCTTCGTCAACTTTAACGCTGGCACCGAAGGCCCGGGCATGATCGAAGGCCGCGTTTCCGCTGGCGTATTCGTTGGCAAGGGCTCGGACCTGGGCGGCGGCTGCTCGACCATGGGTACCCTGTCCGGTGGCGGCAACATCGTCATCAAGGTCGGCGAAGGCTGCCTGATCGGTGCCAACGCCGGTATCGGCATTCCGCTGGGCGACCGCAATACCGTCGAAGCCGGCCTGTACATCACCGCTGGTACCAAGGTGAACCTGCTGGACGAGAACAACGAGCTGGTCAAAGTGGTCAAGGCCCGCGACCTGGCCGGCCAGACCGACCTGCTGTTCCGCCGCAACTCGCTGAACGGCGCGGTTGAGTGCAAGACCCACAAGTCGGCCATCGAGCTGAACGAAGCATTGCACGCTCACAACTGAGAACCTTGCCGGGTTTGAGGTGTTAAGATCGGGTCTGGCGCGAATACGCCAGACCCGATTTTCATTCCAGGCCTCGCAAACATGTTCCAGCCCTCCCCCTGGCGTGCCGATTTCCCCGCCATCGCCGCCCTGCAACGGCAGCACCAGACCTACCTGGACAGCGCCGCCACCACCCAGAAGCCGCAGGCCCTGCTCGATGCCCTGAGCCATTATTACGGCCATGGCGCGGCCAACGTGCACCGTGCCCAGCACTTGCCCGGCGCACTGGCGACCCAGGCCTTCGAAACCAGCCGCGACAAGGTCGCCGCCTGGCTCAATGCCGCCGACTCACGGCAGATCGTGTTCACCCATGGCGCCACCTCGGCACTGAACCTATTGGCCTATGGCCTGGAATACCGCTTCGAAGCCGGTGACGAAATTGCCGTCAGCGCCCTGGAGCACCATGCCAACCTGCTGCCTTGGCAACAGCTTGCGCGCCGGCGCAATCTGCGCCTGGTGGTGCTGCCGCTGGATGCCCGTGGCCACATCGACCTGGACCAGGCATTGCAATTGATCGGCCCGCGCACTCGCGTGCTAGCCGTCAGCCAGTTGTCCAACGTGCTGGGCACCTGGCAGCCGCTGCCGGCCCTGCTGGCCCATGCCCGCGCGCAAGGTGCATTGACCGTGGTCGATGGCGCCCAAGGGGTGGTGCATGGCCGCCACGATGTGCAGCAACTGGGCTGCGACTTCTATGTGTTTTCCAGCCACAAACTCTACGGCCCTGATGGCGTCGGCGTGCTCTACGGTCGCAACCACGCCCTTGAACTGCTGCGCCATTGGCAGTTCGGTGGCGAGATGGTGCAGCTGGCTGAGTACCAGAGCGCCAGCTTCCGCCCAGCGCCGCTGGGCTTCGAGGCGGGCACGCCGCCGATTGCCGGGGTGATCGGCCTTGGCGCCACCCTGGATTACCTGGCCAGCCTCGATGCCCAGGCAGTAGAGACCCATGAAGCCAGCCTGCACCAGCACCTGTTGCGCGGCCTGGCAGACCGCGAGGGGGTGCGCGTGCTGGGCGCACCGCAAACGGCCCTGGCCAGCTTTGTCATTGAAGGCGTGCACAACGCCGATATCGCTCACCTGCTCACCGAGCAGGGCATTGCAGTGCGTGCCGGGCATCATTGCGCCATGCCGCTGCTGGCGGGCTTAGGCCTGGAGGGGGCGATACGGGTGTCGTTGGGTTTGTACAACGACAGTGATGACTTGCAGCGCTTCTTCGACGCGCTGGATCAGGGCCTGGAGCTGTTGCGATGACCCTGCCGGAGCAAGCGTGCCAAGCGCTGGCGGCCTTCGAACAGGGCAAAGGTTGGGAGCAGCGCGCGCGCTTGCTGATGCAATGGGGCGACCGGCTGGAGCCGCTGGCTGACAACGAAAAGACCGAGGCCAACCGGGTGCACGGCTGCGAAAGCCTGGTATGGCTGGTGGCCGAGCAGGTTGATGGGCTTTGGCAGTTCAAGGCCAGTAGCGATGCCCGCTTGTTGCGCGGGCTGCTGGCGTTGCTGCTGGTGCGGGTGCAGGGGTTGGCCAGTGACGAGCTGGCCGGGCTTGATCTGCGGGAGTGGTTTACCCAGCTGGGGCTGGAGCGCCAGTTGTCCCCTTCGCGCAGCAATGGGCTGCATGCGGTGTTGCAGCGGATGGCGGAATTGGCGTCCAACCGCTGAATCGGTGCTGGCTTCTTCGCGGGTGAACCCGCTCCTACAGGGACCGCGCAGCGCTCAGGCTGGTGCTGTACCTGTAGGAGCGGCCTTGTGTCGCGAAAGGGCCGCAAAGCGGCCCCGGCAATCTTCGCGGCCAGGCTGAAAATGTGGGGCCGCTGCGCGCCCCTATCGCGACACAAGGCCGCTCCTACAGGAGACCGAGCAATCCTGTGAGATTTACTCAGGTTTGACCCGCTCCGAAGGCCGTCGCGCACCGGCCACCAGTTTTTCCACCGCCTTGCTCGCCGCCACCATGCCAAAGGTCGCAGTCACCATCATCACCGCACCAAAGCCCCCCGAGCAATCCAGCCGCACACCCTCGCCGACAAAGCTCTTCTGCAGGCACACGCTGCCATCGCCCTTGGGGTAACGCAGCTGTTCGCTGGAGAACACGCACGGCACGCCATAGTTGCGGCTGACATTGCGCGAGAAGTTGTAATCGCGGCGCAAGGTGGAGCGCACCCGCGAGGCCAGCGGGTCGTTGAAGGTCTTGTTCAGGTCGGCGATCTGGATCTGCGTCGGGTCGATCTGCCCGCCAGCGCCACCCGTGGTGACAATGGCAATCTTGCGCCGCCGGCACCAGGCGATCAGTGCGGCCTTGGCCATGACGCTGTCGATGCAGTCGATTACACAATCCAGGTTCTCGGTGATGTACTCGACCATGGTCTCGCGGGTGACGAAGTCGGCCACCGCATGCACGGTGCACGCCGGGTTGATCGCCCGCAGGCGCTCCGCCATCACCTCGACCTTGGCCCGCCCCACTTGCCCTTCCAGAGCATGGGCCTGGCGGTTGGTGTTGCTGACGCAGACATCATCCAGGTCGAACAGGGTGATCTCACCCACGCCACTACGGGCCAGCGCTTCGGCCGCCCACGAACCCACCCCGCCAATACCGACCACGGCCACATGGGCCTGGCCCAGGCGTTGCAGCCCCTGGTCACCGTACAGCCGGGCTACGCCGGCAAAGCGTGGATCTTCTGTGCTCATGTTCATACCCCAAAAAACCGGCGCGCATTATATGCCAGCGGGCCCATGGCCTGCATCGTTAGGAAAGAGACTACCAACCCTGCTTTAATGTCCTATCACTTCGACACATATGGACGACAATGTCTTCACGAAAATTCGGCCTGAACCTGGTCGTGGTCCTGGCCATCGCCGCGCTGTTCACCGGCTTCTGGGCGTTGATCAACCGCCCGGTATCCGCACCTGCCTGGCCGGAACAGATCTCCGGCTTCTCGTACTCGCCGTTCCGCCTTGGCGAGAGCCCGCAAAAGGGCCAATACCCCAGCGAAGACGAGATTCGCCAGGACCTGGAACAGCTGAACAAGCTGACCGACAACGTCCGTATCTATACCGTCGAGGGCACCCAGGCGGAAATTCCCCGGCTGGCCGAGGAGTTCGGCCTGCGGGTGACCCTGGGTATCTGGATCAGCAACGATCTGGAACGCAACGAACGCGAGATTGCCAAAGGCATCGAACTGGCCAACAACTCCCGCAGCGTGGTGCGCGTGGTGGTCGGCAACGAAGCGCTGTTCCGCAAAGAGGTCACACCTGAAGAACTTATCCAGTACCTCGACCGTGTACGCGCCGCCGTCAAGGTACCAGTGACCACCAGTGAACAATGGCATATCTGGAAGGAACACCCGGAACTGGCCAAGCACGTCGATTTGATCGCCGCACACATCCTGCCGTACTGGGAGTTCGTACCGATGAAAGATTCGGTGCAGTTCGTCCTCGACCGCGCCCGCGAGCTGCGCCACCAGTTCTCGCGCAAGCCGCTGCTGCTTTCGGAAGTCGGCTGGCCAAGCAACGGCCGCATGCGCGGTGGCGCCGACGCCACCCAGGCCGACCAGGCCATCTACCTGCGCACCTTGGTCAATACACTGAACCGCCGTGGCTACAACTACTTCGTCATCGAGGCTTACGACCAGCCATGGAAGGCCAACGATGAGGGCTCGGTGGGCGCCTATTGGGGCGTGTACAACGCCGAACGCCAGCAAAAGTTCAACTTCGAAGGGCCGGTGGTGGCGATCCCGCAGTGGCGTGCCCTGGCGGTAGCCTCAGTGGTGCTGGCGATGATTGCCCTGATGGTGCTGTTCATCGACGGCTCGGCCCTGCGCCAGCGCGGCCGTACCTTCCTCACCTTCATCACCTTCCTGTGCGGGTCGGTACTGGTGTGGATCGCCTACGACTACAGCCAGCAATACAGCACCTGGTTCAGCCTGACCGTGGGCGTGTTGCTGGCGCTCGGCGCGCTGGGCGTGTTCATCGTGCTGCTCACCGAGGCCCACGAACTGGCCGAGGCAGTGTGGATCCACAAGCGCCGCCGCGAGTTCCTGCCGGTGCAGGCCGACAGCGCCTACCGGCCCAAGGTGTCGGTGCATGTGCCGTGCTACAACGAGCCGCCAGAGATGGTGAAGCAGACCCTCGACGCCTTGGCCGCGCTGGACTACCCCGACTACGAAGTACTGGTGATCGACAACAACACCAAGGACCCGGCCGTGTGGGAGCCGCTCAAGGCCCACTGCGAGAAGCTCGGCGAGCGCTTCAAGTTCTTTCACGTCGCACCCCTGGCCGGCTTCAAGGGCGGCGCGCTGAACTACCTGATCCCGCACACCGCCAAGGACGCCGAAGTGATCGCGGTGATCGACTCGGACTACTGCGTCGACCGCAACTGGCTCAAGCACATGGTGCCGCACTTCGCCGACCCGAAAATTGCCGTGGTGCAGTCGCCGCAGGACTACCGCGACCAGCATGAAAGCGCTTTCAAGAAGCTGTGCTACAGCGAGTACAAGGGCTTTTTCCACATCGGCATGGTCACCCGCAACGACCGTGACGCGATCATCCAGCACGGCACCATGACCATGACCCGGCGCAGCGTGCTGCAAGAGCTGGGCTGGGCCGAATGGTGTATCTGCGAAGACGCCGAGCTGGGCCTGCGCGTGTTCGAGAAAGGCCTGTCGGCCGCCTACGCCCATAACAGCTACGGCAAGGGCCTGATGCCCGACACCTTCATCGACTTCAAGAAGCAGCGCTTCCGCTGGGCCTATGGCGCCATCCAGATCATCAAGCACCACGCCAGCGCCCTGTTGCGCGGCAAGGGCAGCGAGCTGACCCGTGGCCAGCGCTATCACTTCCTGGCCGGCTGGCTGCCGTGGATCGCCGATGGCATGAACATCTTCTTCACCGTCGGCGCACTGTTGTGGTCGGCGGCGATGATCATCGTGCCGCACCGGGTCGATCCGCCGCTGATGATCTTCGCCATCCCGCCATTGGCGCTGTTCTTCTTCAAGGTCGGCAAGATCATCTTCCTTTACCGCCGCGCGGTAGGGGTGAACCTCAAGGACGCCTTCGCCGCAGCGCTGGCAGGGCTGGCACTGTCACACACCATCGCCAAGGCGGTGCTGTATGGGTTCTTTACCAGCAGCATGCCGTTCATCCGCACGCCAAAACATGCCGACAGCCATGGCTTGCTGGTGGCGATTTCCGAGGCGCGGGAAGAGCTGTTCATCATGTTGCTGCTGTGGGGCGCGGCGCTGGGCATCTACCTGGTGCAAGGGCTGCCGAGCTCGGACATGCGCTTCTGGGTGGCGATGCTGCTGGTGCAGTCGTTGCCGTACCTGGCGGCGCTGGTGATGGCGTTGCTGTCTTCGCTGCCCAAGCCCGTAGAAAAGGCTGCCGAGGCGCAGCAGGCTTGAGAATGCCAGGGCTGCTTTGCAGCCCATTCGCGGCACAAGGCCGCTCCCACAGGATGACCGCAGCCCATCAGGCATGTGCAATACCTGTGGAAGCGGCCTTGTGCCGCGAATGGGCCGCAACGCGGCCCCACTGCCTCATCGCTTTGATATAAGATAACGCCCCTCAGATTTCCCCGCCTTGCCTTGCCCCGGAGTCCCCCATGACGGCCCCTGCCGAGCTCTCGCCTACCCTTCAACTGGCCTGCGACCTGATCCGCCGCCCCTCGGTCACCCCAGTCGACGCCGACTGCCAGGCGCAGATGATGAACCGCCTGGGCGCTGTGGGCTTCCAGCTGGAGCCGATGCGCATTGAAGATGTCGACAACTTCTGGGCCAGCCACGGTAGCCAGGACGGCCCGGTACTGTGCTTCGCCGGTCACACCGACGTAGTACCCACTGGCCCCGTGCAGCAATGGCAGCATGAGCCGTTCGAAGCGCTGATCGACGCCGACGGCATGCTCTGCGGCCGTGGCGCCGCCGACATGAAAGGCAGCCTGGCGTCCATGGTGATTGCCAGCGAGCGCTTTGTGCAGGACTACCCGAACCACCGCGGCAAGGTCGCCTTCCTGATCACCAGCGACGAAGAAGGCCCGGCCCACCACGGCACCAAGGCTGTGGTCGAACGCCTGAAAGCACGTAACCAGCGCCTGGACTGGTGCATCGTCGGCGAACCGTCCAGCACCACCCTGCTGGGTGACGTGGTCAAGAACGGCCGCCGTGGTTCGTTGGGCGCCAAGCTGACCGTGCGCGGCAAGCAGGGCCATGTGGCCTACCCGCACCTGGCGCGCAACCCGATCCACCTGGCCGCCCCGGCCCTGGCCGAACTGGCCGCCGAGCACTGGGACGAAGGCAATGCGTTCTTCCCGCCCACCAGCTTCCAGATCTCCAACCTCAACTCCGGCACCGGCGCCACCAACGTGGTACCGGGCGAGCTGACCGCACTTTTCAACTTCCGTTTCTCCACCGAGTCCACCGTCGAAGGCCTGCAGGCGCGGGTGTCGGCGATCCTCGACAAGCACGAACTGGACTGGTCGGTCGACTGGGCGCTGTCGGGCCTGCCGTTCCTCACCGAGCCGGGCGAACTGCTGGATGCCGTTTCGGCCAGCATCAAAGGTGTCACCGGCCGCGACACCCAACCGTCGACCAGTGGCGGCACCTCCGATGGCCGCTTCATCGCCACCATGGGCACCCAGGTGGTCGAGCTCGGCCCGGTCAACGCCACCATCCACCAGGTCGACGAGCGCATCCTGGCCAGCGACCTCGACCTGCTGACAGAAATCTACTACCAGACCCTGGTCCGGTTGCTCGCCTGATGCTCGCCTGCCCTCTTTGCCAGGCGCCCCTGGCGCAAGTCGACAACGGTGTGGCCTGCCCTGCCGGCCACCGCTTCGACCGCGCCCGCCAGGGCTACCTGAACCTGCTGCCGGTGCAGCACAAGAACAGCCGCGACCCAGGTGACAACCAGGCTATGGTCGAGGCCCGCCGCGACTTCCTCGACGGCGGCCACTATGCGCCGGTGGCCCGCCGCTTGGCCGAACTGGCCGCCGAGCGCCAGCCTGGCGCCTGGCTGGACATCGGCTGTGGCGAGGGTTACTACACCGCGCAGCTCGCCCAGGCCCTACCGGCCGCCGATGGCTATGCCCTGGACATCTCCCGCGAGGCGGTCAAGCGTGCCTGCCGCCGTGCGCCGCAGGTCACCTGGATGGTTGCCAGCATGGCCCGCGTGCCGCTAGCCGACGCCAGTTGCCAGTTCATCGCCAGCGTGTTCAGCCCGCTGGACTGGGCCGAGGCCAAGCGCCTGCTCAGCCCCGGCGGTGGCCTGATGCGCGTCGGCCCGACCAGCGGCCACCTGATGGAACTGCGCGAAGTGCTCTACGATGAAGTACGCCCTTACGCCGACGACAAGCACCTGGCCCTTGTACCCGAAGGCATGGCCCATGCCCACAGCGAAATCCTCGAGTTCCGCCTGAGCCTTGCCGCGCCCAAGGCCCGCGCCGACCTGCTGGCCATGACCCCGCACGGCTGGCGCGCCAGCGCCGAAAAACGTGCGCGGGTGATCGACCAGCCCGAGCCGTTCGAGGTTACGGTTTCCATGCGTTATGACTATTTCGTGCGCCAAGACTGAGCACAACCGGAGCCCTTATGCGTCAACCTGATATCGAGATCTACCTGAAGGACGCCGACGTCGACCACAAGCAGATTGCCGAGTGGCTCGCCCAGGCGATCGGCCCGTGCAGCGAATGGAAGCAGAAAGGCCAGACCTTCAAATGCCAGGCCGGTAACATTCCGGTCACTTGGTTACCGAAGGCTGTAGGGAAATGGAACAGCCTGTACCTGGAAAGCGACCAGACGCCATGGGCCGATGACGTTGCCTGCGCCCGCGCCGCATTTGCCGCACTGGGTGTGGAAGTGCGCTGCGCACCGGGTGGCTGGGTGGAGGAAGACGGGGAAGAAGATGCCGACCGCTGGGTCCGCATCAGTGCCGACGGTGAAGAGGAAATCACCTGGCGCACCTCATAAAACTAAAGCCTTGCTCGTTTCTGTAGGAGCGGGTTTACCCGCGAACACGGGCTATGCCCGTGCCAACGATCGGGGTGGCTGCTTTCGCGGGTCAAGCCCGCTCCTACAGGCTCAGAGGCCTACTACGTCTTCGGCTTGCAGGCCTTTCTGGCCCTGCACGCAGGCGTATTCCACGCGCTGCCCTTCGACCAGGGTACGATGCCCCTCACCGCGGATCGCCCGATAGTGGACGAACACATCCGCACCACCTTCGCGCTGAATGAAGCCATAACCCTTGGCATCGTTGAACCACTTTACATTCCCAGTCTCACGAGACGACATCTGAACTACTCCGGATTTTTATTGTGAAAATCGCCTTGCAGGCATGGGGTTACCTGCCCCGTACCAACGCCGCTTGCCGAAATACCCTGCAAGTGGCAGGCCGAGTATATGACACAGAACAAAAAAAATTGATGACGGTCCCGCTGTTAGCCGATTTTTGCTGAACTTACGCACATACGGCAGACTAAATAGCTGGATACTCACCTGAACATCACACCCAGGGCACTCACCCCATGACCCGTTCCCCCCTGCGCCGCCTGATTTTCGGCGCCCTGCGTCGCCTGTTGTACCTGTGGGTGCGCTCCGAGACCATCAACCAGTCTTCCATGTCATTGAACCTGGACCGCAGCCGGCCAGTGTTCTATGCCCTGCCGTCACCGGCGCTCACCGACCTGGCCGTACTCGACCACGAGTGCACCAAGGCGGGGCTGCCGCGTCCGGTGCTGCCGGTAGCGGTCGGCTCACTCCACGAGCCTGCGGCGTTCTTCTACCTGACCCCCGACCCGGACTGGCTCGGCCGCCAGGACAAGCGCGGCGCCCCGCCCACGCTTGAGCGCCTGGTCGCAGCCATCAGCCAGCATGCCGAGGAAGATGCGCAGATCATTCCGGTCAGCGTGTTCTGGGGCCAGACCCCAGCCAGCGAATCCAGCCCATGGAAGCTGCTGTTCGCCGACAGCTGGGCGGTGACCGGGCGCCTGCGCCGGCTGCTGACGGTGCTGATCCTGGGGCGCAAGACCCGGGTGCAGTTCTCTGCACCGATCCACCTGCGCGAACTGGTGCAGCACAACAAGGGCCACGAGCGCACCGTGCGCATGGCCCAGCGCCTGATGCGCGTGCATTTTCGCAACCTCAAGACCGCCGTCATCGGCCCGGACATCTCGCACCGGCGCAACCTGGTCAAAGGCCTGGTCCACGCCCCGCAGGTGCGCCAGGCCATCGCCGACGAGGCGCAGCGCGAGAACCTGCCTCTGGCCAAGGCCGAAGCCCAGGCGCTGCGCTACGGCAACGAGATCGCTTCGGACTATACCTACACCGCTATCCGTTTCCTCGAAGTGGTGCTCAGCTGGTTCTGGAACAAGATCTACGACGGCATCAAGGTCAACCACATCGAGCAGGTGCAGGGCATTGCCCCTGGCCACGAAGTGATCTACGTACCGTGTCACCGCAGCCACATCGACTATCTGCTGCTGTCGTACCTGCTGTTCCGCAACGGCCTCACCCCGCCGCACGTGGCCGCCGGCATCAACCTCAACATGCCGGTGGTGGGCAACCTGCTGCGCCGTGGCGGCGCCTTCTTCATGCGCCGCACGTTCAAGGGCAACCCGCTGTATACCGCGGTGTTCAACGAGTACCTGCACACCCTGTACACCAAGGGCTTCCCGGTCGAGTACTTCGTCGAAGGCGGCCGTTCGCGCACCGGGCGCATGCTGCAGCCACGCACCGGGATGCTGGCCATCACCCTGCGCAGCTTCTTGCGCTCGTCGCGCACGCCGATCGTGTTCGTGCCGGTGTACATCGGCTACGAGCGCGTGCTCGAAGGCCGTACCTACCTGGGCGAGCTGCGCGGTGCCAGCAAGAAGAAAGAGTCGGTGTTCGACATCTTCAAGGTGTTCGGCGCGCTCAAGCAGCGCTTTGGCCAGGTCTACGTCAACTTCGGCGAACCGATCCGCCTGGCCGGTTTCCTTGATGAACAGCAGCCCGGCTGGCGTGAACAGGACCACGGCCCGCAGTTCCGCCCGGATTGGCTCAACGCCACCACCACCCGCCTGGGCGAAACCGTAGCCCGCCACCTCAACGAAGCGGCGGCGATCAACCCGGTAAACCTGGTGGCCCTGGCGCTGCTGTCCACCAGCCGCCTGGCCCTGGACGAACGCGCCCTGACCCGCGTGCTCGACCTGTACCTTGCCTTGCTGCGCCAGGTGCCCTACTCGCCGCACACCACCCTGCCCGACGGCGACGGCGCGGCGCTGATCGAGCACGTGCGTGGCATGAACCTGGTGGCCGAGCAGAAAGACGCCCTGGGCCGCATCCTGTACCTGGATGAAGGCAACGCGGTACTGATGACCTATTACCGCAACAACGTACTGCACATCTTCGCCCTGCCGGCGCTGCTGGCCAGCTTCTTCCTCAGCAGCTCGCGCATGAGCCGTGAACTGCTGGGCCAGTATGTGCACGCGCTGTACCCGTACCTGCAGGCCGAACTGTTCTTGCGCTGGACGCCTGAGCAACTGGACGAGGTGCTCGACCAGTGGCTGGCAGCGCTGGTCGAGCAAGGCCTGCTGCGCCTGGACAACGACGTATACGTACGCCCGGCACCAAGCTCGCGGCAGTTCGTGTTGCTGACCCTGCTCGCTCGCACCATCACCCAGACCTTGCAGCGCTTCTACATGGCCACTTCGCTGCTGCTCAACAGCGGGCAGAACAGCCTGAGCGCCGAAGAGCTGGAAGACCTGTGCGTGATGATGGCCCAGCGCCTGTCAATCCTGCATGGCCTGAACGCGCCGGAGTTCTTCGACAAGACATTGTTCCGCCACTTCATCCAGACCTTGCTCCAGCAGCGCGTGCTGCACACCGACGCGCAAGGCAAGCTGGGGTATCACGACAAGCTCGGCGAGTTGGCCGAGGGCGTGGCCAAGCGTGTGTTGTCGGCCGAGCTGCGGCTGTCGATCCGTCAGGTGGCGTTGCACCGGGAGGACGGGCTGGAGACTTCGACCATCTGAGATGTCCGTCATGACATTTATTGCGCCTGTGAGATCGAGCGCCGAAGTGTTCGCCTCGACACATTCAGCGCCTATGAGATCGAGCGCCGCCCGCGCGGCGCTTCGCGGCTAAAGCCGCTCCTACGTTTGTTTCGGGCCAATTATGCCTGTGGGATTCGCGCGCGAAGGCCTTGGCGCATGTCTCGATATCGCGTCGTACAAACAAGGCGGTCGCGCGCGCCTGGCACAGGAGGGACTGGCCCGAAACAAACGTAGGAGCGGGTTTACCCGCGAAGCGCCGCGCGGGCGGCGCTCGATCTCGCAGGCGCTGAAAATGTTCCGGTGAACACTTCGGCGCTCGATCTCACAGGCGCTGCAACCCTAACGGCGAACACCTGCAAGCCATGGTTGACAAGCCTCCCCCACCCGGCAAAATCCAAAGCCTTAACTGCTTACAAGGAAAGCTTCATGATCCGCACGTCCCTGCGCTTCACCACCCTGTGCGCCGGCCTGCTGCTGTCGGCCAGCGCCCTGGCCCTGTCGCTGGGTGACCTGACCCAGAAAGATGCCACCGGCGGCCTCAAGGACGCCCTGACCCAAGGCGCACAACTGGCCGTCAAGCAGCTGAGCACCCCGGGCGGCTTCAGCAACAACCCGGACGTGCGCATCGAGCTGCCGGGCAACCTCGGCAAGGCGGCCAAGGCGATGAAGATGTTCGGCAAGGGTGAACAGGTCGAAGCCCTGGAAACCAGCATGAACAAAGCCGCCGAGGCTGCCGTGCCGCAGGCCCAGGCGATTCTGGTGGATGCGGTGAAGAACATGAGCGTGACCGATGCCAAGGGCATCCTCAGCGGCGGCGACGACTCGGCCACCCAGTACCTGAACAAGAGCAGCCGCGAGCAGATCCGCGCCAAGTTCCTGCCGATCGTCAAGCAGGCCACCGACAAGGTCGGCGTGGCCCAGCAGTACAATGCCTTCGCTGCCCAGGCCAAAGGCCTCGGGCTGGTCAAGGATGACGCCAATATCGAGAACTACGTGACCGAAAAGGCGCTGGATGGCCTGTTCGAGATGATTGGCAAGCAAGAGCAGAGCATTCGCCAGAACCCGGCTGCAGCAGCTACCAGCCTGGCCAAGAAGGTTTTCGGCGCCCTGTGATGGCCCTGGGGGCTGCTGCGCAGCCCATCGCGACGCAAGGCCGCTCCTACACCGGAACGCGATCCCTCATGGATGTGCGATCGCCTGTAGGAGCGGCCTTGTGTCGCGATAGGAGGGCGAAGCCCTCCCCTGCGGTCCTCACCCCTTCTTCACCCTGAACCACGCCGCATACAACGCCGGCAGGAACAGCAGCGTCAGCACCGTGGCCACAATCAACCCACCCATGATCGCCACCGCCATCGGCCCGTAGAACACGCTGCGCGACAACGGGATCATCGCCAGCACCGCCGCCAGCGCGGTCAGCACGATCGGCCGGAAGCGCCGTACCGTGGCCTCGATGATCGCCTGCCAACGTTCCATCCCCGCCGCAATGTCCTGCTCGATCTGGTCCACCAGGATCACCGAGTTGCGCATGATCATCCCCGCCAGGGCAATGGTGCCGAGCATGGCGACAAAGCCGAACGGCTGGCGGAACACCAGCAGGAACAAGGTCACGCCAATCAGCCCCAGTGGTGCGGTAAGGAACACCATCACCGTGCGCGAGAAGCTGCGCAACTGAATCATCAGCAAGCTCAGCACCACCACCACGAACAGCGGCATGCCGGCATTCACCGACTTCTGCCCGCGCTCGGAGTCCTCCACCGTACCGCCCACTTCCAGCAGGTAGCCATCCGGCAGCTTGGCGCGAATCTCCCGCAGGGTCGGCTCGATCTGCTTCACCAGCGTCGCCGGTTGCTCCTTGTCGTAGATATCGGCGCGCACGGTCACCGTCGGCAAGCGGTTGCGGTGCCAGATGATGCCTTCCTCAAAGCCATACTCCAGGGTCGCCACCTGCGACAGCGCCACGCTCTGGCCGTTGTCGGTCGGCAGTGCCAGGCTGCCGAGGTTGCCCAGCTCGCTGCGCTCCTGCGGGGTACCGCGCAGCAGGATCTCGATCAGCTCGTTGTCCTCGCGGTACTGGCTGACCGTGGTGCCGGTCAGCGAGCTTTGCAGGAAGCTCGACAAGTGCGCGGTGCTCACGCCCAGGGCACGGGCACGGTCCTGATCGATCTCCAGGAACACCGCCTTGCTTGGCTCTTCCCAGTCCAGGTGCACGTTCACTACATGCGGGTTCTCGCGCACCTTGTCGGCCACTTCGCGGGCCAATGCACGGGCCTTCTCGATGTGCTCGCCAGTCACGCGGAACTGCACCGGGTAGCCCACGGGCGGGCCGTTTTCCAAGCGGGTGACCCGCGCGCGCAGGTCAGGGAACTGCTGGTCAATGGTGCTGATCAGCCAGCTGCGCAGGCGCTCACGGTCCTCCATCGACTTGGCCAGCACCACGAACTGGGCAAAGCTGGCCGCCGGCAGTTGCTGGTCCAGCGGCAGGTAGAAGCGCGGTGAACCAGTGCCAACGTAGGCCACATAGTTGTCGATGCCTTCCTGCTGCTTGAGCAGCGCCTCCAGTTGCTTGACCCGCTCGGCGGTATTGGCCAGCGAGGCGCCTTCGGCCAGCTTCAGGTCGACCATCAGCTCCGGGCGCCCGGAGGCCGGGAAGAACTGCTGGGGCACGAAGCGGAACAGCAGGATGCTGCCGACAAAGGCGGCAATGGTCAGCAGGATCACCGTCTTGCGCCGCCGCACGCACCACTCCACCACCCGCCGCACGCGGTTGTAGAACGGTGTGGCGTAAGGGTCTGGCGCATGGCCGTCCTTGCCATGGCGCGCGGCATGCAGCTTGGCCAGGTCTGGCAGCAGGCGCTCGCCCAGATAAGGCACGAACACCACGGCCGCCACCCACGAAGTCAGCAAGGCAATGGTCACCACCTGGAAGATCGAGCGAGTGTACTCGCCGGTGCTGGAGGCCGCCGTGGCAATGGGCAAGAAGCCCGCAGCGGTGATCAGGGTGCCGGTGAGCATCGGGAAGGCTGTGCTGCTCCAGGCATAGCTGGCCGCCTTGAGGCGGTCATAGCCCTGCTCCATCTTGATCGCCATCATCTCCACGGCAATGATCGCGTCGTCCACCAGCAAGCCCAGGGCCAGCACCAGCGCACCCAGGGAAATCTTGTGCAGGCCGATACCGAAGTAATGCATGGCGGCAAAGGTCATCGCCAGTACCAGGGGAATGGCCAACGCCACTACCAGGCCGGTGCGCAGGCCCAGGGAGAAGAAGCTCACCAGCAGCACGATGACCAGCGCCTCGACCAGTACCTGGACAAACTCGCCCACGCCGGCCTTGACCGCCGCCGGCTGGTCCGAGACCTTGCGCAGTTCCATGCCGGCCGGCAGGTTGCGCGCCAGGCGCTCGAACTCGCCTTCCAGCGCCTTGCCCAGCACCAGGATGTCGCCGCCGGCCTTCATCGACACCGCCAGGCCAATGGCATCTTCGCCCATGAAGCGCATGCGAGGTGCGGGCGGGTCGTTGAAGCCGCGGTGCACATCGGCCACATCACCGATACGGAAGGTACGGTCACCGACGCGAATGGGGAACAGGCGAATTTGCTCGACGCTGTCGAAGCGCCCGCTCACCCGCAGTTGCAGGCGCTCGCTGGGCGTCTCGAAGAAGCCGGCGGTGCTCACCGCGTTCTGCTCCTTCAGGGCCTGCTGCACGGCCTCCAGCGGCACGCCGAGGGTGGCCAGCTTGAGGTTGGACAGCTCGATCCAGACCTTCTCGTCCTGCAGGCCGATCAGCTCGACCTTGCCCACATCCTTGACCCGCTGCAGCTGGATCTGGATACGGTCTGCGTAATCCTTGAGCACGGCATAGTCAAAGCCTTCACCGGTCAGCGCATAGATGTTGCCGAAGGTGGTGCCGAACTCGTCGTTGAAGAACGGGCCCTGGATTTCCGGTGGCAAGGTGTGGCGGATGTCCGCGACCTTCTTGCGGATCTGATACCACAGCTCGGGAATGTCCTTGGAATGCAGCGAGTCGCGGGCCATGAAGGTGACCTGCGATTCACCAGGACGGGAGAACGAGACGATCTTCTCGTACTCGCCGGTTTCCATCAGCTTCTTCTCGATGCGTTCGGTGACCTGGCGCGACACTTCCTCGGCAGTAGCCCCCGGCCAAAGGGTGCGGATGACCATGGCCTTGAAGGTGAACGGCGGGTCCTCGCTCTGGCCCAGCTTGGTGTAGGACATGGCGCCAATGGCCGCCAGCAGGATCATCAGGAACAGGACGATCTGGCGGTTGCGCAGCGCCCAGGCAGAAAGGTTGAAACCCATCGGGACTTACTCCTTGGCCGTCAGGTTCACTACACGGTTGGTACGGTCCACGGGGCGTACCTCCTGGCCCTCGCGCAGTACATGGCCACCGGCGGCAACCACCCAGTCGCCCGGGGCCAGGCCCTCCAGCACCGGCACGCTTTCGCTGCCGTACGCCCCCAGGCGCACCACTGCCCGCTCCAGGCGGCTGTCCTTGTTGACCCGCCAGACATAGGCCTGGCCGTTTTCTGCTGTAACTGCCGACAGCGGCACCGCCAGCGGGATCTGCCCTTCATGGGCGATGTACACCCGCGCGCTCTGGCCCAGCTCGGCCGGTGTGGCCGCCGAGGTGAAGGCGATGCGTGCGGCGAAGGTGCGCGATCGCGGGTCGGCGGCCGGTGACAGCTCGCGGATGCGCCCCTGGAAGCGCTGTTGCGGGTGCGACCACAGTTCCACGCTCACCGGCTGGCCCACGGCGAAGCGGGCGAATTGCTGCTCTGGCAGGCCGATGGCCACTTCCCGCTCGCCATCGGCGGCGAGGGTGAAGACCGTCTGCCCGGCGGCGACCACCTGGCCCACTTCGACCTGGCGCTTGGCGATCACCCCGGCCTGCGGCGCGCGCAGCACGGCATATTCGGCCTGGTTGCCGGCCACGTCGAACTCGGCCTTGGCCTGCTTCAGGCGGGCAAGGCCTGCACGGTAGAGGTTTTCGGCATTGTCGAACTGGGAGTGGCTGACCATCTGCCGGTCCAGCAGCTTCTGATAGCGGTCGCGCTCGGCGCGTACCAGCGACAGGTTGGCCTCGGCAGCCGCCATCTGGGCGCGGTTGGCCTCCAGTTGCAGGCGCACGTCCTGTGGGTCCAGTTCGGCCAGCGGCTGGTCAGCCTTGACCCGCTGCCCCTCTTCGACCAGGCGTTTGCTGACCTTGCCGCCAATGCGGAAGGCCAGCTCGGGCTCGAAGCGCGCGCGCACTTCACCGGGGTAACTGTCGGCAGCGGCTTCGGCCGGCTGCGGCTGCACCACCAGCGCCGGGCGTGGAGCAGCAGGCGGGGCGGCTTCCTGGCCACACGCTGCCAGAAGCAGGGCAGCGGCGGCAGGCAAGGCGATGGACAAGGCATGGCGCAACATGATGAATCCTTTCGCGGAGTGCACTTCGAATATTTGTACTGGCGGGTATATTAAGTCAGGTTAGCGGTGGCGGGAAGGGTGTGCGGGGTGGTTTTTGCGGGGGTATGGCTGACAGGGGTTCGGCGGGCGATTTGCAGTGCCTGTTGAGGGTTCGACGAGAGAGATTCGGCGCCTGGTGGGGGTTCGACGAAAGGGATTCAGCGCCTGGGAGATCGAGCGCCGTAGATGTTCACCGCAACATTTTCAGCGCCTGCGAGATCGAGCGCCGCCCGCGCGGCGCTTCGCGGCTAAAGCCGCTCCTACGTTTGTTTCGGGCCAGTTATGCCTGTGGGATTTGCGCGCGAACGCCTTGGCGCATGGCTCGATATCGCGTCGTACAAACAAGGCGGTCGCGCGCGTCTGCCACAGGATGGACTGGTCCGAAACAAACGTAGGAGCGGCTTTAGCCGCGAAGCGCCGCGCGGGCGGCGCTCGATCTCGCAGGCGCTGCAAATGCTTCGGTGAACACCTGCGGCGCTCGATCTCATAGGCGCTGAAAATGTTTCGGTGAACACCTGCGGCGCTCGATCTCACAGGCGCTGCAACCCTCCCGCCAAACACCTGCCAGCTCGACCGCCACTAACGCAAGCTCGACACCCTTTTCCAGATATTCAGCCTGGCTTTAGCCGGATGGCGTCTGACCCGTTAAGATGAGCGACTCTTCAACCAGATTGCAGACCACAATGTCCAACGACGCACCCATCGGCCCGGGCCGGCCCAAGGACCTGGCCAAGCGCGAGGCGATTCTCGAAGCGGCCAAGTCGCTGTTCTTAAGCCTTGGCTACGCCAACACCAGCATGGATGCGGTCGCTGCGGCGGCAGGTGTTTCGAAGCTCACCGTGTACAGCCACTTTACCGACAAGCAGACGCTGTTCTGCTCGGCGGTCATGGCTACTTGTCAGTTGCAGTTGCCCGACCTGCTGTTCGAGTACCCCGAGGGGGAGCCGGTGGAAGAAGTGCTGCTGACCATCGCCCGTGGTTTCCAGGCGCTGATCAGCAGTGACGAGGCGGTCAAGCTCAGCCGCCTGATCATGGCCCAGGGCAGCCTGGACCCGAGTTTTGGCGAGTACTTCTACGAGGCCGGGCCTAAGCGGGTGCTGGCGGGGATGGAAGCGCTGCTGCGTGGCGCGGATGAGCGTGGGTTGCTGCGTATCGACAACCCACTGCGGGCGGCGGAGCATTTCTTCTGCCTGGTCAAGGGCGCGCCGGATTACCGGTTGTTGCTGGGGTGTGCGGGGCCGCTGCAAGGTGATGAAGCCGAAGCGCATGTACGTGAGGTGGTTGGAGTGTTCTTGCGGGCGTTCCAGCCCTGATTTCTGCATGCCTGTGCGGGCCTCTTCGCGGGTAAACCCGCTCCCACAGGGATATCACAGGTTTCAAGCACTGTACGGCACCTGTGGGAGCGGCTTTAGCCGCGAAGAGGCCGGAACAGGGGATCAAGCCTTCAGGGCTTTCTTCGGATAGATGTCATACCGGCTCGACTTGCCCTCCAGGCTATGGCTCGGCTTCGGCCCATCGATAATCGGCGCCTTGCGCGGCCGCTTTACCACCACCCGGTGGCTGGCCAGTGCCAGGGCGGCTTCGAGCAGCGCCGGGGCATCCAGGTCATCGCCCACCAAAGGCCGGAATACGCGCATTTCCTTCTTCACCAGCGCGCTCTTGTCGCGGTGCGGGAACATCGGATCGAGGTAGATTACCTGCGGCGCCTCACCTTCCCAGGCGCGCATACGCTCAATGGCATTGCCGGTCAGCAGGCGCATGCGCTCGACAATCGGCCCCACCTCATCATCCACACGAGCGCGCGCCAGGCCATCCTCCAGCAGCGCGGCAATCAGCGGCTGGCGCTCGATCAGGGTCATCTGGCAGCCCAGGCTGGCCAGCACGAACGCGTCCTTGCCCAGACCTGCCGTGGCATCCAGCACCTGCGGCCGCACGCCCTGGGCGATACCCACGGCCTTGGCGATCATCTGCCCGTTACCACCGCCAAACTGGCGTCGGTGCGCGGCCTGGCCCTCTACGAAGTCCACCCGCACCGGCCCCGGTGCCTGTGGGCCCAGTTGCTGGATCTGCAAGCCATCAATGCCCACCTGCACGGCAAACCCGGCGGCATCGTCCTGCAGCGGCAGCGCCAGGCGCTCGGCCCATGCGGCGGCTTGTGCCTCGAATTCAGCCGACAGTGCCTCGACCCGGATACCTGTGCCCTGCTCTTCCATCTTTAACACCTAGAAATTGAACCCAGCCATTAAGGTATCGGCCGCCACGGCCGATACAGGCAATATCCCGCTATTCTGCCAGAGCACAACGCGCGCGACTGCCATGTCAGATACTCTTCCCATCGGCTTGACCTATTTGTCGCCTGTCGGCAACTACAGTCAGCACAACACCCAGGCACTCGGGGGCGTCAGCCACCTGTGGCAGGATTTCTTTGCCCGGGCCATGGCCGAGCAGCAGGAAGAGCCGGTAGACAGCGTCAGCCAGTCGTTCGTGCAGTACGACCAGGACAGCGGCGAGCCCATCGGCGGCGCCCGCGCGCTGGCCATGATCGACGCTCAACGCACCTGCCCGGTGCAAGACACCGTGGTGGCACCACCCGAGCCGCTGTTCCTGCCCAAGGCAGAACTGGAAGCCAAACTGCTGCCGCCCGCTCCCGAGCCGTTCAGCGCCATGGAACTGATCGAGCAGCAGCGCCAGCTCGACATCAACAACAGCTGGCTGCGCCCGGTGGTAATGAGCCAGGGCCAGCCGATTGCCGAGCCCGGCCCGGGCCCTGCTCCACGCTCGCTGTTCCTGCCCATTGCCGAGTTCGAGACACACCTGCTGGACCCGGCCCCGGAACCGTTCGACGACGCCACCCTGGCCAAGCAGCAGAACGACCTGAAGTTCGATATCCACTGGGCGCGCCCGGTGGTGCTGAACAACGTGCGCGCCTACGCCTGAGGCTAACGGCAGACCTGCCAGCGCCCCATGTCCAAATGAAAGTGGTTGTGGTGCGCGGCGTTATAGCCCGGCCCCAGTACCGTGCTAAAGCGTTCGCAAGCCGCCTGCTGCACCTGACGCAAAAATTCCGCCTTCTGCCCGCCCGCCTGCCAGTCACGCGCCAGCACAATGCGCTGGCCGTCCTGCAGGCGAAAACCGCTGATGTCCAAGGCGTTGGCCGTGGCGTGCTGGCTCAAACGGCCATGCTTGCGGTGGTAGACGTTGCGGCAGGCAAAGCTGCCCAGGTGATCGACCTGCGCTACCGGCTGGCCCAGCACCCGTTGTGCGACAGGTTGCAAGCCATGGTACTCGAACAGCGCATAAGCCACCGCCAACGGGCAACTGGCCAGGAAGCTGCTGCTGAGCCGCGCCTGGCCACCTTCGATACGCCATACATTTTGCAGCGGGCAGTTGGCCGAGGCCGGGCTGTCGGCCTGTGCCCGGTAGCGTAACTGGCTGGTTTCCAGTGCCTGGCGGCACAGCACCGGGTCATCGCGAAGGCGCGACAGCTTGTAAGTAGTCAGCAGGTTGGGCGGTTGGCGCACGTCCAATGGCGCCCAAGGGTTCCACACCGCAGGCAGGCGCCAGCCGAAGTGCCAGGCCAGGCCGGCCAGTAATAGCAGGCCGGCCAGCAGCGCCAGCGCGGCCCGCATCAGCGGCGGAACAGGTCGTTGAGCTGGGCGAACGGCAGTGCCTGCTCCCCGTAGCCGAACGTGCCCTCATCACGAATTTCCAGCGCGGCCCGGTGAAACGCCCCGAGTGCCGCACGGGCCAGCGACGAACCGACACTGATGCGCCGTACGCCCAGGTCCTGCAACTGGTTGACGCTCAGCGCCACGCCCGCCATGCCCATCAGCACATTCACCGGCCGTGGTGCGACTGCCTGCACCACCGCGCGTATTTCTTCGACGGTGCGCAGCCCAGGGGCGTAGAGCACGTCGGCGCCAGCCTCGGCAAAGGCTTGCAGGCGCAGGATGGTATCGTCCAGGTCCATGCGCCCATGCAGCAGGTTTTCTGCCCGGGCACACAGGGTGAACGGGAACGGCAGGCTTCGCGCTGCCTGCACAGCTGCGCGTACACGCTCCACGGCCAGCCCGAACTCATAGATGGGCGCATCGCTACGGCCACTGGCATCCTCGATGGAGCCACCCACCAGGCCGGCCTCGGCAGCACGCAGAATGGTCTGGGCGCAATTTTCGGGGAGGTCGCCAAAGCCATTTTCCAGGTCCGCAGCCACCGGCAACGGCGTGGCATCGACGATCTCCCCGGCGTTGTCCAGGGTATCGTCCAGGCTCAACGCACCTTCGGCGTCCGGGCGGCCCAGGCTGAAGGCCAGGCCGGCACTGGTAGTCGCCAGCGCCTCGAAGCCCAGGCTGGCCAGCAGCTTGGCGGAACCTGCATCCCATGGGTTGGGGATAACGAACGCACCGTCACGCTCATGCAGCGCCTTGAAGGCTTCGGCTCGCAGGGTTTGCACATCCATGGTCTCAACCTCCGGCTGGTCAGGGAGTGGTTAGAGTAGTCCCAGTTGTTCGACCTCGGGGGCGCGCGGCAATTCCGGCAAAGGTGCCAGGCCTGGCAAGCGAGCCATCAGGCGCTGGTGGAAACGCTGGGCCAGGGCTGCTGCGAGGCGATTGTCCGACGTGTGCAGGAAGATGTAGGGGCTGCGGCCCTCCTCGATCCAACCGGCTACCTTGTCCACCCATGGCACAAGGAAGGTTTCGTTGGCCTGCAGTTCCGGATGGCCGATAAACCGCACCTGTGGGTGCTGGCTGAAGGCTGCCGGGCGCGGCGGTACCTTGGGCTTCTTCGACTGGGCGTGCAGCACCGCAGCATCGCGTGAGGTGCAACTGAACAAGGCACGCGGGTCAAGGCAAATGCGTTCCACGCCGCGCTCCAGCAGCAGCCGGTTGAGCACCCGCTCCTCTTCCCCCTTGGCAAAGAATGCCGGGTTGCGCACCTCCACGGCCACCGGCACGCTGATCTCGTCGAGGAAGTGACAAAGCTCGCCCAAACGTGCGGGGCCGAACTGGGCCGACAACTGCAGCCAGTACGGCGATACGCGCCGGCCCAGCGGGGCCATCAGGCGAGTGAAGTCGAAGGCGGGCTCAAGTTGATCACGCAGGTCACCTTCATGGCTGATGTCCCTGGGAAACTTGGCGGTGAAGCGAAAGTGTTCGGGCATCACCTGCGCCCAACGCGCAATCGTGCCGGGTGCGGGGCGTGCGTAAAAGGTGGTGTTGCCCTCGACGGCGTTAAATACCTGGCTATAGAAGCCAAGCATTTGATTATTTCTGACGTCGGCGGGGTACAGGTAGTCGCGCCAGGCGTTTTCGCTCCACGACGGGCAACCGAGAAAGTAAGGCAGTGGTGATGGACTCATCCACTAAATGTACAGGTCGAGCCCCAGTACTTCCATGTCCCAGTCGGTAAAACCGGCGGTGCTCAGGTAGCTGGCCAGTGCGGTGGCGGTGCGCCGGTCACGCGCGCGGGGGAAGATCATGTCCTGCTGGCGGGCTGGCAGGCCACCGCTACGACGGCGGGCGGTGGCTTCCTGCGGGGCGGCTTCGGCCTCTTCGATTACCTCGGCATCGTCGATGGCCTCGTCACGCAGCGCTGCCTTGCGCGGGGTGCGCTTGATCGGGTAGGACTGCGATGAAAAACCGTCGATACGCATGGCATGAGCACTCAGGACCAATGATGGCAATCTAGCAGCATCAGGGTTCCGTCGCTAATGCTTTAGTGATAACTGGACCACAGACCGCACAAAAGGTTTGAGTGCCACCGGTGCTAACCGACGAACAGCACTCAGCGCTTCTTGGGTGTGGCCACATTATCGCGCAGGTACACCGGTTGCGCCTGCTCGGCAGCGATCGCCTCACCGCGTGCACAGGCGAAGCTGGCCAGGCTGAGAACGTCCAGGGCGTTGGGCAAGGCACTGGCATTGCTGGCCGCTACTTGCACCGCCAGGCGCTCGGCATAGCCCCAACCGGTACCGGCACCGAACCACTCGCCATTACTACCTTCGGGTAGTGCTACCTGCTCGGGCGGCAATACTGCTTCGCGACCGACCAGGCGCATTTCGCCGGCTGTGGCCTGGTAGCAGCCCCAATACACTTCATCCATGCGCGCATCGATGGCGGCCGCCACTTGCTGCACGCCCTGTTCGCGCAATGCACCCTGGGCCAGTGCGGCCAGGTTGGACACTGGCAGCACCGGGCGCTCGAGTGCGAAGGCCAGGCCCTGGACCACGCCAATGGCGATACGCACGCCGGTGAACGCGCCCGGGCCACGGCCGAAGGCGATGGCATCCAGCGCATTCAGGCCCACGCCAGACTCGGCCAGCAGCTGCTTGATCATCGGCAGCAGCTTCTGGGCATGCATGCGCGGGATCACCTCGTAATGGCTGGTTACCTTGCCGTCATGCAGCAGCGCGACGGAACAGGCTTCGGTGGCGGTATCCAGGGCCAGCAGGGTGGTCATTGAACGGGTATCCAGGTGCAGGGGGAAAAGAGCGGCAGTATAGAGCAGCGGGGGCGTCGTGTCCCGAAGGGGCCGCTGTATGGCCTGCGGCATGACGCGATCCCTGTAGGAGCGGCCTTGCGTCGCGATGGGGCGCGCAGCGGCCCCACGATCTCAGCTTCGCCGCGAAAAATTGCCGGGGCCGCTTTGCGGCCCATCGCGACACAAGGCCGCTCCTACAGGGACCGCGTCAGGCCGCACTTTGCTGCGGGCCTCAAAACAACAACGGCCCGCAAGCGGGCCGTTGTAGAGGTGCGTCAGGTGCTGGATCAGCTCAAGGCTGCCAGGACCTTGGCGGTGATGGCTTCAACCGAGCCGACACCTTCGATGTGGCTGTACTTCGGCTTGCCGGCATTGGCAGCCGACAGCTTCTGGTAGAAGTCCACCAGCGGTTTGGTCTGGCTGTGGTAGACCGACAGGCGATGGCGAACGGTTTCTTCCTTGTCGTCGTCGCGCTGGATCAGGTCTTCGCCAGTGACGTCGTCCTTGCCTTCCACTTTCGGCGGGTTGTACTGAATGTGGTAGGTGCGGCCCGAGGCCAGGTGCACGCGGCGGCCAGCCATGCGGCCGACGATTTCTTCGTCGTCCACGGCAATTTCGACCACGGCGTCGATATCGACACCGGCAGCAACCATGGCTTCAGCTTGCGGGATGGTGCGTGGGAAGCCGTCGAACAGGCAGCCGTTGGCGCAATCTGGCTGGGCAATGCGCTCCTTGACCAGGCTGATGATCAGCTCGTCGGAGACCAGCTGGCCGGCATCCATGACTTTCTTCAGTTCCAGGCCCAGCGGGGTGCCGGCCTTGACGGCAGCACGCAGCATGTCACCGGTGGAAATCTGGGGGATACCGAACTTTTCGGTGATGAACTTTGCCTGAGTACCTTTACCGGCCCCGGGAGCTCCCAGCAGAATTACGCGCATCTCGTGCTCCTCAAATTTTTTTATGAAATTCAATGGATTCGGCGACCAGGGCCAAGTCCGGAAAATCGGGTATGACCATAAATCGGTCAGAAGGCTGCTCAAGATACACAGCGCTCGGCAGCCAGACAAGCGTCCCAAAGTTGCAGGAATGCGCCACTTGCGGCTGACCGGGCAGGCGGTTGCGCCCGGCGCAACCACCCTCCCCGTCCTTGTGCCGGGCCTGCACAGCACTC
Source organism: Pseudomonas sp. NPDC089392 (assembly GCF_044749595.1). Lineage (NCBI taxonomy): Bacteria > Pseudomonadati > Pseudomonadota > Gammaproteobacteria > Pseudomonadales > Pseudomonadaceae > Pseudomonas > Pseudomonas sp. NPDC089392. Next base: position 41,147 of record NZ_JBIVIF010000005.1, read on the forward strand.
GCCCGGCATGCCCCGAGCATGCCCTCAGCCAGTGTTACGCAGGCCGGCGGCAATACCCGCCACAGTCACCAGCAAGGCCTGCTCCAACGGGCTGTCCAGAGCGGCTTCGCGGCTGCGCGAGCGGGCCAGCAACTCGGCCTGCAGGCGGTGCAGCGGGTCCAGGTAGGTGTTGCGCAGGCTGATGAATTCCAGCGTCTCGGGGCTGTGCGCCAGTAGCACCGGTTGCCCGGTCAGGCCCAGCACCACCTGGCAGGACTGCGACAATAGGTCGCGCAGGTGCGCACCTAATGGAAGCAAGTGCGGTTGCACCAGACGTTCGTCGTAGGCCTCGGCGATTTGCGCATCGGCTTTGGCCAGCACCATTTCCAGCATGTCGATGCGGGTGCGGAAGAACGGCCATTGTTCGCGCATCTGCGCCAGCAGCTCACCTTGGCCACGGGCCAAGGCGTTGCTCAGCGCGGTTTCCCAGCCCAGCCAGGCCGGCAGCATCAGGCGGGTCTGGGTCCAGCCGAAGATCCACGGGATGGCCCGCAGGCTTTCGATACCTCCGGCGCGGCGCTTGGCCGGGCGGCTGCCCAGCGGCAGGCGGCCCAACTCCTGCTCCGGCGTCGACTGGCGGAAGTACTCGACGAAATCGGGGTTTTCCCGCACCACACCGCGGTAGGCCTTGACGCCATCGGCGGCCAGCTGGTCCATCACCTCGCGCCAGGCCGCCTGCGGCGGCGGCGGTGGCAACAAGGTAGCCTCCAGTACAGCTGCCAGGTACAGGTTGAGGTTCTGCTCGGCAATGCCTGGCAAGCCGAACTTGAAGCGGATCATCTCGCCCTGCTCGGTGGTACGGAACCGCCCCGCCACCGACCCCGGTGGCTGCGACAGGATCGCCGCATGGGCCGGGCCACCGCCGCGGCCTACCGTGCCGCCACGGCCATGGAACAGCAACAGCTCGACCTGGTGCTCGGCGCAGATGCGCACCAGGTTTTCCTGGGCCCGGTACTGCGCCCAGGCTGCCGCAGTGGTGCCAGCATCCTTGGCCGAGTCGGAGTAACCTATCATGACCTCCTGCGGGCCGCGCAAGCCCGCGCGGTAGCCCGGCAAGCCGAGCAGGCGCTGCATCACCGGGCCGGCGTTGTCCAGGTCGGCCAGGGTTTCGAACAGCGGTACCACGCGCATGGGGCGGGTCAGGCCGGCTTCCTTGAGCAGCAGCTGCACCGCCAGCACATCCGAAGCGGCACCCGCCATGGAGATGACATAGGAACCCAACGAGGCGGCGGGTGCGGCGGCGATTTCGCGGCAGGTGGCCAGCACTTCGGCGGTATCTGCCTGCGGTTTGAAGTGCGCGGGCAGCAGCGGCCGGCGGTTCTTCAGCTCGGCCTGTAGGAAGTCTATGCGGCGCTCTTCATCCCAGTCGGCGTAGCGCCCCAAGCCCAGGTAGTCGGTGATTTCGGTCAGTGCATCACGGTGGCGGGCGGCGTCCTGGCGCACGTCCAGGCGGCCCAGGAACAGGCCGAAAGTGACGGCGCGGCGCAGGCAGTCGAGCAGCGGGCCTTCGGCGATCACGCCCATGCCGCATTCGTGCAGTGACTGGTAGCACAGCTCCAGCGGCGCGATAAGCTCGCGGTTATCCACCAGCACTTCGGCGCCGGCCGCTTGGCTGCTGGTCAGCGCCGAATGCGCCCAGGCCCGCGTAGCGCGCAGGCGGTCGCGCAGTTGCTTGAGCACGGCGCGGTAGGGTTCGGCACTGTCACCGACCTGTTCGCGCACAGCGTCGTTGGCCTGCTGCATGGACAACTCGGCGGCCAGTGCATCGATGTCGCGCAGGAACAGGTCAGCGGCCATCCAGCGCGCCAACAGCAGCACTTCACGGGTGACGGTGGCGGTTACGTTAGGGTTGCCGTCACGGTCACCGCCCATCCACGAGGCAAAGCGGATGGGCGCGGCCTCCAGCGGCAGGCGCAGGCCGGTCGCCTCCAGCAGGGCCTTGTCGACTTTGCGCAGGTGGCTGGGGATGGCCTGCCACAGTGAATGCTCGATCACCGCAAAGCCCCACTTGGCTTCGTCCACCGGCGTCGGCCGGGTGCGGCGGATTTCTTCGGTGTGCCAGGCCTCGGCGATCAGCCGGCGCAAGCGCTCACGCACCTGCTGGCGTTCGGCCGGGGTCAGGTCACGGTGGTCCTGGGCGGCCAGCTGGCCGGCAATGGCGTCGTACTTCTGGATCAAGGTGCGGCGGGCCACCTCGGTGGGGTGCGCGGTGAGCACCAGCTGGATATCGAGTTTGGCCAGTTGCCGGGCCAGGGCATCGTTGCTGTGGCCGGCCTGTTTCAGACGCGCCAGCAACTCGGGCAGTACTCGCGCTTCGAAAGGCTCGGGCTGGCCAGCGTCGCGGCGGCGAATCAGCTGGTACTGCTCAGCCATGTTGGCCAGGTTGAGGAACTGGTTGAAAGCCCTGGCAACCGGCAGCAAGTCTTCTTCGGCCAGGTCTGCCAGGGTCGAGCTCAGCTGCTCGCCAGCACCCCGGCGGTCAGCCTTGGCGCTGTGGCGGATGTCCTCGATCTTCTGCAGAAACGCCTCGCCATGCTGCTGGCGAATGGTTTCGCCGAGCAGCTCACCCAACACATGGACATCTTCACGCAAACGCACATCGATATCGGTCATTGGCCCTCTCCGTTACATCCCTTCCCGGCTTCACGCGATCCCATGTAGGAGCGGGTTCACCCGCGAAGAATCCAACGCGGTGTCGGGCACCGGCTGCGCCGGTGTTCGCGGGTGAACCCGCTCCTACAAAAGGGGGCCGCGATACATGCCCCCAAGAGTGCCCACAGCCGAGCAGCAATGGCAAGCCGCGATCTGCCAAAGCAAACTAGAGTAAAAGCACAGCACTCCCATGCACTGCAGCCATTCCAGGCATCAAAAGAGGTCATCATGAAAATCCGTGAACTCGCCCAGCACTGGGAACAGAATGCCGCCGGCACCCTCAGCCGCACGGGCCATGTCTTGCACCTGGACCTGGAGTCCGAAGCGCGCCTGGCCGCGCTGATCGACATGTACCCCAAGCGCACCGCCGAGGAACTGCTCGGCGAACTGGTGGCGGCGGCCCTTGAAGAACTGGAAGCCAGTTTTCCCTATGTGCAGGGCCGCCAGGTCATCGCCACTGATGAAGAAGGCGACCCGCTGTACGAGGACATTGGCCCTACGCCGCGTTTTCTATCCCTGTCACGACAGCACCTGCACAGCCTGAGCAACCCTGCCGCCGATAGCGAATAGCGGATGCTCGGTGTGTAGGGCGTTGGTATTGCAGCGCCTGGGAGATCGAGCGCCGCCAGGTGTTCACCGAAACATTTTTAGCGCCTATGAGATCGAGCGCCGCCCGCGCGGCGCTTCGCGGCTAAAGCCGCTCCTACATTTGTTTCGGGCCAATTATTCCTGTGGGATTTGCGCGCGAACGCCTTGGCGCAAACCTCGATATCGCGTCGTACAAACAAGGCGGTCGCGCGCGCCCGGCACAGGATGGACTGGCCCGAAACAGACGTAAGAGCGGCTTTAGCCGCGAAGCGCCGCGCGGGCGGCGCTCGATCTCATAGGCGCTAAAAATGTTTCGGTGAACACCTGGCGGCGCTCGATCTACCAGGCGCTGAAAATCTCAAGGCATGCCCCCCAAATCACTCCCCCCGATCAGATTTTTCTGAACTATCCAAAAAACGCCTCAGTCACAGCGTATAGCCATCACGCTAAAACCCTGCACACCCTGCCGTTGTGCACCGTTGAGCTGAAGCGCGCGGTTTTGTCAGGGATTGAGCGATGGACTGCTACGGACATCGTCGTAAACAGGAGTGATCCAATGGAACTGACCACCAAGAAAGCCCGCATTTGCAACCCCTCATCCACGCATGTGCGCGGGTTCAAGCTGGCCGCGCTGGCCCTTGGCAGTAGCCTGGTCCTGGCCGGCTGTGCGGGCAACCCGCCTACCGAGCAGTATGCGCTCACCCAGTCCGCCGTGAATTCTGCCGTCAGCGCTGGCGGCACCGAGTTTGCCGCCGTGGAAATGAAAGCGGCCCAGGACAAGTTCAAGCAGGCCGAAATCGCCATGCACGACAAGCACTTCGACGACGCCAGGCGCCTGGCCGAACAGGCCGAGTGGGATGCCCGCCTCGCCGAACGCAAGGCCCAGGCGGCCAAGGCCCAGAAGGCCGTGCAGGATGCCCGCCAGGGCGTTCAGGACGTACGCGAGGAAGGCCTGCGTAGCGCTCAGTGAGCCCTGCCCCGCCAACCTTGGCTTTCGCACACGATCAAAGGATGAACACTATGCGTAACTCCGTCATGATTCCCGCCCTGCTGGCCCTGAGTGTCGGCCTTGCCGCCTGCTCGCACGACCCAAACGCCAACCTGGAAGCGGCCCGCACCAATTTCTCCGCGCTGCAGAGCGACCCGCAAGCGAGCAAGGTTGCGGCACTGGAAACCAAGGACGCCCAGGACTGGCTGAACAAGGCTGACAAGGCCTACATGGACCGTGAAAACCAGCAGAAGGTCGACCAGCTTGCCTACCTGACCAACCAGCGCGTCGAAGTGGCCAAGCAGACCATCGCCCTGCGCACCGCCGAAGGTGAGCTGAAGAACGCCGCGGCCCAACGCGCGCAGGCCAAGCTGGACGCCCGCGACGCGCAGATCGCCAAGTTGCAGGACAGCCTCAACGCCAAGCAGACCGACCGCGGTACGCTGGTCACCTTCGGCGATGTGCTGTTCGACTTCAACAAGGCTGAACTCAAGAGCAACGCTTATCCGAACGTCACCAAGCTGGCCCAGTTCCTCCAGGAAAACCCGGAGCGCAAAGTGATTGTAGAGGGCTACACCGACAGCGTCGGCTCGGCCAACTACAACCAAACCCTGTCCGAGCGCCGCGCCAACAGCGTGCGCATGGCACTGGTGCGTGCAGGCGTCGACCCGGCGCGTATCGTGTCCCAGGGTTATGGCAAGGAGTACCCGGTGGCGGATAACGGCAGCAACTCGGGGCGTGCGCAGAACCGTCGGGTGGAGGTGACTATTTCCAACGACAACCAGCCGGTGGCGCCACGTTCGGTGAGCCAGGTAAGCCAGTAAGAGCGGTTGGCTGAAATGACAAAGTCCCGCGATCCAGGCGGGGCTTTCTTTTGCCTGATCAGGCCTCTTCGCGGCTAAAGCCGCTCCTACACCGATCGTTGTAGGAGCGGCTTTAGCCGCGAAAGGGCCGGTACAGGCAGTAGAGAAAATGGCTTATTGCACCTGCTGCGGGGTTTCCTCACCCATGCAACGCACCGCGCGCTTGCGGTTGTCCACCAGCACGCCGGTCAGGCCTTTTTGCGCGGTGTCGAACAGCACCAGCACGCCATCGACGCACTGGGCCACTTGTGGCGCCGGGTCCAGCGAGACCTTGTAGTCCTCACCGGGGATTGTCTTGAGCATGGTGAAGTCCTGCAGCAACAGGGCATCCTCGGGCTTGGCGAAATGCAGGTAACCGTAATACCACAAGGCCCCCACCGTCACGATGATGCTGCCGACGCCGGTCAGGATCAGCGGGATGGCGTTGCGTTCTTCACTCATTGCTTGGTCTTCTCGTCAGGGTAGTTGGGCACTTCGGCCAGCCGCCGCAGGCCGTTGAAATGGCTGGGGTCGTCAAGGAAACGCAGCATCACCTGGCGCCACGTCGGGTCGGCGAAGGTCTGCACGTGGCCACCACGGGTCAGTTGCAACACCCGCGGCGCTGGCGCGTGCTGGTACAGGCGGATACCGTTGTCCATCGGCACCAGTTTGTCGTCGATGCTGTGGAAGAACAGCTTGGGCGGGCTGCTCAGTTGCTCAATCGAGCGGATCGCGCTGTCGCCGTCCGGTACCAGCCACGACAGCGGCACCTGCAACGGCCAGGTCATCCACGAGGTGCTGAGGGCAAAACGCCCCACCGCACGGTAACTGGCCGGTACGCCGTCGAACACCAGCGCGCTGAAGCGCTGACGCTGCTCGGGGTGAGCCGCCAGGTAGTGAATGGCCATGGCGCCGCCAAGGCTTTGCCCCAGTAGCACCAGCGGCTTGCCCCTGACCTCGGGCGCCTGGTCCAGCCAGGCCATGGCCGCAGCGATGTCCTCGTACACCTCAGGCAGGCTCGGCTCGCCCTCGGACAGGCCATAGCCCCGGTAATCGATCATCAGTACCTGGTAGCCCTGCTCCGGCAGCCAGTAGCTGCCGCCCAGGTGCCCAGGCAGGTTGCCGCCATTGCCGTGCAGGTGCAGCACCGTGCCCTTGACCTCGACACCCGCCTTGGCCGGCAGCCACCAGCCGTGCAGGCGGATGCCGTCTGACGTGACCAGGCTGACATCGCGGTATTCAAGCTTGGCCCGCTCGGGGGTGAACGCCTGGCCGCGATCGGGATAGAACAGCAGGCTGCTGCAACCGCCCAGCCCCAGCAGGACAAAGGCCAGGGCCAGCAGGCGGCAGCGCTCAGAGTATGTTCGCGTAGTCAGCTTCAATGCGATCCAGGCTCAGGTGGTTGAGGAAGTTGGAGAAGCACATCCAGGCCGACAGTGCGTTAAGGTCGCGGAACTGTTCGGGCAGGTACTTGGGCGGCTCGACCAGGCCTTCTTCGACCAACTGGCGCAGGGTACGCATGTCTTCCAGGGTGGTCTTGCCACAGAACAGCAGCGGGATCTGTTCGAGCTTGCCCTTCTTCACGGCCAACTGAATGTAGTTGTAAACCATGATGAAGCCCTTGAGATAGGACAAGTCCTTGGTGAATGGCAGGCCATTGGGCACCGAGCCACGGAACACCCGGCTGGCGTTGCTGTAGCTTTGCGCCATCTCGAAGCCCTGCTCGCGGAAGAAGCCATAGACCTGCATGAAATCGGCGCCCTCCTCGACCATGTGGATGGCGCGGGTGCGGTTGGTCAGCTTGCGCAGGCGGCTGGGGTAGGAGGCAAAGGCAATCACCTCCATGAGGATGGCCAGGCCTTCCTGGGTCACTGTCGACGAGGGCGGGCCCTTGGCCAGGAAGGTGCAGATGGGCTGGTTCTGGCCATTCAGTGTAGTGCCCACGTGAACCAGCCCTTCGTGCACTTCCAGGGCGCGCACGTCGCGGGCGTTGAACATGGCGTCGGCACGCACCTTGATGTAGTCGGCACCGGCCGCAGCATCGGCGACGATGCCGTCGGACTCGAACACCCGAATGGTTTCCTCGGCTTCGCCGAACACCTTGTTCAGCCGGCGCTGGAGAATGTCCACGGCCTCTTTGGCAGTCAGGTTCTTCGGCTCATCCTTGAGGTCGCCACGGCCGTCGATGTTATTCAGGTAGTCGGAGAACATCATGCCGAGGTCGGCCAGGGTCGGGTCACCGGCGTGGAAGGCATCAGAGGCCGCGCCGTACAGTTCCTGGGAGATCAGGCCGAAGTCTTCGGTGCCCCGCGCTTCGAGCATGCGCACCACCATGCGGTATTCGCGGCACATGCGCTTCATGATCTGCCCGACCGGGTTGAACTGGCCGAGCTGGCGAATGATGTCGCGCTCGATGCCCTGGAACTCGGCCTTGACCGCGCTGGAGTCGAACGACAGCGGGCGCGACTGGTAATAGGCGCGGTCGACCGCCGGCGGCTCCTTGCCCTTGGCCTTGAGGAAGCCTTGGCGGATGTTGTCGTCCCATTTCACCGCGTCCAGCACCCGGATCGGGGTCTGTGCCGCGACGATGCGGTCGGACAGGGCGCGGATGGTTTGCTGGTATTCGTCCACCGGGGACTCCTTATTCGAAAGGGCCAAGCTTTGCTATGCCTGTACCGGCCTCTTCGCGGCTAAAGCCGCTCCTACAACGACTGCATCAGGGCTGAAGGCTGTGATATCGATGTAGGAGCGGCTTTAGCCGCGAAGAGGCCGGCACAGGTAATTACTTGCCGGAACGCTGGAACCGCGCCACTTCAACGAACAGGTCGGAGTTGGCCGGGTCGTCCAGGTAGGCCAGTACCCGCGCCGACGGGCTGTCGATCAGCACGCCGTCACCGTTATCTTCCGGCACCTCGGTGCCACGCCCGGTCAGTTCCTTCTTGTCCACCGCCTGCTGCACCTGCTCGACATCCAGGTTGTACACCACCAGTTCCTTGCCATCGACGATGTCGAAACCACCGATCAGGAAGTTGCCACCCAGGCGCTTGGGCACACCGGCCGACAGGTACCAGCGGTTGCCGTGGCGCGACACGGTGAACACGTATTCTTCAGGGGCCTTGCCCTTGGCCGTGGCCACGGCCTTGTAGGCATCGCCGCCGCTACGGCTGATGGTAAGCTTCAGCGGCTCACCCCAGGCGTCCTTGCTGCTCCACTTGCCGAGCAGGGCCTTGGGCGCCGCCTGGTTGCTGGGCAAAGGCTCGTGGAAGGTCACCAGACAACCGCCCAGCAGCAGGAATGACAGAGTCAACAACACCACACTCCAGGCTTTCATCAGGTTCTCCTTGAAAAGTCGGTCTCGGCTCAGGCCGATGCCAGCACCAGCTGCAGGTATCGGGTAAGCATAGCGAGCATCTGCCCATCGGCTTGCGCATTCGCATCCTTGAGCAGGCCCTGATATTCCATCTGCTCGATAATCGCCGTCAACATTTGGGCGTCCTGTTCCGGTTGCCGCGAGCCTACCACCTGCAGCAATTGCCGGGTGCCGTGCAGCAGGATCTGCTCATGGGCGCACACCAGCTCGGCCAGGCGTGGGCACAGCAGCGCCTCCTGGCGGAAGGCCTGCTCGGCCATCAGGAAGTCACGGCGGTTGAGCAACTGGCGCTGGACGTAGTCGGCGGTCATGCGCGCCACCTCGTCAGCCAGCCGGGCCCGTGCCTGCGGGCTGCCATCACCCTGGGCCAGCAGCTCGCGCAACACCACCTCGGTGTTGGCCCACAGCTTGGCCATGTAGGCGGCGCTGCGCTCGACGTACTGGGCGAAGGTATCGGTGAGCAGGTCCTCGATATCCTTGAAGTAGTAGGTGGTGGCCGACAGTGGCACACCGGCCTCGGCGGCCACGGCGCGGTGGCGAACGCCGCGCACGCCATCGCGCACAACGATGCGCATGGCGGCGTCGAGGATCAGCTGACGGCGCTGTTCGCTGCCTTGGCGGGCAGTCTTGCGGCCTTGGTATTGCACGCTTTCGGCGACGGCGGTGGCGATGCCGGCGGCGCCCTGGTCAGGCATGGCGGGTGTCACGGGTGGGGTACCTCATGGGCAGTGTTTCTTCAGTGCCGGCCCTTTCGCGGCTAAAGCCGCTCCTACAAGGACCGCACAGCATTCAGGCCCTGTGCAATCCCTGTAGGAGCGGCTTTAGCCGCGAAGGGGCCGGTACAGACAACATAAAGCTTCAGGCAAGAAAAAGCCGCCTCGAAAGGCGGCTCGTTCAATTCACTCAGGCCTGCGGACGCATGTGCGGGAACAGGATCACGTCGCGGATGGACGGCGAGTTGGTCAGCAGCATCACCAGGCGGTCGATGCCGATGCCTTCACCGGCAGTCGGCGGCATGCCGTACTCCAGCGCGCGAACGAAGTCGGCGTCGTAGTGCATGGCTTCGTCGTCACCAGCGTCCTTCTCGGCCACCTGGGCCAGGAAGCGCTCGGCCTGGTCTTCGGCATCGTTGAGCTCGGAGTAGGCGTTGGCGATTTCACGGCCACCGATGAACAGCTCGAAGCGGTCGGTAACAGCCGGGTTGTCGTCGTTGCGACGGGCCAGCGGCGACACTTCGAACGGGTACTCGGTGATGAAGTGCGGCTGCTCCAGCTTGTGCTCGACCAGCTCTTCGAAAATCATCACCTGCAGCTTGCCCAGGCCTTCGTGGCCCAGAACCTTGGCACCGGCCTTCTTGGCGATGTCACGGGCACGGTCGACGTCCTGCAGGTCGGCAGCGGTCAGCTCAGGGTTGTACTTGAGGATCGAGTCGAACACCGACAGGCGCACGAACGGTTCGCCAAAGTGGAACACCTTGTCGCCGTATGGCACGTCGGTGCTGCCCAGTACCAGTTGCGCCAGCTCGCGGAACAGTTCCTCGGTGAGGTCCATGTTGTCGTTGTAGTCGGCGTAGGCCTGGTAGAACTCAAGCATGGTGAATTCTGGGTTGTGACGAGTCGAAACGCCTTCGTTACGGAAGTTGCGGTTGATCTCGAACACTTTTTCAAAGCCGCCAACCACCAGGCGCTTGAGGTACAGCTCCGGCGCGATGCGCAGGAACATGGCCATGTCCAGGGCGTTGTGGTGGGTTTCGAACGGCTTGGCGGCGGCACCGCCCGGGATGGTCTGCAGCATCGGCGTCTCGACTTCAAGGAAGTCGCGCTCGATGAGGAACTTGCGAATGTGCGAGATCACCTGCGAACGCACACGGAAGGTGTGGCGGGTTTCTTCGTTGACCATCAGGTCGACGTAACGCTGGCGATAGCGCTGCTCGGTGTCGGTCAGGCCGTGGTGCTTGTCGGGCAGCGGGCGCAGCGACTTGGTCAGCAGGCGCACGTTGGTCATCTCGACGTACAGGTCGCCTTTGCCGGAACGGGCCAGGGTGCCTTCGGCGCTGATGATGTCGCCCAGGTCCCAGGTTTTTACTGCGGCCAGGGTTTCTTCCGGCAGGGTCTTGCGGTTGACGTAGACCTGGATGCGGCCAGTCATGTCCTGAATGACCATGAACGAGCCACGGTTGAGCATGATGCGGCCAGCTACCTTGACCGGGATCGCGGCTGCTTCCAGCTCTTCCTTGGTCTTGTCCGCGTACTGTTTCTGCAGGTCGTTGCAGTAGCTGTCGCGACGGAAGTCATTGGGGAAGGCATTGCCTTTGGCGCGCTCGGCGGCAAGTTTTTCCTTGCGCAGGGCGATCAGGGCATTTTCTTCCTGTTGCAGGTCTTGCGATTCGGTCTTGAGGTCGCTCATGTCGTCATTCTTTCCATCAGGTATTCGTTGCCCTTGTCGGGCAGGGCACGCGCTACCGGCAATTGGCCGGTAGCGCGGCAGTGGTGTGCGGCTTACAGGCCCTGCTTGAGGCTCGCTTCCAGGTACTGGTCGATGTCGCCGTCCAGAACCTTGTTGCAGTCGCTGCGCTCGACGCCGGTACGCAGGTCCTTGATACGCGAGTCATCCAGCACGTAGGAGCGGATCTGGTGGCCCCAGCCGATGTCCGACTTGCTGTCTTCCAGTGCCTGCGAAGCGGCATTGCGCTTCTGCATTTCCAGCTCGTACAACTTGGCCCGCAGCATTTTCATGGCGGTGTCTTTGTTGGCGTGCTGGGAGCGTTCGTTCTGGCAGGCCACCACGGTGTTGGTCGGCACGTGGGTGATACGTACCGCCGAGTCGGTGGTGTTAACGTGCTGGCCACCGGCACCGGAGGAGCGGTAGGTGTCGATGCGCAGGTCGGACGGGTTGATATCGATCTCGACCTTGTCGTCGATCTCGGGCGAGACGAACACCGCCGAGAACGAGGTATGGCGACGGGCACCGGAGTCGAACGGGCTCTTGCGCACCAGGCGGTGCACGCCGATTTCGGTACGCAGCCAGCCGAAGGCGTACTCGCCCTTGATGTGCACGGTGGCGCCCTTGATACCGGCGACTTCACCTTCGGAAAGCTCGATGATGGTGGCATCGAAACCACGCTTGTCGGCCCAGCGCAGGTACATGCGCAGCAGGATGTTGGCCCAGTCCTGCGCTTCGGTACCGCCGGAACCGGCCTGGATGTCCAGGTAGGCGTTGTTCATGTCCATCTCGCCGCTGAACATGCGACGGAACTCAAGCTGGGCCAGGCTTTCTTCCAGGCCTTCCAGCTCGGTCACGACGTCGCCGACGGCGCTTTCGTCTTCTTCCTCGACGGCCATGTCGAGCAGGTCTTTGCAGTCAGACAGGCCATTGGACATCTTGTCCAGGGTCTCGACCACCTGCGCCAGCATGGCCCGCTCGCGGCCCAGGGCCTGGGCGTACTCGGGCTTGTTCCAGACGTTAGGGTCTTCCAGCTCGCGGTTGACTTCGATCAGGCGGTCATGCTTGTGATCGTAGTCAAAGATACCCCCGAATAGACTGGGAACGCTCGGTGAGGTCCTTGATGGTGTTCAGGATCGGTTGGATTTCCATGGGCTGGCTACTCGCACGAATTCGGTGAAAAGCCTGCGAGTATAACCGAGTCCGCCGCAGGGCGGCAGACCCGCCGGGCGGTAGCGTGTGAATAGCACATCCAGGAATTGCTCGGACTTTGTAGGAGCGGATTTACCCGCGAAGAAGGCGACGCGGTACATGGCACCGGCTG
>NZ_JBIVIF010000005.1:53489-53888 GCF_044749595.1 Pseudomonas sp. NPDC089392
TACGCCGGTGTTCGCGGCTAAAGCCCCACAGGGACCACGTCAGCCTGAGACATGCACAGTACCTGTGGGAGCGGGTTTACCCGCGAAGAAGGCGACTCGGTGCATGGCACCGGCTGCGCCGGTGTTCGCGGCTAAAGCCCCACAGGGACCACGTCAGCCTGTGACATGCACAGTACCTGTGGGAGCGGGTTTACCCGCGAAGAAGGCGACGCGGTACATGGCACCGGCTACGCCGGTGTTCGCGGCTAAAGCCCCACAGGGACCACGTCAGCCTGAGACATGCACAGTACCTGTGGGAGCGGGTTTACCCGCGAAGAAGGCGACGCGGTGCATGGCACCGGCTACGCCGGTGTTCGCGGCTAAAGCCGCTCCCACAGGGACCACGTCAGCCTGAGACAT
>NZ_JBIVIF010000005.1:53983-237626 GCF_044749595.1 Pseudomonas sp. NPDC089392
GACATGCACAGTACCTGTGGGAGCGGGTTTACCCGCGAAGAAGGCGACGCGGTACATGGCACCGGCTACGCCGGTGTTCGCGGCTAAAGCCGCTCCCACAGGGTGGACCACGTCAGCCTGAGACATGCACAGTACCTGTGGGAGCGGGTTTACCCGCGAAGAAGGCGACGCGGTACATGGCACCGGCTACGCCGGTGTTCGCGGCTAAAGCCGCTCCTACAAGGAGCGGTGTCAATTTCAGTGCTTTAGCTTGTCAGGCGATGCCGACCTGGTTACGCCCGCCATTCTTGGCCTGATACAGGCCCTTGTCCGCTGCCGAGATCAACTGCCGGCAATGGCTGCCGATGGCCGGGGTCTGGGTGGCCAGGCCAATGCTCACGGTCAGGTGCGAGCCGGGCACCGGCGCGGAATGCGGGATAGCCAGGCCCAGCACGGTCTGGCGCAGTTTCTCGGCCACCAGCCGCGCCCCGCCCGGTGACGTGTTGGGCAGCACCAGGGCAAACTCTTCGCCGCCATAGCGCGCCGGCAGGTCGGTCGGCCGCGAGCACGAGCCACGGATCGCCTCGGCTACCTGGCGCAAGGCCTCGTCGCCGGCCAAATGGCCAAAGCTGTCGTTATAGGCCTTGAAGTAGTCCACATCGATCATCAGCAGCGACAACTGCTGCTGTTCACGCATGGCCCGGCGCCACTCCAGCTCCAGGTACTCGTCGAAGTGCCTGCGGTTGGACAGCCCGGTCAGGCCATCGGAGTTCATCAGCCGCTGCAGCATCAGGTTGGTATCGAGCAACTGCTGCTGGCTGACGCGCAGCGCACGGTAGGCCTCGTCACGCTGCAGCAGGGTCAGGTAGGAGCGCGAGTGGTAGCGGATGCGCGCCACCAGTTCGATGGTATCTGGCAGCTTGACCAGGTAATCGTTGGCCCCGGCGGCAAACGCCGCGCTCTTGACCAGCGGGTCTTCCTTGGTCGACAGGACAATGATCGGAATGTCCTGGGTCGCCGGGTTGTTGCGGTACTCGCGCACCAGGGTCAGCCCATCCAGGCCGGGCATGACCAGGTCCTGAAGGATCACCGTGGGTTTGATGCGCATGGCCTGCGCCACCGCCTGGTGCGGGTCGGCGCAGAAGTGGAAGTCGATGTTTTCTTCATGCGCCAGGCCACGCCGCACGGCCTCGCCGATCATGGCCTGATCATCGACCAGCAGCACCATCGCCGAGTTGTCGTTGCTGCTAGCAAACCCTTCGATCGGTAAATCACTCATACCTGTTCACCCGATCACTACCGGCTTGGCGGCGTGATTCAATACATTTGGTCATTTTCCGAAAATTTCCATCAAGCGCCCGGCGATGCGTTCCAGCGGGCGGATTTCCACTGCGGCATCAATGGCCGCAGCGGCCTTGGGCATGCCGTACACCGCACTGCTGGCCTGGTCCTGGGCAATGGTCAGAAAACCTTGCTGGCGCATCTGCTTCAGGCCTTGGGCACCGTCGCGGCCCATACCGGTGAGCAACACGCCCACCGCATCGCCGCTCCAATGGCGCGCCACGCTCTCGAAGAACACATCGATCGAGGGCCGGTAGATTTCGTTCACAGGCTCGGCAGTGTAGGCCAGTTGGCCGTTCTGTAGCAGGCGGATGTGGTGATTGGTGCCGGCCAGCAACACCTGGCCTGGCTGTGGCGGTTCGCCTTCGCGGGCCAGGCGCACCGGCAGGCCGGCAGCGCTGCTGAGCCATTCGGCCATGCCCGCGGCAAACACCTGGTCAACATGCTGGACCAGCACGATGGCCGCCGGAAACGCCGCTGGCAAGCCTTTAAGCAACACTTCAAGGGCCGCCGGGCCGCCTGCCGACGAGCCGATCGCCACCAGGCCACGGCGCTGGGAGGCCTCGCGCAACGGCGTGGCCACCGGGCGCGCGGCTGGCGCACGCTGCTGGCCGATCAGCCAGCTGATATTGAGTATTTTGCGCAGCAGTGGCGCCGCCGCTTCGCGAGCATCGCCAGCGCCCAGTGCCGGGGTGTCGACCACATCGAGCGCGCCGTGGCCCATGGCCTCGAATACCCGGTGGACGTTCTGCTTGCGGTCGACCGTGACGATGACGATAGCGCACGGGGTTTCGGCCATGATCCGCCGGGTCGCCTCGACGCCATCCATCACCGGCATGATCAAGTCCATGAGGATCAGGTCCGGCAGCTGCTCGGTGCAGCGCTGCACCGCCTCGGCACCATTGCTGGCCACCCATACCACTTGGTGCGCGGGGTCGAAAGCAACTGCCCGACGCAACGCCTCGACCGCCATAGGCATGTCATTGACGATGGCAATCTTCATCCCTGAGCACCTCCAATCAGCTCCACCACAGCATCCAGCAACGCATCGTCATGGAAACTGGCCTTTGCCAAATAGTAGTCGGCGCCAGCATCCAGGCCACGCCGTCGGTCTTCCTCACGGTCCTTGTAGGACACCACCATCACCGGCAGCGATTGCAGGCGCTGGTCGCGACGCACCAGGGTGACCAGCTCGATGCCGTCCATGCGTGGCATGTCGATGTCGGTGATCAGCAGGTCGAAGTCGTCGCCGCGCAGGGCGTTCCAGCCGTCCATGCCATCTACCGCCACCGCCACGTCGTAGCCGCGATGGCCCAGCAGCTTGCGCTGCAGTTCACGTACGGTCAGCGAGTCGTCGACCACCAGGATGCGTTTGCGCGCCACGCCACGGGCACCGCTGCCGCCGCGTTCGATACGCTCCAGGCTGCCGGTGCGCAGCAGCTTCTCCACCGAGCGCAGCAAATCCTCGACATCGACGATCAGCACCACCGAGCCATCATCGAGCAAGGCGCCGGAGGAAATGTCCTGCACCTTGCCCAGGCGCGGGTCGAGTGGCATCACCACCAGCACCCGCTCACCCACCAGCCGCTCCACCGCCACACCGTACAACTGCTCACGCTCGCGGATCACCACCACCCGCAGGCTGCTTTCCTCGGTTTGCTCGACCGGGCGGTTGAGCAACTGGCTGGCCGCTACCAGGCCAATGTGCCGGCCTTCGTGCCAGAAATGTTGGCGCCCTTCGATCTGCACGATTGCGTCAGCGGCCACTTCGAGCGTGCGTTCGATATGGGCGAGCGGGAAGGCATAGGCCTCCCCCCCCACCTCGACCACCAGGCTGCGCACCACCGACAGGGTCAGCGGCACTTGCAGGTGGAAACGGCAGCCCTGCCCGGCCACCTGGGTCAGTTCGATCGAACCGCGCAGCTCACGGATCATGTGTTGCACCGCATCCAGCCCCACCCCGCGCCCAGACACCTCGGTGACCTTGTCGCGCAGGCTGAAACCCGGCAAGAACAGGAACGTCAGCAACTCCGCCTCGCTCATCCGCGCTACCGTGTCGGCGGGCGACAAGGCACGCTCGACGATGCTGCTGCGCAGGCGCTCCAGGTCGATGCCGGCGCCATCGTCGATCAGTTCCAGGCTGAGCATGCCGGCCTGGTGCGAAGCGCGCAGGCGAATCACCCCCTCCTCCGGCTTGCCCGCCAGCAGGCGCCGTTCCGGCGCTTCGATGCCATGATCGACCGCGTTGCGCAGCAGGTGGGTCAGTGGCGCTTCGAGCTTTTCCAGCACGTCGCGGTCGACCTGGGTCTTTTCCCCGTCCACCACCAGACTTACCGGTTTGCCCAGTGAACGCCCCAGGTCGCGGACCATACGGCTCTGGCCGGTCAGCACGTCGGCAAACGGCCGCATCCGGCAGGCCAGTGCAGTGTCGTACAGCAGTTGCGCGCGCTGGCTGACCTGCCAGCCGAATTCGTCCAGGTCGGCGGCCTGTTGCTGCAGGATCTGCTGGGTTTCCGCCAGCAGGCGCTGGGTCTGGGCCAGGGCTTCAAGTATCTCGCTGCTCTGGCCACTGTCCTCCAGCTGCATGCGCAGGCCGTCCAGCGCCTGCATGCCTTGGCCGTGCATGCGCTTGAGGCGCTGCAGGGTGGCCAGGTAAGGCTTGAGCCGCTGGGTTTCCACCAGCGACTTGCTGGACAGGTCGAGCAAGCTGTTGAGGCGGTCGGCGGTAACCCGTAGCACCCGCTCGCTACCTTCGCCAGCACGCTTGCCAACCTTGCGGCGCATGACCGGCTCAGGCTCTGGCTCCTGGGGCTCCACTGGCAACGCCAGTGGCTCAGCTGGCAAGGTTGCCAGCGGCAAGTCTGGCAGCATGGGCATGGGCATGGCCAGTGGCACGGCAGGCATGGCCGCCGCGCCAGGGTCAAGCAGGCTGGCCATTTGCGCGAGGAACACCGGCAGGGTCGCCTGCGCTGCGGCATCGCCTGGTGTGGCGATGCGCATCAGCAGGTCAGTCCCCTGCAACAGGGCGTCTATATGCTCGGCGCTCAGGCGCAAGCGGCCCTCCTGGGCGGCCACCAGACAGTCTTCCATGACGTGGGCGACACTGACGCCGGCATCCACCCCAACGATGCGCGCCGCGCCTTTCAGCGAGTGGGCGGCGCGCATGCAGGCCTCAAGCTGGTCGGCCTGGGTGGGGTTGCGCTCCAGTGCCATCAGGCCAGCGCTGAGCACCTGGGTTTGCGCTTCGGCCTCCAGGCTGAACAGTTCGAGCAACGATGCGTCGCGCATTTGCTCTGGGGTCATGACAGGCTCCGCTGCACGGCAGTCAGTAATTGTTGATCGTCCAGCACCCGCACACTGCGCCCACGCCATTGCAGGACTGCGGCGGTGAAGTGCGTGGCGTCCTGACCACTGCCCAGCAACAGCGGGTCGAGCCGGTGAATACCGTCGACCTCCTCGACCGCCATCACCACCGGCCCGCCTTCGGCAGCCAGGATCAGCATGCGTGGCATGGCCCGGCCGCTGCGCTGCTCGGCAGTGCGGGCCTGCACACCCAGCAAGTCCGCCAGCGACAGGCACGGCACCAGCGCACCGCGCACGTTGGCAACCCCCTGCAGTACCCGCGAGCGCTGGTGCGGCAGCGAATGCACCGCCTGCAACGGGGCGATTTCGGCCAGGCAAGCGGTGGCCAGCGCCAGCCACTCTTCGCCCAGGCGAAACAGCAGCATGGACCGGCCGGTGTTTTCCTCGACCGGCTGTGCCGCTGCCGCCTGGTGGTCCTGCATCAGTGCGTAGCGGTCGAGCAGGCGTGTGGCCGCAGCGGCATACACCTCGCAGTTGCGACAGTGAACATGCCGTTCCAACAGCGGGCACTGCTTGTTGCCATGCACACCGATGCGGTTCCAGCAGTCGTCGATGTGTGCGCCTTCCTCGGCAAGCAGCTGCATCGCGGATTGATCCTTCATCGTTCAGACTCCCTGCCAACCCGTGCAGCACGTTCCTGCAAACGCCTGGCGCCAGCCTGGTCGCCCTGGGCCGCCAGCAAGGCCGCCAGGTGCACCAGCGCCTCGGGGTGTTGCGGCTCCAGGTACAGGGCTTTGCGATAGTGGGTCAGTGCCTGCTGCGCATCCCCTGCGGTGTCACTGAGCAGCCCCAACCAGTAGAACACCTGCGCCGCAGGGCCGAACTGGCCCAGGTAGCGCTGGCATTCGGCACGGGCCTGTTCGCTGGCGCCGGCGTTGGCATGCCGGGCAATGCTGGCCAGCAACTCGCTTTCGCCCTCACGCGTGTGCTCACGCTGCGACGCGGCCTTGACCGCCACCGGCAACGCGCGCAGCGGGCGCGGTACCGCTGCGCTCGGTGGCTGATAACCCGGCGTGGCCGGCGGTGGCAATATGCGCCGCGCTGGCGGGGCCGGGGCGGCCACCGGGGCACAACCGCCCTCCTGGCGCACGTAGGCGAACGACTGGGCGACCCCCAGCGGGCGCATGCCCAACCGCGCCAGCAAGCTGCCTTCGGCCGGGCCGATGAACAGCACACCCTGCGCATGGAGCAGGCGCTTGAGCACTTCGAACACACGTTGCTGGGTCGGCACGTCGAAATAGATCAACAGGTTGCGGCAGAACACGAAGTCATACAGGCCGTCGCGACTGGCAAGTGCCGGGTCGAGCACATTGCCCACCTGCAGGCTGACTTGCTGGCGCACCCGCTCATGCAGGCGCTGGCCTTCGTCGACGGCATCGAAGAAGCGCTCGCGAAATCCCAGGTCGCTGCCACGGAAGGCATTGCGGCCGTACACGGCCTGGCCGGCCTTGGCCACCGAGCTGGGGCTGATGTCCATGCCGTCGATCAGGAACGCCCCCGGCGCGATGCCGGCGTCGAGCAAGGCCATGGCCAGCGAATAGGGCTCCTCGCCGGTCGAGCATGGCAGGCTGAGCAGCCGCAGCGGGCGCGCCCCGGCCAGTTCCGCCAGGCGTTTGTGCGCCAGGCTGGCCAGGGCGGTGAAGGACTCGGGGTAACGGAAGAACCAGGTTTCCGGAACGATCACGGCCTCGATCAGCGCCTGCTGCTCATCCGCGGACTGCTGCAGGTGCAGCCAGTAATCGTCCAGGTCCGTGGCGTTCACAGCCACGCAACGCTGGCGCAGCGCGCGCTCGACCATGGGCGCGCCCACCGACTCCACGTCCAGGCCGATACGCTCGCGCAAGAAGCGGAAGAAACGCTGTTCGATCATGTCGGCTCCCCGCTTGGGGCATTGGCGTACAGCAAGCGGTGCACGGCGTCGGGCAACAGGTCATCGACTTCGATGCGCTGCAACAGGCCTTGGTCATCCTGGCGTACCGGGCCCAGGTAAGGGGCCTCGCCGCTGTCCACGCCATAAGGCTGGAACTCGTCGGGTTGGCAACGCAGGGTCTCGGTGGCCTGCTCCAGGATCAGGCCAAGCTGCAGGCCGCCACGGTAATGCACCAGCACCAGGCGGGTACTGGTGCGCTGCGCCGCCGGCTGGCCGAAACTGAGCGCAGCCAGGTCGACCACCGGCACCAGCGCCCCGCGGTGCGCGAGGATACCCGCCACCCAGGCCGGCGCCTGGGCGATCGGCTTGAGCGGCTGGCGCGGCAGCACCTCGATCACCTCGTGCACGTTCAGGGCAAAGCGCTGTTCCTTGATGCGAAATTGCAGGTACAACGCACCCTTGGCGTTGCCCGCCCGCGCGGCGCGCGGTTGCAAGTCGTTCATCGCGGTCAGACTTTGAAGCGCGATACGCCGCCGCGCAGGCCTGCGGCCACCTGGCTCAGCTCATCGATGGCGAAACTGGCCTGGCGCAGCGACTCGACGGTCTGGGTGCTGGCATCGCTGAGCTGGGCCAACGCCTGGTTGATCTGCTCGGCACCGGTGGCCTGGGCCTGCATGCCTTCGTTGACCATCAGCACGCGTGGCGCCAGGGCCTGCACCTGGTGGATGATCTGGCTGAGCTGCTCGCCCACCTGCTGCACTTCGAACATGCCGCGGCGCACTTCTTCGGAGAACTTGTCCATGCCCATCACCCCGGCCGACACCGCCGACTGGATCTCGCGCACCATCTGCTCGATGTCGTAGGTGGCCACAGCGGTCTGGTCGGCCAGGCGGCGCACTTCGGTGGCCACCACGGCAAAGCCGCGGCCATACTCGCCGGCCTTTTCCGCTTCGATGGCGGCGTTCAGCGACAGCAGGTTGGTCTGGTCGGCGACCTTGACGATGGTCACCACCATCTGGGTGATGTTGCTGGCCTTTTCGTTGAGGATGCCGAGCTTGGCGTTGACCAGGTCGGCGGCGCCCATCACCTGGTGCATGGTTTCTTCCATGCGCGCCAGGCCCTGCTGACCGGAGCCGGCCAGGCTGGAGGCCTGATCGGCGGCGGAGGTCACTTCGGTCATGGTGCGCACCAGGTCACGCGAAGTGGCGGCAATTTCCCGCGAGGTGGCGCCGATTTCCGTGGTGGTCGCGGCCGTTTCGGTGGCGGTGGCCTGCTGTTGCTTGGAGGTGGCGGCGATTTCGGTCACCGAGGTGGTTACCTGCACCGACGAACGCTGGGCCTGGGCCACCAGGTTGGCCAGTGCCTCGGCCATTTCGTTGAAGCCGCTTTCGATGGCACCGAACTCGTCCTTGCGGTCCAGGCTCAGGCGCATGCTCAGGTCGCCCGAGCGCAGTTTGTCGAGGGCATGCACGATGCGCTGCATGGGCGCGGTGATGGCACGCATCAGCAACAGGCCGCAAATACCGGCGGCGATGATTGCCAGCAGCAGCGAAACCATCATGCTGCCCTTGGCCGTGCTCACGGCGTTGACGATCTCGCTGGTGTCCGCTTCAGAGGAGGCACGGTTGTGGTCGATGACCTCGTTCAAGAGCTTGCGCCCGTCCACCCAGGCCGGCGTGAGCACCTCGATGATCAGCCGCTGGGCTTCGGCGTAGTCATGCTGGCGGTAGGCATCCAGCACCTGGCCGACAACCTTGAGGTAGGCAACTTCCATCTGGGTAAAGCGGTCGTAGCGCGCCTGGTCGTCATCGTCCTGGATTGTGCCCTGGTAGCTGGCCATGTGCTGCTTCAGACGGTCTTCGAAGCTCTTGAACAGCTCCAGGTCGGCAGAAGTGATTTCGCGGCGGTTGGACAAGCCCACCAGCTGCTGGCTGGTGACATAACTGTCGACCCAGGCGCTGCGGATCATCGAACTGTAGTAAAGCCCGGGAATGCTGTCGGTCCCTACCGCCTCTTCGGCGGATTCGATGGTTACCAACCGCGAGTAGGCGGCCACGATCATCAGCAGCATGATAGCGATGATCACGGCGAAACTTGCCAGGATCCGTTGGCGCAAGGTCCAGTTCTTCACATTCAGCCCTCAGGAATTCACAACGAGCGGGAAAAATCGCCGAAGTATAGCCTAGAGGCCTTACGGTTTTGCGGGTGAAGTGTGGCTCGCGACACAGTAGGCGAAGCTTATTTGTAGGAGCGGCCTTGTGTCGCGATCGGGCCGCATAGCGGCCCCAAGGCTCAGCATCATGGCAAATATCGCTGGGGCCGCGCGGCGGCCCGATCGCGACGCAAGGCCGCTCCTACACCAGGACCGCGTCGCTTATTGGGCTGCGGCTAACCGCACCTGGCTTTCCAGCTCCCGGCGCAAACCCGGGTCCAACCGCAGCTGGCGAGCCAGCTCATCCAGGTAGGCACGCTCCATGAAGTTTTCCTGGTCAACCATCATCACACTCGCCAGGTACATTTCGGCGGCCATCTCCGGCGTTTGCGCGGCACGCGCCACTTCGGCCGGGTCCAGCGGTTTGTTCAGCTCGGCATGCAGCCAGTGCTGCAGTTCGCGATCGCTGTCCAGGCGGGTGAACTCACCCTCGATCAGCGCCCGTTCACGTTCGTCGATATGGCCATCGGACTTGGCCGCCGCCACCAGCGCGCGCAGTACCGCCTGGCTGTGCTGCTCGGCCTGGGCCGGTGGCAAACGGTCGACGGTCTGCGGTTCGGCGGCGGCCACCTGCTGGTTGGCCTGCCAGTTGCCGTAGGCTTTGTAGGCCAGCACACCCAGCGCGGCCAGGCCACCATAGGTCAATGCCTTGCCACCATATTTGCGGGCCTTCTTGCTTCCCAGTAACAGGCCCAGGGCACCGCCACCCAACAAGCCGCCACCCGCCCCCGACAGCAGCCCGCCAAGGCCCCCGGCAGCGCCGCCAGCCTTGGTTGTGCCGGACTTTTTATCGAGCAATTGCTGGCCAGATTTGAGCAGTTGATCAAGCAGGCCCCGGGTATTCATTCGCGCGTCTCCACGTAACGGAATTCAAGCGCCAGAGTAAGGCTTGGCGAATCACACGCCACCGAGGATTTGCTTCTGGATGTTGCATTAGCTGGCAAAAAGCCAACTAGACTCGATATCGCCAATACCTCGCGCAACGGCACTACGCTTATAACGATCGCTTCACGGCTTGCTTGATGACTGCCCCGAACAAGATCTCCAAGAAGAGGGAACACCATGTCAGTGCACAAGACCGCATTGCTCGGCGCCATGTCGGGCGCCTTGCTGGCCAGCGCCAGCCTGCAGGCTGCAGAACCGCCCAAGGCCCTGGGGCCCGGCGAGGGGCGCCTGGACATCGTCGCCTGGCCCGGCTACATCGAGCGCGGTGAAAGCGACAAGGCCTACGACTGGGTGACCGGCTTCGAGAAGGAAACCGGCTGCAAGGTCAGCGTCAAGACCGCTGCCACCTCCGACGAGATGGTCAGCCTGATGACCAAGGGCGGCTATGACCTGGTCACGGCCTCGGGCGATGCCTCGCTGCGGCTGATCGTGGGCAAGCGCGTGCAGCCGATCAATACCGCGCTGATCCCCAACTGGAAGAACATCGACCCGCGCCTGCAGAACGGCGGCTGGTACGTGGTCGACAAGCAGGTCTATGGCACCCCGTATCAATGGGGGCCGAATGTGCTGCTGTACAACACCAACGTGTTCAAGCAGGCGCCCACCAGCTGGGGCGTGCTGTTCGAGCCGCAGAACCTGCCCGATGGCAAGCCGAACAAGGGCCGCGTGCAGGCCTACGACGGGCCGATCTACATGGCCGATGCGGCGCTGTACCTGAAATCGGCCAAGCCCGAGCTGGGCATCAAGGACCCGTACGAGCTCAACGAGGAACAGTACAAGGCCGTGCTCGAACTGCTGCGCCAACAACAACCACTGATTCACCGCTACTGGCATGACGCCACGGTGCAGATGAGCGACGTGAAGAACGAAGGCGTGGTTGCTTCCAGCTCGTGGGGCTATATGGTCAATGGCCTGAAGGCCGAGAACCAGCCGGTGGCCTCGACCATTCCCAAGGAGGGTGCGACCGGCTGGGCCGACACCACCATGCTGCACAGCGAGGCCAAACACCCCAACTGCGCCTACAAGTGGATGGACTGGTCGCTGCAGCCGAAGGTGCAGGGTGATGTGGCGGCCTGGTTCGGCTCGTTGCCGGCAGTGCCGGCGGCGTGTACCGGCAGCGAGCTGCTGGGCGCCGAGGGCTGCAAGACCAACGGCTTCGACAACTTCGACAAGATTGCCTTCTGGAAAACCCCGCAGGCCCAGGGCGGCAAATTTGTGCCGTATAGCCGCTGGACCCAGGATTACATTGCGATCATGGGTGGGCGCTGAGGTTGCCTGAATGCCTGTTGCGGCCTCTTCGCGGGTGAACCCGCTCCTACAGGTTATTAACCGCCTGTGAGGGTGGCGCTTCTCCTGTAGGAGCGGGTTCAC
This sequence comes from Pseudomonas sp. NPDC089392, assembly GCF_044749595.1. Lineage (NCBI taxonomy): Bacteria > Pseudomonadati > Pseudomonadota > Gammaproteobacteria > Pseudomonadales > Pseudomonadaceae > Pseudomonas > Pseudomonas sp. NPDC089392. The sequence goes on from NZ_JBIVIF010000005.1 coordinate 65,065, forward strand.
CCGCGAAGAGGCCGGCACAGGAGAAACCCCGATGCCCGGAGCCCCCGCATGCCCTTAGCCGTCCAGTTCACCCAGGTTTCCCGCACCTTCGGCGAGGTCAAGGCCGTCGACCGGGTCAGCATCGACATCATCGATGGCGAATTCTTCTCCATGCTCGGCCCCTCGGGCTCGGGCAAGACCACCTGCCTGCGCCTGATCGCCGGCTTCGAGCAACCCTCCAGCGGTTCGATCCGCATCCACGGGGTGGAGGCCGCTGGCGTGCCGCCCTATCAGCGTGACGTCAACACCGTGTTCCAGGACTACGCGCTGTTCCCGCACATGAACGTGCTCGACAACATCGCCTATGGCCTGAAGGTAAAAGGCGTGGCCAAGGCCGAGCGCCGCAGCCGCGCCGAAGAGGCCCTGGCCATGGTCGCCCTGGCCGGCTACGGTGCGCGCAAGCCGGCGCAGTTGTCCGGCGGCCAGCGCCAGCGCGTAGCCCTGGCCCGGGCGCTGGTCAACCGGCCACGGGTGCTGCTGCTCGACGAACCACTGGGGGCGCTGGACCTGAAGCTGCGCGAGCAAATGCAGGGCGAGCTGAAAAAGCTGCAACGCCAATTGGGCATCACCTTCATCTTCGTCACCCACGACCAGACCGAGGCGCTGTCGATGTCCGACCGGGTCGCGGTGTTCAACCGGGGCCGCATCGAACAGGTCGACACGCCGCGCAACCTGTACATGCAACCGGCCACCACCTTCGTTGCCGAGTTCGTCGGCACCTCCAACGTGGTGCGTGGCGAGCTGGCCATGGCGCTCAACGGCAGCACGGCGCCCTTCTCCATTCGCCCCGAGCACATCCGCCTGGGCGAACCGGTGGTGACCAGCCACGAGGTGCAGGTCAGCGGCCTGCTGCGCGATGTCCAGTACCAGGGCAGCGCCACCCGCTACGAACTGCAACTGGACAGCGGCCAGCTGCTGGCGGTAAGCCAGGCCAATGACCGCTGGCAAGCGCAGGCACAAGCCTGGCAGCCCGGCCAACGGGTACTGGCGCACTGGCCCCGTGAGGCCATGACGGTGCTGCAGGAAACCGAGGGCCGTTGACATGAGCACGCTGCGCAGCCTGTCCAACCTGCTGTACCGGCGCCCTAACCTGTACCTGGCATTGCTGCTGGTGCCGCCGCTGACCTGGTTCGGCGCGATCTACCTGGGCTCATTGCTGAACCTGCTGTGGCAGGGCTTCTATACCTTCGACGACTTCACCATGGCGGTGACCCCAGACTTGACCCTGGGCAATTTCGCCGCGCTGTTCAACCCGTCGAACTTCGACATCATCCTGCGTACCCTAAGCATGGCGGTGGCCGTGTCGCTGGCGAGCGCGGTGCTGGCCTTCCCCATCGCCTACTACATGGCGCGCTACACCAGCGGCAAGACCAAGGCGTTTTTCTACATCGCGGTGATGATGCCGATGTGGGCTAGCTACATCGTCAAGACCTACGCCTGGACCCTACTGCTGGCCAAGGGCGGCGTGGCCCAGTGGTTCGTCCAGCAGCTGCATCTGGACGGCCTGCTTCAGCTGGTACTGACGGTACCGGGCGTTGGCGGCAGCACGCTGTCGACTTCGCACCTGGGGCGCTTCATGGTGTTCGTGTACATCTGGCTGCCGTTCATGATCTTGCCGATCCAGGCCTCTCTGGAGCGCTTGCCGCCGTCGCTGCTGCAGGCCTCGGCAGACCTCGGCGCACGGCCTGGGCAAACCTTCGTGCAGGTGATCCTGCCGCTGTCGATCCCGGGGATTGCCGCCGGCTCGATCTTCACCTTTTCGCTCACCCTGGGCGACTTCATCGTGCCGCAACTGGTCGGCCCACCCGGCTATTTCATCGGCAGCATGGTCTATGCCCAGCAAGGGGCGATCGGCAACATGCCGATGGCCGCCGCGTTCACCCTGGTGCCGATCGTGCTGATTGCAGTGTACCTGTCCATCGTCAAGCGCCTGGGGGCCTTCGATGCACTCTGAAAAAGCGTCAACCGGGCTGCGCCTGGCGGCCTGGGGCGGGTTGCTGTTCTTGCACTTCCCGATCCTGATCATCTTCCTGTACGCCTTCAACACCGAAGACGCCGCGTTCAGCTTCCCGCCCAAGGGCTTTACCCTGAAGTGGCTTGCCGTGGCCTTCGCCCGCCCCGATGTGCTGGAGGCGATCAAGCTGTCGCTGCAGGTGGCCTGCCTGGCCACGCTTATTGCCCTGGTGCTCGGCACGCTGTCCTCGGCGGCGCTGTACCGGCGCAGCTTTTTCGGCAAGGAGAGCATTTCGCTGATGCTGATCCTGCCCATCGCCCTGCCCGGCATCATCACTGGCATCGCCCTGCTCTCGGCGTTCAAGACCTTGGGTATCGAGCCTGGGGTGTTCACCATCGTGGTCGGCCACGCCACCTTCTGCGTGGTGATCGTCTACAACAACGTGATCGCCCGCCTGCGGCGTACCTCGCAGAGCCTGATCGAGGCGTCGATGGACCTCGGCGCCGACGGCTGGCAAACCTTCCGCTACATCATCCTGCCCAACCTCGGCTCGGCGCTGCTGGCCGGCGGCATGCTGGCCTTTGCCCTGTCGTTCGATGAAATCATCGTCACCACCTTTACCGCCGGCCATGAACGCACCCTGCCGATCTGGCTGCTGAACCAGCTCAGCCGCCCGCGCGATGTGCCGGTGACCAACGTGGTCGCCATGCTGGTGATGCTGGTGACCATGCTGCCGATCCTTGGCGCCTATTACCTGACCCGTGGCGGCGAAAGCGTCGCGGGCAGTGGCAAATGACCCTGGAGGAGTCCCCGATGCAAACGCAGATGCTGATCAATGGTCACCTGGTGGCGGGCGAAGGCCCGGCCTGGACCGTGCTCAACCCGGCGCTGGGCACTGCCCTGGCGCAGATCAACGAAGCCAGCGAGGCCCAGGTGGACAGCGCCGTGCGCGCCGCCGACCAGGCTTTCGACAGCTGGTCGCAAATGAGCCCCAAGGACCGCTCGCAAACCTTGCTGGCGCTGGCGGATGCCATCGAAGCCCATGCTGATGAACTGGCCCGGCTGGAGTCGCAGAACTGCGGCAAGCCATTGAGCGCCGCGCTGAATGACGAGATCCCGGCGATTGCCGATGTGTTCCGCTACTTTGCCGGTGCCGCGCGCTGCCTGGGCGGCTCGGCGGCGGGCGAATACCTGCCAGGCCACACCTCGATGATCCGCCGTGACCCGTTGGGCGTGGTGGCCTCGATCGCCCCATGGAATTACCCGTTGATGATGCTGGCATGGAAGATCGCCCCGGCCCTGGCGGCCGGCAACACGGTGGTGATCAAGCCCTCCGAGCTGACCCCTTTGACGGCCCTGCGCCTGGGTGAACTGGCCCAGGACCTGCTGCCGCCGGGGGTACTGAATATCCTCTTCGGCCGCGGCCAGACCGTTGGCAACCCGCTGGTCAACCACCCCAAGGTGCGCATGGTGTCGCTGACCGGCTCGATCCCCACCGGCGCGCACATCATCAGCGCCACCGCCGACAGCGTGAAGCGCATGCACATGGAGCTGGGCGGCAAGGCACCGGTGCTGGTGTTCGACGATGCCGACATCGACGCCGCCATCGATGGCATTCGTACGTTCGGCTTCTACAACGCCGGCCAGGACTGCACCGCCGCCTGTCGCCTGTACGTGCAGGACGGCATCTACGAGCGCTTTGTCGAACGCCTGGGTAAAGCAGTCGCCAGCCTCAAGCCGGGCCTGCAGGAGGCCGAGGACACCGAGCTGGGGCCGCTGATCAGTGCCCAGCACCGCGACAAGGTGGCCGGCCTGGTGCAACGGGCCATTGCCCAGCCACACATTCGCCTGGTAACCGGTGGCAAGGCGCTTGACGGTGATGGCTTCTTCTTCGAACCAACCGTACTGGCCGACGCCCTGCAGGACGACGAAATCGTGCGCAACGAGGTGTTCGGCCCGGTGGTGTCGGTGACCCGTTTCAGCGACGAAGCGCAGGCACTGGAATGGGCCAACGACTCCAACTACGGCCTGGCCTCATCGGTCTGGACCCGCGACACCGGCCGCGCCCACCGCCTGGCCGCACGCCTGCAGTATGGCTGCACCTGGGTGAATACCCACTTCATGCTGGTCAGCGAAATGCCCCATGGCGGGCAGAAGCATTCGGGGTATGGCAAAGACATGTCGATGTATGGGCTGGAGGATTACACCTGTGTGCGGCATGTGATGATCAAGCATTAAGCGATCAGGTTGACCGAGGGGCTTTGCATCCCCTCGGCCAACATCTCAGACATTTCCTTCAAACTCGATCTACTCCCTCCTACTCCTCATCCATTGAGCCACGACTATTGGTATCATAATCTGATACCATGAATAATCATCAGCAAGCCACACTTGAAGCAGTACTGAAAAGGCCGGCTCCCAGGACAGTGGAGTGGGCGCGACTGGAATCACTGTTGGTGTCACTGGGCGCCCGAGTGATCGAAGGGCGAGGGTCACGGGTTCGCTTTGAACTCAATGGAGCAGTGGCGACCTTCCACCGCCCTCATCCGGACAGGCACGCCAAGCCATACCAACTACGAGGTGCCCGCCAGTTCCTTGAGCAGGCAGGAGTAATACCATGAATGTCATGACTTACCGCGGCTATGCCGCTCGAATCGAATACAGCGACGAAGACCAGTTGCTGATCGGCCACGTCGCGGGCATTCGCGACGTGATTGGTTTTCACGGCGAATCGATCAGCGAGTTGCGACAGGCCTTCGAAGAGGCTGTTGACGATTATCTTGAGACTTGCGAACGCCTTGGCCGCGAACCGCAGAAGACCTACTCTGGCAAGCTTAGCCTGCGCCTGGAACCCACCCTGCATGCCAGCGTGGCAGCCAAGGCCGATTTGGCGGAGAAGAGTATCAACCAGTGGGTAAGCGATATCCTCAGCAAAGCTGCCTATAACTGACTTGATACACCAACGCGTTCGTTACAGGAACGGGTTCATCGAAGCGCCGCGAACACCGGCGAAGCCGGTGCCATACCCCGAGTTGCCTGCTTCGCGGGCATGCCCCACAGGTAAATCACAGCCCTTGAGGTGGGTGATATATCTGTGGGAGCGGGTTCACCCGCGAAGAGGCCAGTACGGGTAGCCTCTAATCGCGCAAATCCGACTCGTGAATCGGATTGGCCCGGCTGGTGGCACGCTGGTATTGCGCCGGCCAGGTAGCCTTGTTGCCACCCAGGTCGTCGTCGGCATGCAGCGGCCAGTACGGGTCGCGCAGCAGTTCGCGGGCGAGGAAGATGATGTCGGCCTGGCCGGTGCGCAGGATGTGCTCGGCCTGGGCCGGTTCGGTGATCATGCCCACGGTGCCGGTGGCGATTTCCGACTCTTTGCGCACGCGCTCGGCGAAGCGGGTCTGGTAGCCGGGGCCGGTGGGGATTTCGGCATTGACCGAGGTACCGCCGGAGGACACGTCGATCAGGTCGACACCCAAGCCGCGCAGGCGCCGGGCCAGTTCGACGGTTTCATCCGGGTTCCAGCCATCCTCCACCCAATCGGTCGCCGACACCCGCACGAACAGTGGTAGCTCGGCAGGCCAGACCTTGCGCACAGCCTCGACCACCTGCAGGGTCAGGCGAATACGGTTTTCGAAGCAGCTACCGTATTCGTCGCGGCGCTGGTTGCTCAACGGTGACAGGAACTGGTGCAGCAGGTAACCATGGGCGGCGTGGATTTCGACCACCTTGAAACCAGCCTTCAAGGCGCGTTCGGTTGAGGCGACAAAAGCGCCGATCACGCCTTGGATCTCCTCCTGGGTCAACTCGCGCGGCGGTGTGTGCTGCGGGTCGAAGGCGATCTTCGACGGCCCCACCGGCTGCCAGCCGCCCTCTTCCAGCTTGACGCTGCCTGGCTTGCCCAGCCATGGGCGATAGGTGCTGGCCTTGCGCCCGGCGTGGGCCAGCTGGATGCCGGGCACGGCGCCCTGGGCGGTGATGAAGCGGGTGATGCGTTGCAGCGGGGCGATCTGCGCGTCGTCCCACAGGCCAAGGTCTTCGGCGGTGATTCGGCCATCGGCGGTGACCGCCACCGCTTCGGTGATCACCAGGCCCGCGCCACCTACGGCGCGGCTGCCCAGATGAACAAGGTGCCAGTCGTTGGCCAGGCCATCGATGGCGGAATACTGGCACATCGGCGACACAGCGATGCGGTTGGGCAGCGTCAGCTGACGCAGGGTGTAAGGCTCGAGCAGCAGGCTCATGAGGGCACCTCCCAAGGACTCCAATGGTGATCCGGCCCGAGCACTCAATTACACGTCCCTGGCCCGGGTCCGGTCAGTATTCAGACTAGACCAGAATGGTTGGGGGGAAGGTTCCATGGGATTTTGGGGTGGGGGCGGGGGTGATCGTCTTGAGAGTGATGTCGCCTGTGAGATCGAGCGCCGAAGCGTTCGCCTCGACACATGTTCGCCTCGACACATTCAGCGCCTGTGAGATCGAGCACCGCCCGCGCGGCGCTTCGCGGCTAAAGCCGCTCCTACATTTGTTTCGGGCCAATTATGCCTGTGGGATTTGCGCGCGAACGCCTTGGCGCACGCCTCGATATCGCGTCGTACAAACAAGGCGGTCGCGCGCGCCTGGCACAGGAGGGACTGGCCAGAAACAAACGTAGGAGCGGGTTTACCCGCGAAGCGCCGCGCGGGCGGCGCTCGATCTCATAGGCGACATCACCCTCAAGGCAGGCACCTGTCAGCCCCAACCGCCGCTACAGCCAGCCTCCCTGACAGACATTTCAGATATCCCCTACAACCCATATATGGCGATTCCCACTTTGAGGAAATACCCTACAAGTCCTGTCGACTGGCGTCTGATTGTTCCCGGAAACGCTGCCACTTAGTCTTTCCAGGTCGCTGAAATCTAGCGATACGGGAGTGGAAACCCGTCACCTTCAAGTAACTCCTTCAGCATCCAAGGAATTGCTATGAAAACGTCTATCCCAGAAACCCAATTCACCGTCGGCAAAACCACCTTCTTCCAAGGTGAAAACCAAACCCACCCCCTGTTCCGCATCGAAGCAGGCATTCCGTGCCGGGACGCCCGTGATCAGGCATCCGAATTGATGGGCTACGTGCGTGAACTGACCATCGTCGGACTAATGGATGAGAAACCGATGATGATCTGGGCTGCCCACTACCTCAGTGCGATGGCCAAGGCGTTGATGGATGATGCCGAGCTAGGTATGTCGCGTTGAGGTCGACATCACTGCTACTCGGCTAAGGGCCAGTAATTACTCCATACATGAATGGGTCACCTTCCCCATGTATACCTTCATGCCCCGGCACGCTGGGGCAACGGAATATTTCCCACAGCCAATTGCCTCAAGAGCCACATCTGCTTCGGAAATTCTTTTCAATCAGTAACTCTCATGTCCTATCGAACCTAGGATACCAAGTGGCTAGTGTCTCCTTGCGCCACCCCTCCTATCTGGCGAACAGCCTTTAAGGCATTGCACAAGACTTGAGAAATAGCCAATGCAAAAACAATTCGACTCAAGTGACATAAGCATTCTAGACAATGCTATTACACTTGAAGAACAAGCCGAACTTAACAACGCATTCTCACATACCCTTTGGAGATATGACTGGCCAGTGAATTCTACGCCCTTCGCTCGCCCCTGCTGGCATTTTTTCATTGCAGGGAGCAAGCGTGAATCGCTGGAATGTTGTGAACAAGAACTGGCTGCAAATGAGCGCTGGGGATTTCTCATCAACATCTGAAAACGCCTATGTGCTGGACACATGAAAAACTCAAGGTTGATCGGCGTGTATGCAAACGGCCAGACCGCTGGGCAGGACAGCCCAATTCACCGAGACAACCTGCCAAGCGAGCCTGGGCATACCGCAGTGCTTTTCTGTAACGACTACTGGGCAACGACGTGGGGAGGTGAGCTTTTATTCTGCAATGACGCCAAAAATGATGTCATTGCCGCAGCATTACCGAAACCAGGGCGTATCGCCATTTTTAATGGGGAAATGCCTCACCGTGCTAAATCGCCAAGCATAGATTGCGACCGCCTCCGCATGACCATTGCCTTTAAGACAATAAACAAGGATTTTAAATATGACTAAACGGGTCGAGATATTCGTCGCCATGGTCGATAGGGTGGGGAGGCCCGGATTCCAAGCAGGCGCAGCCGCCGCAGTTCACGATCAGTTCAACACTGACAAGCAGGGTTTCACACTTGTAGTACAGAGTGCCCAGACAACCAGCGCAATTGCTTCTGTACTGTCAGTTACGCAAATGACTGCAGGCGCAGTTCCGTTTATAAATATCGTCACCAACACCTTGGCGGGCACGGTAACCTTTCTGAAAATTGTTGCCGAGTACCAGCCTAACGACGAGCCGAATATAGGGGACTACGTCAGCCTTGTAGGGAATGTAGCAGGAGTCGTTGCGGGCTTCGCAATACTAACAGCTTCACCTTGGGCCGCACTTACTTTCACCGCCATATCACTGACAGCCAGCCTGATTGGAACTTACAATTCGGAACTGGCAGAAAAAATCCAAAAAACAATCACACCCATAATCGACGCACTCATTAAGCACGATATAACGAAAGAGGCCGAAAATCCGATACTGGCGCCGAACCTGACAATAACAGACCCACAATCTATACATGAGCATTTTGGGGGGCTAATACAAGTTGTCACGTGGAATCCGAACACCTTGGAGATCAAACTGGACACCAGAACTTTAGAATCATTAACTACCAATCAGCCAACAATACAGCCGGGAGGCGTAAACCCACCTATTGCACCCCCTACCCCTCCTGCAAATGGCGGGGGAGCTTCGATAACAATAGGAATCGAAAGCGTTAATGGGCAAGTACCGTCAGGACCACCCCTCTCGATCACCACTATAATAGGTGGAGGCCAAGACAAATATGCCTGTTGCTCCGCTCCGCAGCAAGATAAATACCGTTAAACCAATCGAGCCGAGGGATTTTCCTGATGCTGACTTGGTCGTCGTGGCTCCAAATGATGCGTGCTTTGGAGCCGGTTAAACGGGTGACCTCCCTGTTATTCGTAGGCACTTTTTGGGCCTGTCTTGCACTCGCACACCTTACCGTGTGGAAAGAAGCACCAGAGCCGGTAGCCGCTCCATGGGTAAGCGTTAGAGTAACGTTTGCATCCGCACCTGAAACCTGGGATTACGACAGGTCGCTTTACACTTTTCGTATTGCATACAAAGAGCCAAGCGGACAAGTCACCCAACGTCGGGTATACACACATAAAGCGCGTTATGACGCTGCCAACATCGACAAGAAGACACCGCTCTTTGCCGAGATCGAAGATGCTTTGACTGGTCCTATTATCAGGCGACTATCGACCAGAAGCGAAGTCCTGTACGAACCGGCTCTAAAGGAGTATGTGAACGAAAAATACAACCGCGGTCTTTTGGAGGGGATTGTGTTGTGCTCATTGCCGAGCCTGGCTTCGTTCGTCGCAGCAGGCGTTATGCACTGGCAAAACCGGAAGCGCAAAAGGCAATCCGTGATCAGCCAGTAGCAATTGTATCTATGAGGTTTACCCGCGAAGCAGGCAACTCGGTGGATGGCACCGGCTTTGCCGGTGTTCGCGGGCATGCCCATCTAAGCTGACATCGACTTCAAGGGATGCAAGGGGCCTGTAGGGGCGGCCTTGTGTCGCGATGGGCTGCAGAGCAGCCCCAGGGTTTCAGCACAGGTGCACAAATTGCCGGGGCTGCTTTGCAGCCCATCGCGACACAAGGCCGCTCCTACACAGGATGGCCGTTGGCTTGAGGGCAATGTGGTCGAAGTGGAAGCCGGCTTGCCGGCGATGGGCTGCAAAGCAGCCCCGTGAATTGCAATCAGCGCGGCTCCATGTGGGCAATCATCAACTGCACACTCTCATTGCCCCGAAACTCGTTCACATCCAGCTTGTACGCCAGCTCCACCCAACGCACCGTCGGGTTCGGCCACACTTCACGGTCGATGCCAAAGGCAATGCCGTCCAGCCGCACCGAGCCACATTCGCTCTTGAGCACCACCTTCAAGTGCCTCTCGCCGACCACACGCTGCTCCACCAACTGGAACACGCCATGGAAAAGCGGCTCAGGGAAGTGCTGGCCCCACGGCCCGGCGTGACGCAGGGCCTTGGCCAGGTCGAGGTGGAACTCTTCCACCGCCAGGCTGCCATCGGACAACAGCCGGCCGGTCAGGTCCTCTTCGCGCAGCTGGCGCCGCACTTCTTCGTCGAACGCCTCGGCAAAGGCCGGGAAATTGGCCTCGGGCAACGACAACCCGGCAGCCATTGCGTGGCCGCCGAACTTGCTGATCAGTTGCGGGTGGCGCGCCGCCACGGCATCCAGCGCATCGCGAATATGGAACCCCGGCACCGACCGCGCCGAGCCTTTGAGCATGCCCTCGCCCGCATCAGCAAAAGCGATGGTTGGCCGGTGGTACCGCTCCTTCAGGCGCGACGCCAGAATACCGATCACGCCCTGGTGCCAGTCGGCATCGAACAGGCACAAACCATACGGCATCGACTCGACCGGCAGGTCCTTGAGCTGGGCGAGGGCCTCGCGCTGCATGCCCTGTTCGATGTTCTTGCGGTCCTTGTTCAGGTCGTCCAGCTGCTGGGCCATGTCCTGGGCCAGGGCAGCGTCTTCGCTCAGCAGGCATTCGATGCCCAGGCTCATGTCGTCCAAACGCCCGGCAGCGTTCAGGCGTGGGCCGAGGATGAAACCAAGGTCCGTCGATGTGATACGCCGATGATCACGGCTCGCCACTTCAAGAATGGCCTTCAGCCCCGGCCGGGCGCGGCCAGCGCGGATGCGCTCCAGGCCCTGGTGCACCAGGATGCGGTTATTGGCGTCCAGCGGCACCACGTCGGCGACGCTGCCCAAGGCAACCAGATCGAGCAGTTCACCGATGTTCGGCTGCGGCTGCGCCTCGTAACGGCCCAGGCTGCGCAGGCGTGCGCGCAGGGCCATCAGTACGTAAAAGATCACCCCTACCCCGGCCAGCGATTTGCTCGGGAAGCTGCAGCCCGGCTGGTTGGGGTTGATGATGGCATCGGCGTCGGGCAACTCCGCACCCGGCAGGTGGTGGTCGGTCACCAGCACCTTGAGCCCGGCAGCCTTGGCGGCGGCCACACCGTCGACACTGGAAATGCCGTTGTCCACGGTGATCAGCAACTGCGGCTGGCGCTGCAGGGCCACCTCGACGATTTCCGGGGTCAGGCCATAGCCGTATTCGAAGCGGTTGGGCACCAGGTAATCGACATGGGCCGCCCCCAGCAGGCGCAGGCCCAGCACGCCGACAGTACTGGCCGTGGCGCCATCGGCATCGAAGTCGCCGACGATCAGGATGCGCTGGCGCTGGTCGAGGGCCTCGACCAGCAGGTCGACGCCGGCCTCGATGCCCTTGAGCTGCTGAAAGGGCAGCAGGCGCGCCAGGCTTTTGTCCAGCTCGGCCTCGCTCTGCACGCCGCGCGCGGCGTACAGGCGGGTCAGCAAGGGTGGCAGGTTACCCAGGAATGGCAGGGTCGGCGGCAGCGGGCGGGGTTCGATACGCATGGGTCAATCAGCCACGCTCACCCATCAGCCATTCCAGCTGCACTTCGTGCTGGCCACGGTCATCGGTGACGAACAAGGTGCCTTCGCTGATCATCACGTCCCACTTGATGGTGCGTGGCATGTCGGTAGCGAGGGTTTCCAGCACCTCTTGCGGCACAGCGGCGATGCTCAGGTTCTTCAGGCCCTTGACCGCGTCTACCACCTTGTTCTGCCATACACGCAGGCTGCCGTAGGCCAGCAGGCTGGTACGCTCAGTGCGGCGCGAGCACCAGGTCAGGCGGTCGGCGTCCGGCTGGCCCACTTCGATCCAGTGCAGGATGCGGTCGTCCAGGCTCTTTTCCCACAGGGCCGCTTCGTCGACATCGGACAGGCCGCGGCCGAACGACAGGTTCTCGTTGTACCAAAGCGCATAGGCCAACAGGCGCACAGCCATGCGCTCTTCGGTTTCCGAAGGGTGGCGGGCGATGGTCTGACGGACGTTTTCGTACACGCCACGATCGAGGTCGGTCAGGTTCAGTTCGAATTTGTAGGTGGTGGACGGCTGGGCCATGGTCGACGGGCTTCGTGCAAAAGAAAAGTGGCACAGTCTAACCCATCCGCACCTTCCATGCGCCGCAGCAGTACCCGGCGAAACCGACGTGTGATAAAACCACGGCTCAGCCCAACTGCCACGGATGCCCCATGTCGACGCCCAGCAAACCCCTCGCCGGCCTCAAAGTTGTCGAACTCGGCACCCTGATCGCCGGGCCGTTCGCTTCGCGGATCTGCGCCGAATTCGGTGCCGAGGTGGTCAAGGTCGAATCGCCCGATGGCGGCGACCCGCTGCGCAAGTGGCGCAAACTGTACGAGGGTACCTCGCTGTGGTGGTTCGTGCAGGCCCGCAACAAGCAATCGCTCACCCTCAACCTCAAGCACCCCGAGGGCCGGGAGATTCTGAAAAAGCTGCTGGCCGAGGCCGACATCCTGATCGAGAACTTCCGCCCGGGCGTGCTGGAAAAACTCGGCCTGGGCTGGGACGTGCTGCATGCACTGAACCCGCGCCTGGTCATGGTGCGCCTGTCGGGCTTTGGCCAGACCGGGCCGATGAAAGACCAACCGGGCTTCGGCGCGGTAGGCGAGTCGATGGGCGGCCTACGCTACATCACCGGTTTCGACGACCGCCCACCGGTGCGCACGGGTATTTCCATCGGTGACTCGATTGCCTCCCTATGGGGGGTGATCGGCGCGCTGATGGCCCTGCGCCACCGGGAAGTCAACGGCGGCCAGGGCCAGGTGGTGGATGTGGCGCTGTACGAGGCGATTTTCGCCATGATGGAAAGCATGGTCCCGGAGTTCGATGTGTTCGGCTTTATCCGCGAACGCACCGGCAACATCATGCCGGGCATCACGCCCTCCTCCATCCATACCAGCGCCGACGGCAAGCATGTGCAGATCGGCGCCAACGGCGATGCGATCTTCAAGCGCTTCATGCTGGCGATCGGCCGCACCGACCTGGCCGACGACCCGACCCTGGCCACCAACGATGGCCGCGACCTGCGCCGCGACGAGCTGTACGGGGTGATTGACCGCTGGGCCAACAGCCTGCCGCTGGAGCAACTGATGCAGGTGCTGACCACCGCCGAGGTGCCAGCCAGCCGCATCTATTCGGCCGAAGACATGTTCAACGACCCGCAGTACCTCGCGCGGGAAATGTTCCTGCAAGCCAGGCTCCCGGACGGCAAGCCTTTCAAGATGCCCGGCATCGTGCCCAAACTGTCGGAGACCCCAGGTTCCACCGAATGGGTCGGCCCGGCGCTGGGCGAACACACCGAGGCGCTGCTCGGCGGCCTGGGCTACGACGCAGCGGCCATCGCCGGCCTGCGCCAAGCAGGCACGGTCTGACTCTGGCGCGGCCTTGGTCCATGTGCGCTGCACGGTGGTTACGCCAGCTGCTCCTGCTGTGCGGGCTATTGCCCGCCTTGCTACAGCCGGCCAGCGCCAAGGAGCGCATCTTCTGGCTGGTGCGTGACCTGCCGCCGTTCACCATTCTGGAAGGGCAGCAAAAAGGCCAGGGGGTGATCGACCAGCTGTTGCCCCTGCTGATCGGGCAAATGCCCGAGTACGAGCACAGCATCGTGCGGGTCAACCGCGCCCGCGGCATCCAGATGCTGCAAGATCGCAATACCTTCACCTGCGACCCGACCCTGCTGTGGACCCCGGAGCGTGCCGAGTATGTGCGTTTTTCCATGCCATCGCTGGGCGTGCTTAGCGGTGGCCTGGTGCTGCGCAAGGAAAACCAGGCCCTGGTGGCGCCCTACCTCGACGGCCAGCAGGTGGACCTGCACGGCATGCTGAGCAAGACCCCGTTAAAGCTGGGGATTGTCGCTGAGCGCAGCTATGGCACGCAGATCGACGGCATACTGCGACAGTTGCCCGAAACGTCGCTCAGCCGCCACTACGGCAACGACGCCACCGCCAACCTGCTGCAGATGCAACAGCTGGGGCGCTTGCGCATGGTGCTGGGCTACTGGCCTGAAGTGCGCTACTTGATCCAGCAACAAGGTGGGTCACTGGCTGACTACCAGTTTCATCCTGTGCAGGGGGTGAGCCGCTATCAGTTTCTGCATGTGGGGTGTTCGGACAGCGAGCTGGGGCGTGCTGCGGTGGCGCATATTGACCAGCTGTTACCGGCGCTGCGGCGGGATGTATTGCCAGGGTTGTATGCGCGCTGGCTGGACCCGGCGTTGCGGGAGGATTACCTGGAAGAGAGCCGGCGGTTCTTCGAAGCGCAATAGCTGCGACCTACGCGGCCCTTTGTAGGAGCGGCCTTGTGTCGCGATGGGCCGCGAAGCAGCCCCAGATTTTCAGCTTCGCAGCAAAAATTGCCGGGGCCGCTTTGCGGCCCATCGCGACGCAAGGCCGCTCCTACAGGGGACTGTGCAGACCACAAAAAAGAAACCCCGGACGCTGGGGAAGACGCCCGGGGCCAAGCGAAAGTCCTTTGGACTTCCAGTGACAGCCTTGCCAGCGCCGGAGCAAAGCACTGGCTGGCTGCCCTACAGTGTCTGATAAACCACTCAGGCAAAGGTTCCCTGCGGTTGCTGACGTTGCTGCAGTGCCGCAATCACACAGGGCTGCAAACGCCCCTCGGCTATCTGCAGGTCACGGTGCAGGCCATCCACCAAATCAACCAACAAGCGTTGCTCCTGCAACTGGCGCTCGCTGACCGTTCGCCGCAGGGTAATGCCGGCAAGGCGGTCATGAACGGTCAATTGGCGGTTACCGCTGGCATCGGCGATACCAAGGTGGGCCTGATAGGGGGTCAGGGCGTCGTTGAGCAGTCTGCAGATTCTTTCCATCCGGATCACTCGCTGCGTGGTGGGATATAAAGGAACTGACCAACAGGCGCAGCGGAAAGTTTCGTATTAGCGCGCCTGCTTCACTGAGCATGCGTGGCTGACATGACAGTTTGAATACGCCGCCACGGGCGCAGCTGAAGCGTTTGCAAGGCATGCTGCAGGCGCGGCATCGACAGCGGCCAGGGCAGCTCGGCGAGCACCCACAGGCCTTTGTTTCTCGCCTCCTGAGCGAGGTCGTGGCGCTTTGGGGTGGGCTGGCCGACGAACAACAGCGCGCGTGCCCGATGCTGCCGGGCGAGCAAGGCAAGGCCAGCCCGGGTTGGCATGGCGTGGTCGAGGATCAACAGGTCGGGACGACGCTCAGCGCCGAGGCAGGCGTCGAGGTCAGTGCAGTTTGCGCTGATGCGCACGTCGAAGACGCCCTGGGCGTTGAGGGCTTGGTGCAGGAGGATCTGGTGCGATGGGCGCGCCTGGTGGATCAACACGGAGGTCTGGTGCATTAGCCGCTCCTGGTGGGAGGACCGGCTAATTTAGGCGTTGCGCTGGGGGCGTCTGAATAGGAGGTTTCTGATTGAGCCGGGGAAAAGGCTGAGATTTTGGGGCTGCAAAGCAGCCCCCAGCTACAGCAATACTTAGAGAGGCTTGCCGCGGTTTCCGTGCTGGCTGACAAAGCCCTGCACCGCTTTCAGGTCATTGGCCAGTACCGTGCAACGCTCTTCACGGCTGAACAGGTCGCTGAGGTGCGCTGGCAGCTCCAGTGCCTTGCCCACACCGGCCTTCTCCACCGCTTCCGGGAACTTGACCGGGTGCGCGGTACCCAGCACCACCATCGGCGTGTCCAGGCTGCGACGGCACTCGCGGGCGGCCTTGACGCCGATTGCGGTGTGCGGGTCGAGTACTTCACCGGTAGCGGCGAACACTTCGGCGATGGTTTCGCAGGTTTGCTCATCGCTGACGGCCAGCGAGTCGAACAGCTTGCGGGCTTCGGTCCAGCGGTCTTGCTCGACGCTGAAGCCGCCACCCTGCTTGAAGTTGTCCATCAGCTCGGCAATCGCGCCACCGTTGCGGCCGTGCAGGTCGAACAGCAGGCGCTCGAAGTTGGACGAAACCATGATGTCCATCGACGGCGACAGGGTCGCGTGCAGGGTGTCCTTGACGTACTGGTTGCCGCTCATGAAGCGGTGCAGGATGTCGTTGCGGTTGGTGGCGACGATCAGCTGGCTGACCGGCAGGCCCATGTTGCGCGCCAGGTAACCGGCGAAGATGTCGCCGAAGTTGCCGGTCGGCACCGAGAACGCCACCGAACGCGCCGGGCCACCCAACTGCAGGGCAGCGTGGAAGTAGTAGACGATCTGGGCCATGATCCGCGCCCAGTTGATCGAGTTGACTGCCACCAGGCGAGTGCCTTTGAGGAACGACTGGTCAGCGAAGCTGGCCTTGACCATTTCCTGGCAGTCGTCGAAGTTGCCTTCGATGGCGATGTTGTGGATGTTGTCACCGAAGATGGTGGTCATCTGCCGGCGCTGCACTTCCGACACGCGCTGGTGCGGGTGCAGGATGAAGATGTCGACGTTGTCGCAACGGCGGCAGCCTTCGATGGCGGCGGAGCCGGTGTCACCGCTGGTAGCGCCGACGATCACCACGCGCTCGTTGCGCTTGGCCAGGACGTGGTCGAGCAGGCGGCCGAGCAGCTGCAGGGCAAAGTCCTTGAACGCCAGGGTCGGACCGTGGAACAGCTCCAGCACCCACTCGTTGCTGTTCAGCTGGCGCAGCGGGGCCACCGCCGCGTGGGCGAACTCGCCGTAGGTTTCTTCGAGGATCTTCTTGAAGTCGGCGTCGGCGATGCTGCCTTCGACGAACGGGCGCATCACCCGGAAGGCCAGCTCGTGGTACGGCAGGCCGGCCCACGAGGCGATTTCTTCCTGGGTGAAGCGTGGCAGGTTTTCTGGCACGTACAGGCCGCCGTCACTGGCCAGGCCAGCCAGCAGCACGTCTTCGAAATTCAGGGCCGGTGCTTGGCCGCGGGTACTGATATAGCGCATGGGTGCAAACCTTCGATGCTGAGGCCCGGGCCGCGCTGGCGGCCCGACGGCACTAATTTTGTTAGTTGAGCTGCTCGACGCGGATGCGCACGACTTTGCCGACTACGTCCTGCAGGGCTTCCAGGGCGACGATGGCGTCGTTGATACGCTGCTCGACCACGCCATGGGTCAGCAGGATCATCGGCACCAGGCCGTCCTGTTCCTCGGCTTCCTTCTGCATGATCGACTCGATGTTGATGCCACGCTCCGAGAGAATGCTGGCCACCTGGGCCAGTACGCCCGGGTGATCCTTGGCCTGGATGCGCAGGTAGTAGGCGCTTTCGCAGGCTTCGATCGGCAGGATCGGGTGGGCCGACAGCGAGTCTGGCTGGAAGGCCAGGTGCGGCACGCGGTTTTCCGGGTCGGAAGTCATGGCACGGACCACGTCGACCAGGTCGCCGACCACCGACGAAGCCGTAGGCTCCATGCCGGCACCCGCGCCGTAGTACAGGGTGGAACCGGCGGCGTCGCCGTTGACCATTACAGCGTTCATCACGCCGTTGACGTTGGCGATCAGGCGGTCGGCCGGGATCAGCGTCGGGTGCACGCGCAGCTCGATGCCTTCGGCAGTGCGACGGGCCACGCCCAGGTGCTTGATGCGGTAGCCCAGGGCTTCGGCGTAGTTCACGTCAGCGGTGGTCAGCTGGGTGATGCCTTCGGTGTAGGCCTTGTCGAACTGCAGCGGGATACCAAACGCGATCGACGCCAGGATGGTCAGCTTGTGCGCAGCGTCGATGCCTTCGACGTCGAAGGTTGGGTCGGCTTCGGCGTAGCCAAGCGCCTGGGCTTCGGCCAGCACGTCCGGGAAGGCACGGCCCTTCTCACGCATTTCGGTGAGGATGAAGTTGCCAGTGCCATTGATGATACCGGCCAGCCAGTTGATGTGGTTGGCCGACAGGCCTTCGCGGATGGCCTTGATCACCGGGATGCCACCGGCCACGGCCGCTTCGAAGGCGACGATGACGCCCTTCTCGCGCGCCTTGGCGAAGATTTCATTGCCGTGCACGGCGATCAGCGCCTTGTTGGCGGTGACCACATGCTTGCCGTTTTCGATGGCCTTGAGCACCAGTTCGTGGGCCACGGTGTAGCCACCGATCAGCTCGATGACAATGTCGATCTCCGGGTTGCTCGCAACTTCGAACACATCAGCGGTAATGGGGGTACCGGTAATCTGGCAGTTCGGGTTCTGCGAGCGCATGGCGATCTGTGCCACTTCAATACCGCGCCCGGCACGGCGGGCAATCTCCTCGGCGTTGCGCTGAAGTACATTGAAGGTTCCGCCACCGACGGTCCCCAACCCACAGATGCCTACTTTGACCGGTTTCACTGTGAACTCCCCATTGAACGGCCGACACCTTTGCCGACCGTAAATCATGCCGTCACCCCATGACGACGGCGTATTGAATTGGATTACTTGGCAAGTGCCAGCTTGGCGACTTGCGGTGCCGGCTGGTAGCCCGGAATGACCTGGCCGCTTTCAAGGACGATCGCCGGCGTGCCATTGACGCCAATCGACTGGCCCAGCTGGAACTGCTTGCCGACCGGGTTGGCGCACTTGGCAGCCTTGATTTCTTCGCCTTCGACCATCTTGTCCATCGCCGCACGGCGGTCGCTGGAACACCACACGGCCTGCAGTTGCTGATCACCCGCCGAGCCAAGGCCCTGGCGCGGGAAGGCGACATAGCGCACTTCGATACCGCGGCGGTTCAGCTCAGGCACTTCGGCGTGCAGCTTGTGGCAGTACGGGCAGGTGGTGTCGGTGAATACGGTGATGTGCGACTTGGTCTCGCCCTTGGCAGGATAAACCACCATCTCGGCGGCTGGAATGCCGTTGATGAGCTTGGCGATGCCCTGGCGCTCGGTTTTTTCGGTGAGGTTGACCGGCTTGCCGTTCTGGATCTGGAACAGGTAACCCTGCATGACGAACTGGCCGTCGGCGCTGGCGTACAGCACGCGGCCACCCTGCAGCTTGACTTCGTACAGGCCGTTCAGCGGGCTGCTGGCCACGCTTTCCACGGGTACTTCCAGTTCAAGGTTTTGCAGCGATTTACGGATGGCCTGCTCGGCACCGGCATTGCTATCGGTTGCCGCAGCAACGGCAAAGGTACTGGCCAGCGCCAACGCGGCGGCGGCGAACATCTTGATCACGCGCATGGATACTCCTGAAGGCGGACAGGGGCCGGAGGGCGCCACCTGCGGAAAATACGCGGTGACCGTGCGGCCCTTGGTGCAAACCGCCCAAGCCTACCACATCACGCTGCCGGTGAAGGGGCTTGCAAGGACCGGTCGGCGGAACATGAAAAACATTCATCCACGCGGGTGGTGCTGGGCGTGCAGCTGCTGCAGGCGGGCCTTGGCGACGTGGGTGTAGATCTGTGTGGTCGACAGGTCGCTATGGCCCAGCAGCATTTGCACCACGCGCAGGTCGGCGCCGTGGTTGAGCAAGTGTGTGGCGAAGGCGTGGCGCAGGGTATGCGGCGACAGCGGCTTGTCGATGCCGGCCACCCGGGCGTAGTGCTTGATACGGTGCCAGAAGGTCTGGCGGGTCATTTGCTCGCCACGCTGGCTGGGGAACAGCACATCACTGGGGCGGCCATTGAGCAGTTCGGCGCGGCCATCGCGCTGGTAGCGCTCCAGCCACAGCACCGCCTCTTCACCCATGGGTACCAGGCGCTCCTTGCTGCCCTTGCCCATCACCCGCAGTACGCCCTGGCGCAGGTTGACCTGGTCGAGGGTCAGGCTGACCAACTCGGTAACGCGCAGGCCACAGGCGTAAAGCACTTCGAGCATGGCGCGGTCACGCTGGCCGATGGCTTCGCCCAGGTCCGGGGCTTGCAGCAAGGCTTCGACGTCGGCTTCGGACAACGACTTGGGCAGTGGTTTGCCCAGTTGCGGCATGTCGACTTGCAGGGTCGGGTCGATGGCGACCAGCTTTTCCCGCAGCAGGTAGCGGAAGAAGCCGCGCAGGCCGGAGATGAAGCGCGCCGTGGAGCGTGGCTTGTAGCCCTGGTCGAGGCGCCAGGCCAGGTGGTCGAGGATCAAGTCGCGGCCAGCGTCGGGCAGGCTGACCGAGCGCTCCTGCAGCCAGCCGTTGAACAGGGCCAGGTCGCTGCGGTAGGACACGCGGGTGTTGTCGGCCAGGCCTTTTTCAAGCCACAGGGCGTCGAGGAACTGGTCGATCAGAGGGTGGTCTAGGGCGGGCATTCGGGGCTGCTGGGTGTTGGAGGTGGGGCTAGTGTTTCACAGCAGCTCGGGGTTGTCTGTACTGGCCTCTTCGCGGGTGAACCCGCTCCTACAGGGATCGCACAGGCCTTGAGGGTGGCGATATCCCTGTACGCGAAGAGGCCAGAGCAGGAGAACTCAGACCCTGAAGGCGGTGATACCCCTGTAGGAGCGGGTTTACCCGCGAAGAGGCCGGCACAGGAGAACTCAGGCCTGGGGCAACACTGGCACCGGGCGCTTGTCTTCGTCGATGGCGACAAAACTGAACACCCCGTGGATCGCCCGCTCGCGGCCGTCCAGGTACATGTTCTCGACAAACACATCCACCTGCACCTGCAAACTGGTATTACCCACCTTGACCACCGAACCCACCAGCTCGACGATCGAGCCCGCCGGGATCGGGTGCTTGAAGTCGATGCGGTCGGTGGAAACAGTCACCAACGGCAGGCGGCAGAAGCGCGTGGCGGCGATGAACGACACTTCGTCCATCCAGGCCAGGGCGGTGCCGCCGAACAGGGTGTTGTGGTGGTTGGTGGTATTGGGGAACACCGCCTTGGTCACGCGGGTTACCGAAAGCTCGGTACGGCGCTGGATTTCCTGGTCTCGGGTAGTCATGGCAATCACATCTCGGGGTTTCAAAACGCAAAAAAGCAGCCCGAAGGCTGCTTTTTCTCGCTAGGCGGCCTTGGCCACCGGGCAAACTGTACTCAGGACAGTTTTTCCTTGATGCGAGCGGCTTTGCCGGACAGGTCGCGCAGGTAGTACAGCTTGGCTTTACGCACGTCACCACGACGTTTCACGGCCAGGCTGTCGATTTGCGGGCTGTAGGTCTGGAAGGTACGCTCTACGCCAACGCCGCTGGAGATCTTGCGCACGGTGAAGGCGCTGTTCAGACCACGGTTACGCTTGGCGATAACAACGCCTTCGAACGCCTGCAGACGGGAACGCTCACCTTCCTTCACTTTAACCTGAACGACAACGGTGTCGCCTGGTGCGAAGGTCGGGATTTCCTTGCTCATCTGCTCGGCTTCGAGCTGCTGGATGATCTTGTTGGTCATGCTGTGCTCCTAAGATGGATACGTGATCCACCATCGATACGTTTAACTATCGTCCCGCTCGCGGAGATATTCCTCGAGCAGCTTCTTCTCTTCTCCAGAAAGCGAGCGACTTTCCAGAAGATCGGCGCGTCGTTCGAAGGTCCTACCAAGGGACTGCTTCATCCTCCAACGCCGGATATGTGCATGGTTGCCACTTAGCAACACGTCGGGAACACGCTGATCCGCATACACCTCAGGTCGGGTGTAGTGCGGGCAATCGAGCAGACCGTCGGTGAAGGAATCTTCTTCCGCCGAGTCCACATGCCCTAAAGCTCCGGGCAGCAGCCGCGTAACCGCATCGATCAGAACCATGGCCGGCAGCTCGCCACCGGAAAGCACATAGTCACCAATCGACCACTCCTCATCGACATGAGCCTCGATAAAGCGCTCGTCGATGCCTTCATAACGACCGGCGATCAGGATCAACGATTCCTGTTCGGCCAGGCCTTTGACCGCCTGCTGAGTCAGCTTGCGGCCTTGCGGCGAAAGGTAGATCACCTTTGCCGATGCTCCGGTCGCTTGCCTGGCGCTAACCAGGGCGTCTTCCAGAGGCTTGATTTTCATCACCATGCCCGGACCACCGCCAAACGGCCGATCATCCACCGTGTGGTGACGATCTGTGGTGTAGTCCCGCGGGTTCCAGCACGTTACCTGAAGCAACCCCTGTTTCACCGCGCGGCTGGTAATGCCGTACTCAGTGATGGCCGAGAACATCTCGGGGAACAACGTGATGACGTCTACGCGAAGGTTACCCATCGTTTAGAAGTCCGCGTCCCATTCAACCCGCATCACGCCTGCTTCCAGGTCGATGTTGAGCACGCATTGCGCCGTATAGGGCAACAGACGCTCGCGATCATCCAGGCTGCCTGCGCAGGGTTTGACCACCATTACATCGTTCGCACCGGTCTCCAACAGGTGATCGACCTTGCCGAACAGGTGTTCGTCCTGGTTGATGACCTTCAGGCCTTGCAACTGGTACCAGTAGTACTCGTCCGCAGCCAGGTTGGGCAAAAGGCTCCGCGCAATGCAGATTTCGTAACCGCTCAGAAGACGGGCTTCATCACGATCATCGAGGCCTTTCAGTTTCACGACCAGGCCCTTTTGGGAGCCACGACCGCTGACCAGCTCTACCTGCTTTACCTTGCCTTCGTGCCGAAGCGTCCAGCGCGGATAATCCAACAGGTTTTCAATCGGATCGGTAAAGGAATACACCTTCACCTCGCCGCGAACGCCGTGAACCGAAAAAATCTTGCCAACGACGATGAGGTCGTCAGCCTTTTCTGGCGTCGCGTTCATACTATTTAGGCAGCGGCCTTGGCAGCGTCCTTCAGCAGCTGAGCAACGCGCTCAGACGGCTGTGCACCCTGGCTCAGCCAGTAGGTGACGCGCTCTTGGTTGACCGACAGCTTGACTTCGGCGCCCGATGCGATCGGGTTGAAGAAGCCTACGCGCTCAACGAAACGGCCGTCACGGGCGTTACGCGAGTTGGTCACGGTCAGGTGGTAGAATGGGCGCTTTTTCGAGCCGCCACGGGCAAGACGAATGGTTACCATGTGAACATTGTTCCTATAGTCGGTGCTGCAAATCTGAATGCCAAATAGGCACACGGGTGCCCAAAAGGCCGCATATTCTCGGGGAATACACGGACATTTGCAAATGACTTTTTCGGCAAGGCCTTGCCTTACCGTTCAGATTTGCCGGTTAAGCCGCTAAATCCGCGGCCGTTGTCCCGCCGTAGCGGGGTTCTGGGCGCCTCCCTCGCAAGAGGCAGGCGCCCGAATCAGGTGTTACAGCTTCGGCATGCCGCCGCCTGGCAGCATCCCGCCCAGGCCGCGCATCATCTTGGCCATGCCGCCTTTGGCAGAGAACTTCTTCATCATCTTCTGCATCTGCTTGTGCTGCTTGATCAGCCGGCCGATGTCCTGCACCTGGGTACCGGAGCCCAGAGCGAT
The DNA here is from genome assembly GCF_044749595.1 of Pseudomonas sp. NPDC089392. Classification (NCBI taxonomy): domain Bacteria; kingdom Pseudomonadati; phylum Pseudomonadota; class Gammaproteobacteria; order Pseudomonadales; family Pseudomonadaceae; genus Pseudomonas; species Pseudomonas sp. NPDC089392. The sequence continues at coordinate 88,330 of NZ_JBIVIF010000005.1, forward strand.
ACGGCGCTTGCGCGAACCGCTGATCAGGTCAGGGTCACGGCGTTCGGCCGGGGTCATCGAGTTGATGATCGCTTCCATCTGCTTGAACTGCTTCTCGGCCGCGCCCTGGGCATTGCCCATTTGCGACAGGTTGACCCCGCCGATGCTCGGCAGCTTGTCCATCAGGCCGCCGAGGCCGCCCATGTTCTTCATCTGCTGCAGCTGGTCGCGGAAGTCTTCGAGGTCGAAGCCTTTGCCCTTCTTCAGCTTCTTGGCCAGTTTGTCGGCCTTGGCCTTGTCGATGTTCTGCTCGGCCTGCTCGATCAGGCTGAGCACGTCACCCATGCCGAGGATGCGCGAGGCGACACGGTCAGGGTGGAACGGCTCGAGGGCTTCGGTCTTCTCGCCCATACCGATGAACTTGATCGGCTTGCCAGTGATGGCACGCACCGACAGTGCGGCACCGCCACGGGCGTCACCGTCGACCTTGGTCAGTACCACACCGGTCAGCGGCAGCGCCTCGCCAAACGCCTTGGCCGTGTTGGCGGCGTCCTGGCCGGTCATGGCGTCGACCACGAACAGCGTCTCGATCGGCTTGACTGCGGCGTGCAGCGCCTTGATCTCGTGCATCATGTCGGCGTCGATGTGCAGACGGCCGGCGGTGTCGACGATGACCACGTCGATGAACTTCAGCTTGGCTTCGCGGATCGCCGCTTCGGCGATGGCCACCGGCTTCTGGCTGATGTCGGACGGGAAGAAGGTCACGCCGATGTCGTTGGCCAGGGTTTCCAGCTGCTTGATCGCCGCCGGGCGGTAGACGTCGGCAGACACCACCATCACGCTCTTTTTCTTGCGCTCTTTAAGGAAGCGCGCCAGCTTGCCGGCGGTGGTGGTCTTACCGGCACCCTGCAAGCCGGCCATCAGCACCACGGCCGGCGGGGCGGCGTTCAGCGCGAGGTCTTCGTTGGCCGCGCCCATCAGGCTTTCCAGCTCGGCCTGGACGATCTTCACGAACGCCTGGCCCGGGGTCAGGCTGCGCGACACTTCGGTGCCGACCGCACGTTCCTTGACGCTGTTGACGAAATCCTTGACCACCGGCAGGGCAACGTCGGCCTCAAGCAGGGCCATGCGCACTTCGCGCAGCGTTTCCTTGATGTTGTCTTCGGTCAGCTTGGCCTTGCCGGTAACATGGCGCAGCGTCTGTGACAGGCGGTCGGTCAGGTTTTCGAACATGGTGATCCTTTCAGGCCCAGTAAAAGCCGAGGTTTGTCAGGCGCCCGCGGGAAAATGCACACCCGCCGGGCACAGCAAGGCGGCGATTATAGCGAAGTGCGGCGGCGGCGCACACCTTGGGAGATATTCGGTGCCTGTACAGCCCTCTTCGCGGGTGAACCCGCTCCCACAGGATCTCCACGCACCTGTAGCAGCGGGTTTACCCGCGAATGCCCCAACGCGGTCCTGTAGGAGCGGGTTTACCCGCGAATGCCCCAACGCGGTCTGTCAGTCTTCCTAGAGCGGCGGGATCTATGCCAAACTCCGTCTCTTTAAGGCTCGCCAACCAGGACTTATGGTCTCCTCACCCAGCCTCATCCCCAACCTGATCGCAGCCGGCCTATATATAGCCGCGGCCATCTACCAGGGCTCATACCTGGCCCAGAACCGCAAGGCCGACAAGCGCCTGCTCACCTTGCTGGGTGCCGTCGCGGTGCTGGCCCAGGCCGGCGCGCTGTTCTTCCAGCTGATTACCCCGCTGGGCCTGAGCCTGGACTTCTTCAGCGCCGCCAGCCTGATTGCCGTGGCGGTCATTGCCCTGACTCTGCTGGCCTGCCTGCGCATACCGGTAGAAAACCTGCTGGTGCTGCTGTTCCCGCTGGGGGCGGTGACTGCACTGCTGGCCCAGTTCGCACCACCCGGCACTGTGCCGCTGATCAACGAAGAACCGGGCATCCTCGCGCATATCCTGCTGTCGATCCTCGCCTACGGGCTGTTCACCATCGCGGTGTTCCAGTCGCTGCTGTTGCTGCTGCAGGACCGCCAGCTGAAAAACAAGCACCCGTCCGGACTGATCCGCAACTTCCCGCCGCTGCAAACCATGGAAAGCCTGCTGTTCGGCTTCCTCTGGGCCGGCTGGTGCCTGCTGTCGCTGTCGCTGATCTCCGGTTGGCTGTTCCTCGAAAACCTGTTCGCCCAGCACCTGGTGCACAAGACCTTGCTGGCCTGTGTTGCCTGGGTGGTGTTCAGCGTGCTGCTGTGGGGCCGCACCCGCCTGGGCTGGCGAGGCCACAAGGCCATCCGCTGGACGCTGGCCGGTTTCTGCCTGCTGATGCTGGCCTATTTCGGCAGCAAGCTGGTTCGCGAATTCATTCTGCATATCTGACGGCCGCCCATGGACACCCTGCCGTACGCACCGCTATTAGTCACTTTGGCACTGGCGCTGCTCTGGGCAGCGTTGTTCACCGCCGTGGATGCTGCCCGCCTGCAACTCAATGGCTCGCTGCGCACCAATGAGGACGGGCAGCCAGCGCTGCCCGCCCAGGCACTGGTGCTATGCGCCAGCCTCGGCAAGCTGCTGGTGCTCGGCCTGGCATGCCTGATCGGGCAGCGCTACAGCGGTGAGCACGGCTTCTGGCTGGCCGGCCTGGGTGCCGCATTGGCCTTGCTGGTGTTTGCCGAATTCCTGCCGCGGCGCCTGGCCCGGCGTAATCCACAAGCATTGGCCAGCCTCGGCGTGAGCCTGCTGAAGGCACCCCTGACACTCCTGCAACCCTTTGCCTGCCTGCTCGACGGCTGCGCCAAGCTGATCTTGCGCCCCTTCCGCGCGCAGCCTGCAGCGGTAGCCCTGCACCCGCAGGAAGATGACGACCTTGACGAAGATGAAGAGCACGAAGCGCCCCGCCACGGCCTCCTTGAGGGCCTGCAGTCGCTGGACAAGATCACCGTCAACGACATCCTGGTGCCGCGTAACGAAGTGGACGGCATCAACCTCGATGAGCCGCTTGAGCGCATCATCGAGCAGCTGATCGTCAGCCGCCACACGCGCCTGCCGGTCTACCACAGCGACATCAACCAGGTCGAAGCGATCCTCAACACCAAGCTGATCAGCCACCTGCTGCCCAAGGCCGAACTGACCCTGGAGACCTTGCACGGCGCCTGCTACGAACCCTATTTCGTACCGGAGAGCACGCCCCTGCAAATGCAGCTGCTGAACTTCCACAAGCAGCAGCGCCGGCTGGGCGTGGTGGTGGACGAGTACGGCGAAGTGCTGGGCATCGTCACCCTGGAAGACATCCTTGAAGAGATCGTGGGCGAGTTCGAGGACGAGCAGAGCCTGGACAACCCGCACGTGCACCCGCAGACCGATGGCAGTTTCGTCATCGACGGCACCGCCTCGCTGCGCGAAATCAACCGTACCCTGGGCTGGCACCTGCCCTGCGACGGCGGGCCGAAAACCCTTAACGGGCTGGTTACGGAAGCGCTGGAAAGCATCCCGGAAAGCGCGGTTTGCCTGAAGATCGGCCGCTATCGCCTGGAAATCCTCGAAACAGAGGACAATTGTGCCAGCAAGGTACTGGTGTGGACCGTGACCCGATAGCTATACTCGGGTCACGCTTACCCAGCCCCGCCGTCACGCCTGCTACCCGCACCCGGCGCCCCACGGCCAGTCCGCTCCACTGACACGCCCTGCGGTCCTGCTTCAACACCCCGAACAGTGCCCGCGCCCGCCCCTATCCCCCTTGGGCTATCGTCAGTCGGGCGCACACAACAACAAAACGCTCCGGCGTCCGCGCAACCGTGCCTGCCTTTGCATTGCACGCCGTCGCGGGCCAAGCCCATGGAGCCGGACCAGACTGTTAGGGACCTACTTAATGACAACCAGCAGCACCTATGCCGAAGCGCCTGCCGCGCCGGTCAACTCGCCCGCGCGGGTAGCCACTGCCAGCTTCATCGGCACCGCCATCGAGTTCTACGATTTCTACGTCTACGCCACCGCCGCTGCCCTGGTGATCGGCCCGGTGTTCTTCCCGTCCGGGTCGGGCACAGCGCAGATGCTGGCGGCCTTCCTTACTTTTGGTATCGCCTTCCTTGCCCGCCCGCTGGGCTCGGCGCTGTTCGGCCACTTTGGTGACCGTATCGGCCGCAAGTCGACCCTGGTCGCCTCGCTGTTGCTGATGGGCGTGTCCACCACCGCCATCGGCGTGCTACCGGGATACGACAGCATTGGCGTGTGGGCACCGATCATTCTCTGCCTGCTGCGCTTTGGCCAAGGCCTGGGCCTGGGCGGCGAATGGGGTGGTGCGGCGCTGTTGGCCACCGAAAACGCCCCCGAAGGCAAGCGCGCCTGGTTCGGCATGTTCCCGCAGCTGGGCCCTTCGATCGGCTTCCTGGCAGCCAACGGCCTGTTCCTGACCCTGGCCCTTACGCTCAGCGACGAGCAGTTCCGCGAGTGGGGCTGGCGCATTCCGTTCCTGCTCAGTGCCGCGCTGGTACTGGTGGGCCTGTATGTACGCTTGAAGCTTGAAGAAAGCCCGGTGTTCGCCAAGGCGGTTGCTCGCCAGGAGCGGGTGAAAATGCCGGTGGTGGACCTGTTCGCCAAACACTGGCGCCCTACCCTGCTGGGCGCTGCGGCGATGGTGGTATGCTACGCGCTGTTCTATATCTCGACGGTATTCTCGCTGAGCTACGGCGTGACCACGCTGGGCTACAGCCGCGAGACGTTCCTTGGCCTGCTGTGCTTCGCGGTGGTGTTCATGGCCTTGGCCACGCCGCTGTCGGCCTGGCTCAGCGACCGCTATGGGCGCAAGCCGGTGCTGATCGTTGGTGGCCTGCTGGCGGTAGCCTCGGGTTTTACCATGGAGCCGCTGCTGACCTCGGGTTCGACCACCGGCGTGGCGCTGTTCCTGGCCATCGAGCTGTTCCTGATGGGCGTGACCTTTGCGCCGATGGGGGCTTTGCTCCCTGAGCTGTTCCCGACACACGTGCGTTATACCGGGGCTTCGGCGGCGTATAACCTGGGCGGCATCGTCGGGGCCTCGGCGGCACCGTTCTTTGCCCAGAAGCTGGTGAGCATGGGTGGGTTGAGCTGGGTGGGGGGTTATGTGTCGGCGGCGGCGGTGATCAGCCTGATTGCAGTGCTGTGCCTGAAAGAGACCCGCAATACACAATTGTAAGTAATTGGGGCCGCTTTGCGGCCCCCTGCAATCTCGGATCAGAACTCGACCTTGACCGCCTGCGATGCACGGGTCGCCTTGGCGCGCGCCGCTTCGACCGACTCATCTCGCGCCAGACAAACACCCATGCGGCGGGTACCGTTGATTTCCGGCTTGCCGAACAGGCGGATGGCGGTATCCGGCTCGCTCAGCGCTGCACCGAGGTTGGCGAAGCTGGTCTGCTGCGACTGCCCTTCCGGCAAGATTACCGCCGAAGCCGAAGGGCCAAACTGACGCACTACCGGAATCGGCAAGCCGAGAATGGCGCGGGCATGCAGGGCGAACTGCGACAGGTCCTGGGAAATCAGGGTGACCAGGCCAGTGTCATGCGGGCGCGGCGAGACTTCACTGAACCACACCTGGTCGCCCTTGACGAACAGCTCCACGCCAAACAAACCGCGACCGCCCAGGGCATCGGTGACCGCCTTGGCCACGCGCTGCGACTCGGCCAGCGCTTTCGGGCTCATGGCCTGCGGCTGCCAGGATTCCTGGTAGTCGCCTTTCTCCTGGCGGTGGCCGACCGGTTCAAGGAAGGTGGTGCCGCCAACATGGCGCACGGTCAGCAGGGTGATTTCGTATTCGAAGTCGATAAAGCCCTCGACAATCACCCGGCCCTTGCCGGCGCGGCCGCCTTCCTGGGCGTAGTCCCACGCCTTCTGCAGGTCGGCATCGCTGCGCAGCAGGCTCTGGCCTTTGCCCGACGAGCTCATGACAGGCTTGACCACGCACGGGTAGCCAACATCGGCCACGCCCTTGGCGAAGTCTTCGTAAGTGTCGGCAAAGTGGTAAGGCGAGGTTGGCAGGTCCAGCTCTTCGGCGGCCAGGCGGCGGATGCCTTCGCGGTTCATGGTCAGCTGGGTGGCGCGGGCAGTCGGCACCACGTTGAAGCCTTCGTTTTCCAGCTCGACCAGGGTGGCGGTGGCGATGGCTTCGATTTCCGGAACGATGTAGTGCGGCTTCTCGGCCTCGATCACGGCACGCAGGGCAACGCCATCAAGCATGTTGACCACGTGGCTGCGGTGCGCCACCTGCATGGCCGGGGCATTGGCGTAACGGTCGACGGCGATCACTTCGACGCCCAGGCGCTGCAGCTCGATCACCACTTCCTTGCCCAGCTCGCCACAGCCGCACAGCAGTACACGGGTCGCGGTGGGCGACAAGGGGGTTCCGATACGGGTCATTTCAGGTCCTCGAAGGCATCCGGGGCCGCGCCAGGCTTGGCGCGGCCCGCTGAAAAAGGACCGCTATTCTACACCATCAACCGGCCACGGCGGCCCGCCGGGCGCGAAATGCCATGGCCAGCCACACGGCGGTGACACCTGCGAATTTCGAAGCCATGGCAGTGCCGATCACGGCAGGGGTCAGCGCGCCGATCATGCCGAAGAAGATGAAGGTATCTACCGGGATGCTCAGCGCCGAACTCAGCCACAGGCGGTCGCGCAGCGGCCGGCGGGTGATGCTGAATACAAGCCAGTCGATCAGCTCGGAGATGAAGAATGCAGTAGCGCTGGCCAGGGCGATGGCCGGCTCGGAGGTGACATAGGACAGCACCAGCGCCACCAGCATGGCGACCAGGGCGCCGTGGCCGAAACGGGTTTGCACCATGTCGCGCAGGATGAACACCAACCCGCCCCAGGCGGACCAGATGATGTCCAGGTGCGGGGCACTGGAGAAGGCGTAGTTGATCAGCACTACGCTGCTGATGTAGGCAATCAGATAGAACATGGCGGGTAGTCTGTGGGCAAGCCATACAGATTACCGTCGGCTTGTTCGGCAGGCAACGGCACTCCCTGTAGGAGCGGCCTTGTGTCGCGATGGGCTGCGCAGCGGCCCCCTGCAATTTGTGCATCTGCGCTGAAATTTTGGGGGCTGCTGCGCAGCCCATCGCGACGCAAGGCCGCTCCTACAGGGTTCCGCGTCGGCCTACAGGATGAGGCCGGCTTCTAGTGCCCGCTCATGGCAAAGCTTGAGCACCGCCCGGCGCTCGTCATTGTCCATCCGCCCCCAGCGGCCAATCTCGGCCACGGTACGCTGGCAACCTGTGCAGATATCCTGCTCGTCCAGTGCACAAATGCTCACGCACGGTGAGGCCACCGGCCGTTCTACCACATCACTCATCGTCAACCACCAACTCCTGCGCATAACGCTGGGCATTGTGCACGTAATGCGCAGCGCTGGCTTCAAGCATGCGCTTCTGCTGCTCGGTCAGCTCGCGCACCACCTTGCCTGGCGAGCCCATCACCAGCGAACCGTCGGGGATTTCCTTGCCCTCGGCGATGAGCGCGTTGGCGCCAATGATGCAGTGCTTGCCGATGCGCGCGCCGTTAAGGATCACCGCATTAATGCCGACCAGGCTGTAGTCGCCCACCGTGCAGCCATGCAGCATCGCGTTGTGGCCAACCGTCACGCCCTTGCCCAAGGTCAGCGGCGAGCCCATGTCGGTGTGCATCACCGTGCCATCCTGCACGTTGCTGCCTTCGCCGATGTCGATCAGCTCGTTATCGCCGCGCAGCACCGCGCCAAACCACACGCTGGCATTGGCCTGCAGGCGCACGTTGCCAATCAGCGTGGCGTTGGGTGCAGCCCAACTGGTGGGGTGGCTTTCGACCCGCAGGTCGCCCAGGCGGTATTTCATGCTTGCTCCTCAGGCTGCGATGCAGACGGCAGGGTTGGCCCCACTCAGTTTTCGATGTAACGCTCAGGGGGCTGGTGCAGGCTGATGCCGGCATCGAACAGCAGGTTGACCAGTTCGACGATCATGATCGCCGACAACCCCCAGATCTTGTATTCGCCATAGCGATAGCTGGGCACATACCAGCTGCGCCCCTGATAATCGATACGGTGGGTATGGTCACGCGGGTCCTGGCGGAAAAATTCCAACGGCACGGTGAATACTGCCGCGATCTCGGCATCGTTGGCGCGGTATTCGACGAAGTCGGGGATAACCCCGACGAATGGCGTCACTTTCAGGCCATGCAGCGAAATCAGCGGGCTGAGCGGGCCTATCACTTCCACCAGACCAGGCGGCAGGCCGATTTCTTCCTCGGCCTCACGCAGGGCGGTGAACACCAGGTCCGGGTCTTCCGGGTCGCGGCGGCCACCGGGAAAGGCCACTTCACCACCGTGGGTAGACAGGCCTTTGGCGCGCAGGGTCAAGACCAGTTCGGGCGCTTCGCTGCGAGTAATGGGCAAGAGGACCGCCGCTTCGGGGAACCGTCGGTCGGTTTCCAGTGACGCGGGTTGGTGGTTGCTCATTCGGCGAAGTAGCTCGTCCAGCATTGCGCACGCTCGTATCCAAGGCCTGTCTTGCATGATGCACCAAAGCCGCGAAGCACCCAAGCCCTGCACGCTTGCGGCAGCCCCCGTGGTCGCGCCAAGATAGCCCTGAACAGAAGGGACTACACATGAAATTCTGCAGCGCGTGCGGCCAGCCGGTCACTCAGCGGATCCCCGAGGGCGACAGCCGCCTGCGGTATGTCTGCGAGTCTTGCCAGACCATTCACTACCAGAACCCCAACATCGTTGCCGGGGTGCTGCCGACCTGGGGCAGCCAAGTGCTGCTGTGCCGGCGCGCCATCGAGCCACGCCGGGGCTTCTGGACCCTGCCCGCCGGTTTTATGGAGAACGGCGAAACCCTCGACCAGGCCGCCCGTCGCGAAACCGTCGAGGAAGCCTGTGCCCAGGTCGGGCCGATGAGCCTGTACCAGCTGTTCGATCTGCCGCACATCAACCAGGTGCATGTGTTCTTCCGCGCCGAACTGGCGGACCTTGCCTTTGATGTCGGTGTCGAAAGCCTGGAGGTGCGATTGTTCGAGGAACATGAGATACCGTGGGGCGAGCTGGCTTTCCGCACGGTCACGCGCACACTAGAATGCTACTATCGCGACCGCATCGGGCAGCGCTACCCCATAGGCCATGAATACCTGCCGCCGATGAACGTTTCGCCCAACACCTAAAGCCTTCAGGGATACCGTTACATGCGCTGGTTGCTTGCCCTTTTCTGCCTTTGCGTTACCTCGGTGTCCCAGGCGGCCTTCACCGAGACAATCGTCCGCAAGCCCCTGTCGCCCGCGCAAACGCCTACGCAATCGCAGCAGGCCATGCAACCGTTGATCGACAAAGTGCTGGTGATCAAGTCCGAACGCCGCCTGCAACTGATCAGCCGCGGCGAGCCGCTGAAAACCTACCGCATCTCGCTGGGCAAGCAGCCCAAGGGCGCCAAGGAGCGCGAGGGCGACAAGAAGACCCCTGAGGGGTTGTACTGGCTGGACTGGCGCAAGCAGAGCGACCGCTTCAACCTGGCCATGCATATCAACTACCCGAACATCAGCGATGCGGCACGTGCCACGCGTGAAGGGGTGAGTGCTGGCAGCATGATCATGATTCACGGCACGCCGCTCAACGATGACTACCCGGAGTGGTACTTCCATACCCTGGACTGGACGGATGGGTGCATTGCCATGCGTAACCGCGATATGCAGGAAGTGTGGGATCTGGTGCGGGACGGGACGTTGATCGAGATTCGGCCTTGAGGTTTGTCGGGGCATTTGCGGCGCCTGCGAGATCGAGCGCCGCCCGCGCGGCGCTTCGCGGGACAAGCCCGCTCCCACATTTGTTTCGGGCCAATTATTCATGAGGCAGAGGCGCGCGCCCCTTTGGCGTTCACCTCGATATCGTGTGGGACAAACAAGGCGTTCGCGCGCGCTGGTCCAGGCAATACTGGCCCGAAACAAATGTGGGAGCGGGCTTGTCCCGCGAAGCGCCGCGCGGGCGGCGCTCGATTTGTGCCCCCACTCAGGACTCAAGGCAAGCACCTGCCAGCCTTCATACAATCCCCATCCATTTTCCCTCACCAGCGCAGCTCCCGCTGCCCCGCCAAAGCCTGCGGCCCAAGCCACTGTGCCCCGCGCAGCAAAGGCGTCAACTCCGCCTCACGCTGCAACTCGAACACCACCAGCGCCCGCCTTGCGAGCAAATCGGCATCCACGGCCAGTTGATGCTGCCCCTGCTGTGCCAACTGCCCGCGCAGGCGCCAGCCGCTTTGGCAGTCCATTTCCAGCCAGCCCTGCCCCAGGCCCAGCGACCAAGGCTCGCTCAGGGCAAGGTCGGTTACCGTTATGCGGCCTTCGCTGGCACGGCATTGCCGCCCTGCCCCCTGAATCCGCAATACCCCCTGCCACTGACCTGCCAGCCGGTAATCCAAGGCTACAGTCGCCTGGGCACCCACCGCTGCGGCCTCGATCCGCCAGCGCCATGGCCAGCCTCCAGCACGCAACTGCCAAGCCTGCCCCTGAAAGCCCAGCTGCGCATTCGCCTGCAAGCGCCAAGGCTGTAGCGTCCAGCGCAAAGGCCCGACCGGGCCCAACTGTTGTGCCTGGCCTTGCCAGAGGCTGCCGCTGACATCACGCACTGGCAGGCCGAACGCCCGCGCCAGCCAATTGGCCGGAAGCTCAATCAACAGCGCCAGCACGAATACCAGCACAACCCACGCCATCCCCTTACGGCTCATGGCTGCACCACCAGATCAAATCGCAAACCCTTGCCATCCATCTCCAGCCCCCATTGCATTGGCTGCGCGCCTTCTGCACGCAAGCTCTGCAGCCAGCCTTGCAGCACGCGCGCATCGGCCACTTGCCCACGCAGTTGCCAGCCACTGCCCTGCGCATCGATCTCGGCCAGTTCGATCTGCCGGGCCTGGGCCGACTGGCGTAGCCGCTCCAGGTTCATACCCGGGCCGCCTTGCAGGCTGACGACCTGTTCTGCCAGCCCGCGCCACTGGCTTAGCTCGCGCCATTGCGCAGTACCGGCACGCAGGGCCAGGAAGGCCAGCAACAGGGCAATCAGTGCCCAGGCGCATTTCAACCTGTGACGCTGTAACCATTCCCGGCTCATGAGGCTGCCCCGAGATCGAAGATCACTTGGCCACCCTGAATCTGCACCGTGGCGCCAGCGGCAGCCGCCATGTCCTGCCATGGCGGCGTACTGCCCTCGCCTTCCAGGCGCAAATGCCAACGTTGACCATCGAAACGCACCGCCCGCAGCTGCCAGCCAGGATTGTCACGCAGCCAAGCCTGCAAGCGGGTTTGCAGGTCCTCCAGCTGACGCGTGCGCAGTTGCTGTTGCAGTTCGTTTTCGCGCAGGCGCTTGAGAGCCTGTGCGGCATGGCGGGGGCTGGCTTGCTCGCCGGTCACGGCGATGACCTGGCTGCGCCAGAGTTGCGCCTGGCGCCATTGCTGGCTCAACCACAGGCCGCCCCATACGGCAGCCAGTACCAGGCAAGCCGCAAGCAGGCGCTGATGCTGGCGGGACACCACCGGTAACGGCCGCACTCTGCGGGCGCGCTCAAACAGGCCGGGCAGTGCGTCGAGCAGCGCAAACGTACTTGGCCAATCGCCGCGCAGTGACACGCTTTGCAACGCCGCCCACGGCTGCTTCGGCATGTCACCCAGTGCATCTGGCCAAGCCAGCCAATGTTCAGCCCCGTCTTCGGCCAACCCTTTGTGCAAAGACATGCCGGGGGGGCGCTGCCAGTGCCAGGCACTGCCTGCCTCGGGCACCGGCAGCAACTGCAGCTCCGCCCAGCAGCGTTCTACCTGCACGCCCCATACGGCACATTGTTCACGCCACGCGTCCAGCTGCTTACGGGCCACCACCAGCAGGCGAAGTTGCCCAGGCTCACGGGCCAGGCAGGCGCAAGCCACTTCGTCGGTGGCTTGCAACAAGCGGTCTTCAAGCAGCAACGGCCACTCCTCGCGCTTGAGCCCAGGGGGCGCCGGCACGCGGAAATGGCTGCAGGCTTCGGCAGGCAGAACCAGCGCAGCACGGGCCTGCAGGTTGGCCGGTGGCTCGCCCTGCCCTTCACGTTGCACGCTACCGCCCTCGACCAGCGCCCAGTGCCAGACCGGGCCCGGACGCAGCAACAGCCATGGCTGGGCCGGTGCATGCCGCCGCCATTCAAACTTCATGAGCGCCCCCACGGGAGGGCGAAGGTGCAGACATAAGGTGCTCCGTCACGCTGCAATTCCAGGCGCACGCCACGGCCGGGGTGCGCTGGTTGGTCGGAAGGCCAGGCCAGCCAGCGGCCGCCCTGGTGATAAAGGACATTCAGGACGCTGACCCGGTCGAGCTGTTCGCGCTGCACCCAGCGTGGGGCTGCGGCGGCGTACAGGTCGGCGGAGCTTTCCAGCAGCAAGCGCTGCTCACGGGCCTCGAAGCGCAGGCGCTGGCGTTGCAGGCGCGAGCCGCCTTCGGCTTCTGGCAAGCCGGTGCTGGCCACCCACAGCAGCTGGTTGCTGGCGGGTTGCCAGTCCAGCCAGCGGCTGGCCAACGGCAAGCGCTGGTCGTATACACGGCGCAGTACCGGGCTGTCGAAGCGGCGCTCCAGGGCCAGGCAGAAGTCCAGTACCGAGGTTTGCTGGGTGGTGGTTTGCAGGCGTTCGCGGACCTTGAGCCAGCCGTTGACCAGAGCGGCGAGCATGATGCCGAGAATGGCGGTCAGGGCCAGGGCGACCATCAGTTCGATCAGGGTCAGGCCGGCCTGGCGGTGCTTCATGGTTTGAGCTCCAGGCTGACTGCTGTACGCCATCCCTGTGGGAGCGGGTTTACCCGCGAACACCGGCAAAGCCGGTGCCACCCACCGCGGGGTCTTCTTCGCGGGTGAACCCGCTCCCACATAGGCCGCGTAGGCTTCACCGTTTTTGTGAATCATGGGCGCTCCAGGAACACGGTGTACTGGCCGAGCGGCAAACGCTGGTCGCGGTCGGCGAACAGTTGCAATTCACCACGGCGCAGGTCGCGTACGCCGGTGCGGCGCAGTTGCAGTTGCCAATGGCACCGCTGGCCACCCTGGCTCAGTTCGCCGCCCACCTGGTTTTCCGCAGGCCAGTACTGCTCGACGGCGAAGCGGGTTTGCAGTTCACGCGCGCACAGCAGGCCAAGGCGATGCTGTTGCAGGTTGTCCTGCACGGCCAGGCGCTGGCGCAAAACCTGGCTGGTAATCACGGCCAGCACTGCAGCAATTGCCAGCGCCACGGTGACTTCCAGCAGCGTGAAGCCACGCTGATGCCGCCTCATGGCGCCACCTGCAAACGGCCATCGCGGCTCCAGGCCCATTGCTGGCTGCCATCGGCCCAGCGCCAGCGCACGCTGCCCGGTTGCGCCCAGCCATGCGGGGTGAACAGCAGGCGCGGTTGCGGGCTGGCCGCCCACTCCGGGCGCAACCCCTTGGGCCAGTCACCGAGCGCAACCGCTTCGACCACCCAGGCATTGCCCTCACGCCGGACAAACTCCGGGCGCTGGCCATTCCAGCGCAGCCCGCGCAATTGCCCGGCATGCCGGGCCAGCGCAGCCTGGCCGCGGGTCTCGGCCGCCAGCCGCTGCAGGGCCTGGTCGACACCGGCCTGGCCGTTGCCGAGCCCGGCCACCGCCAGCCCGGTCATCAGCCCGGCGATGGCCAGCACCACCAGCAGCTCGATCAGGCTGAAGCCCCGCTGACCGTGCACCGCTTACAATGCCCAGTTGCCCAGATCGGCATCCTGGCCTTCGCCGCCTGGCAGGCCGTCGGCGCCCAGCGAGTACACATCGACCCGGCCATGTTCGCCGGGCATGCGGTACTGGTACGGGGTGCCCCACGGGTCTTCCGGCAGGCGGCGCACGTAGCCGTCACTGCGCCAGGCGCGTGGCAGCGGTTCCTGGGTCGGCTTTTTCACCAGCGCGGCCAGGCCCTGTTCGCTGCTGGGGAAGCGCAGGTTATCCAGGCGGTACATGTCCAGCGCCTGCTCCAGGGTGGCCAGGTCAGCCATCACCTTCTGCTTCATGGCCTTGTCCTGGTTGCCCAGCACACTGGGCGCGACCACGGCGATCAGCAGGCCAATGATGAAGATCACCACCATGATTTCCATGAGGGTGAACCCGCGCTGGCGGTTACGTCGATGCTGCATGGCAATACTCCTTGTCGTCACAGTTGCAGGCCCTGGTTGAGTTGCATGATCGGCAGCAGCACCGCCAGCACGATGAACAGCACCACGGCGCCCATCACCAGGATCATCAGGGGTTCGAACAGCGCCATGGCGGTATCGACCTGGCGGGCAAAGCCGCGCTCCTGGTCGTCGGCCACGCGCTCAAGCATGTCGGCCAGGGTGCCGCTGGCCTCGCCGCTGCCGACCATGTTCACCAGCAGCGGCGGGAATTGCTGGCTGGCATCCAGCGCGCGGTGCAGGCTGGTGCCGCCCTGCACTTGCTGGCGTACCTGCTCCATGGCCAGGCGGATGCGCCGGTTGCCGACGGTTTCGGTGGCCACTTGCAAGGCTTCGAGCAAGGCCACGCCACTGCCGCTGAGAATCGCCAGGCTGCGGGCCAGGCGCGCGCTTTCCAGCACCTGCAGCAGGCTGCCGATGCGTGGCAGGCGCAGTAGCAGCTGGTCGCGGCGCAGGCACCAGTGCGGCTTGCGCAGCAACCAGCCGCCCAGCACACCGAGCAGCAGCGCCAGCCCCAATAACCAGGGCCCGGCGTGCACCAGCCCCTGGCTCAGGCCGATCAGCAACGAGGTGATCAGCGGTAGGCTCTGCCCGGCGTGGGCGAATTGTTCGGTGAGCTTGGGCACGACAAAGGTCATCAGGCCGATGACCACGGCCAGCGACACGCCCATCAATACGGCGGGATAGATCAGTGCAGTACGGGCCTTGTGCTGCTGGCGTTGCACCTGCTCCAGGTGATCGGCCAAGCGGGTCAGCACCTGGGCCAGGCGCCCGGAACGCTCGCCGGCCTCGACCAGCGCGCAGTACAAGCCAGTGAACGGTGCGCCCTGCCGGGCCAGGCTGCGGGCCAGGCCCAGGCCTTCGGCCAGCGAGCCACGCAGTGCCACCAGCACACTGTGCAGGGCTGGCTGACGCAGTTGCCGTTCAAGGGTGGCCAGGGCATCGACCAAGGGGATGCCGGCACCGGTCAAGGTGGCCAGCTGGCGGGTCAGTTCGCACAGCTGGACGCGGCTCAGGCGCTGGCGCCGGGGCTGGCGGGTGCCGGCTTCATGGCGCTGCAACTGGCGGGCGAACAGGCCCTGCTCGCGCAACAGCTGGCGCGCATGGCGTTCGCTGTCGGCCTGCAAGCTGGCCTTGTGCGCTTTGCCGGCGAGGTCGACGGCCTGGTAGCGATAGGTCGGCATGCCTTAGCCCTGCACCACGCGCAGCACTTCGGCCAGGCTGGTCTCGCCTCGGGCCAGGCAATCGCTGGCCATCACCACCAGACTCTGTCGGCGTTCGGCCAGGTAGTCCTGCATCGCCAGTTCGCTGGCGCCGTCGTACAGCAGGCCGATCAGCCCGGCATCCAGCTCGATGAATTCGTACAGGCCCAGGCGCCCGACATAACCGCTGCCCTGGCACTGCTCGCAGCCAACCGCGTGGTAACTGCTGCCCAAAGCCGCCAACTCAGGCCACAAGTCACGCTCCGCGGGTTGCAACGGATGCGCCACCGCACAGCTGCACAAGCGGCGAACCAGGCGCTGGGCCAACACCCCGCGCAAGCAGGAAGCGATCAGGAACGGCTCGATGCCCATGTCGCGCAAGCGGGTCACTGCGCCTACCGCACTGTTGGTGTGCAAGGTGGACAGCACCAGGTGGCCGGTGAGGCTGGCCTGCACGGCGATCTGCGCGGTTTCCTGGTCGCGGATTTCGCCGAGCATGATCACGTCCGGGTCCTGGCGCAGGATGGCGCGCAGGCCGCTGGCGAAGGTCAGCCCGGCGCGCGGGTTGATGGCGGTCTGGCCGATGCCGGCAATGGCGTATTCCACGGGGTCCTCGACGGTGAGGATGTTGCGGCTACCGTCGTTGAGGCTGTTGAGGCTGGCGTACAGCGTGGTGGTCTTGCCCGAGCCAGTCGGGCCGGTGGACAGGACGATGCCGTTGGGCCGCGCCAGGCAACTGCGCAAGCCCTGCAACACCGCTGCCGGCATGCCCAGGTTAGCCAGCGCCAGCAGGCTGGCCTGCTTGTCGAGCACGCGCATGACCACGCGTTCGCCATGGATGCCGGGCAAGGTCGAGACCCGCACATCCACCTCGCGGCCTGCCGCACGCAGGGTAATACGACCGTCCTGCGGCTGGCGTTTTTCGGCAATATCCAGGCGCGCCATGACCTTGATCCGCGAGACCAGCATGGCCGACAGCGCCCGCGGCGGGCGCAACACTTCGCGCAGATGGCCATCGACCCGCAGGCGCACCACCAGGCTCTGCTCGAAGGTTTCGATATGAATGTCCGAAGCACGCAGGCGCAGTGCCTGGCCGAACAGGCCGTTGATCAGGCGGATTACCGGGGCTTCGTCGTCACTTTCCAGCAGGTCTTCGATGCGCGGCATCTCGCTCATCAGGCTGTCCAGGTCGACCTGGTCGCCAATGCCTTCGATCAGCGCTTCGGTGGCGGCATCGCCAGCCTGGTACAGCTGGCCCAGGCGCTCGTCGAACACGGCAGGTTCCAGGTACTCAAGTACGCTGGGCTGGCCGTGCACGCGCAGCAACTCCTGCAACTGGGCATTGTCGGCATCGGCCCGCAGCCACAGCTGCCAGCCCTGTTCCGCCGGGGCCATGGCCACCCCGCTCTGGCGTGCCTGGCGATAAGGCAGCATCACCAGTTACCGCCTTCCAGGCGTGCACGGCTGGAGGGGAATACCTTGAGCAACTGCGAGCTACCCTCGGCAAGGTCCGGCAGTTGCAGTGGCGTGGTCTGCTGCAGGGTGCGGTACTTGTCCTCGCTGAGCCCGGCCAGGCTCGGCCCGTCACGCAGAATACGCGGGCGGATGAACACCATCAGGTTCTGCTTGGTGTTCTTGCTGGCATCGGAGCGGAACAGGCGGCCCAGGTAAGGGATGTCGCCGAGCAGCGGCACGCGCTGGTCGCTGGTGCTCAGCTCGTCGCTGATCAAGCCGCCGAGAATGACCAGGCCGTTGTCCTCGACCATGACCTTGGTCTTGATCTCGCGCTTGTTGGTGATCACGTCGCTGGCGGCGCGGGAGTCGGCAATCGACGACACCTCCTGGACGATGTCCAGGCGCACGCTGTTGTCGATGTTGATCTGCGGCTTGATGCGCAGCTTCACCCCGACTTCCTTGCGCTCGATGGTCTGGTACGGGTTGGCGTTGTTCTGCGTGACCGAGCCGGTGACAAAGGGCACTTCCTGGCCGACCAGGATCGACGCTTCGGCGTTGTCCAGGGTCAGCAAGGTGGGCGTGGACAGCAGGTTGAAGCCGCTCTTGCCCTTCAGCGCATTGACCAGCATGGCGAAATTGAAACCGCCGCCGAAATGGCCGATGCCTGCCGTGGCGCCAGCGGTGGTAGACAACAGGTCACCCAGCGCTTCGTTGTCGCCGCTGGCAGCAGCCCCGGCGATATTGGCGATGTTCACCCCGTTGCTGCCGAAATTGACGATGCCGGCACCGAACTTCTCGTCGGCGAACAGCCATTGCACGCCCAGCTCCTGGGCACTGCTGTCGGACACCTCGGCGATGATCGCCTCGACCACCACCTGGGCACGGCGGATGTCCAGTTGCTCGACGATGGCGCGGTAGGCGGCCAGCTCGCTGTCGGGGCCGACCATGACCACGGCGTTGGTGCCTTCTTCGTACTCCAGCCGGATGCCCGAGTCACTGGCGACCGGCAGTGGCTGGTCCTTGCCCTGCCCTTCAGCACCGCCGTTGGCCACGCCTTCGCTGGGCACGGCACCTTCCTGGCTGAGGCCGCGCAGCACCTTGACCACTTCGCCGGCATTGGCATGGCGCAGGTAGATGACTTGGGTATTGCTGCTGTGCTGTTTGTCGCTGGGGCGGTCGAGCTGGCTGAGCAAGGCGCGCACGCGCTCGCGGCTGTCGGCGCTGCCGCGCACCAGCACGGCATTGCTGCGTGGGTCGGCAACCACCTGGGCGCTGTCGGCGCCCTGTTCGCGGGCCAGCAGGCGGGTCAGCAACTGCGCAGTGTCGGCGGCGCTGGCGTGGCGCAGCGGCATCACCTGCAAAGGCTCTTCGCTGACCTGATCGAGCTGGCGCAACAGGCTGTCGATACGATCGAGGTTGCTGCGCCAGTCGGTGACCACCAGCAGGTTGGCGGCCGGGTACGGGGTGATGACCCCGACCCGCGGGTCAATCAGCGGCTTGAGGATGCCGAGCATCTGCTCGCTGGCGGCATTGCGCACATTGAACACGCGGGTGGCCACGCCGTCGCTGGCGTCGCCCTGCTTGCCGGCTGGTTCCACCGGTACCGGCTCCAGGCGTGCAGCCTGGTCGGGGACGATCTTCACGTTGCCGTTGGGCAGGTCGACGGCGGCATAGCCCTGGGCGCGCAGCTGGGCCAGGAAGATGTCGTAGATGGCGTCGGCGTCGTGCAGGTCGACGGTGCGCACGGTGACCTTGCCCTTGACCCGCGGGTCGACGATGAAGGTGGTGCCCGTGATGCGCGACACGCTGTCGATGAACTCGCCCAGTTCGGTGTCGACGAAATTCACCTCGTACATGGGCGTGCCGTTGTCATCGAACACCGGCTCCTCGGCACTCGCCATGGGTAGGCTAAGCGACAGGGCCAGGCTTAGCGCAGCCGCCACGCAATATCTAACAGGCATCGTTCATCCTTGCCGCTTGAGGCCGGTCACGGCGGGGCGTGGCGGCCAGGGCAGGCGTTCACGCCGCCCCTGGTTGTTGAAAATCAGGCCATCGCTGTCGATGTCCTGCAGCACGATCCCCGGCGCCAGGCGCTGGCCGCGGGCCAGGGTGCGCACCTGCTCGCCATAGCGCAGCACCACCACGCTGGCGGTCAGCGGCTGGGCCTTGAGGCCGCCGAGGTATTGCAGCGGCAGGCGGGTGATGGCGATCGCGCCTTCGTCGACCGGCGCTTGCCAGTGGCCGACCATCAGCCCCGGCAGCGGCTTGTCGGCCGCCGCCGGCGCCAGCGCCGGTTGCGGCTGGCGGCCCAGCTGCAGCACGCATTGGGCTGCCAGCCAGCCGGCCAGGCTTAGCCCGACACCCGTGAGCAGGCGCGAGGCGAACGTCACGAGGCCAACTGCCGAGGGTGCCAGCCTGGGTGCCCCTGCACGTAACGCACGTCGGGCAGTTGCAGCGACGCCAGCTGCCAGCCGGCGCCCTGGCGGGCGAGCCAGGCTTCGACCCGCTGCCACAGGGGCTCGCCGGCCTGGCTTTCGAACTGCAGGCCAAAGGTGCGGCACAGGCCCTGCACCGGCTCCAGGCCGGTGATGCGCTTGCCTTGCGGGCTGTAGCTGACACCCCAGGCCTGGTCCTGCCAGCGCGGCAGGTCCTGGCTGTTGTCCAGCAACAGCGGGTCGCCGAACAGTTGCTCTGCGGCGTTCTCCAGCACTTGCTCCACCTGCCGGGCCGGCGCTTCGACCACCGGCGCCGGGTAACCACCGGTGAGGCTGATCAGGTGTTCACGGGTGATGGTCGCCCCCGCAGGCAGCGGGTAGTCATAGCGCAGGCCCGGCAGCAGTACGGGCATGCTGCTGTCGTCGGCCAAGGCCTGATGCAGCAGGCGGTCCCAGCTGCCGCCACGCGTGTCGCGACGCCACAATGCCTGGGGTGCACGGGCCAGCGGCTGGTCGAGCCAGGCCGCATGGCCAGCGCGCTGCTGGCGCAGCTCTGCCTGCAATGGCCCGACACGCAGCTGTGCGGCAGGTGCCAGCTGCTGTTCAAAGGCGGGGAAAAAACGCCCGTCGAACTGCCACAGCCCAGCCACGCGCTGGCAACGCAGGCGGAAGGCACCGCTGCCGCGGCAACCGGCGAACAACACCGGCACGTGGCGGCCGCTGGCCTGGCTTACCTCGACGGGGGCTGGCCACAGGTCCTGGCCACGGGCGCACAGCAGCACGTCGACCTGGGGCAGCCGCTCGGCAAGCCACAAGCCTGGGCCGGTACCGACATCGGCCAGGGCCACCACCAGGTCGGCCTCGCGCCGAGCCTTGTCGAACACCGGTTGCAGCGATTGGTACCACTGTTTAAGGGAGGCTTTCTGGTCTTGGGCGTAGGGGTCCGTTACGCCGACCACGGCAATGCGTGCGCCGCCGCGCTCGAAGATGTGCAAGGGCTCCAGGCCCAGCGCCTGGCGTTGTTCGTCCGCCAGCCCGGCGCCCAGGGTAATAGAGCTGGCCTGGCGATAAAGCGCCTGGCTGCGCTGCGGCCACAGCACGCGCTCGTCGCTGCTGACCCGCGCTTCGCTGCCCAGTAGCTGGCTACCTTGCACGCCGCTTTCGCCCTGGGTCAGGTAGGCCAGGCCACTGCCGTTCCAGCCCTGGCCGTTTTCCAGGGTCAGGCTGTTGCCCGCCCCGGCCTCGCCGCGCAATTGCTCCAGCAACGCCGCCAGCACCGCATAGCCACCCAGCTGGGCTGATGCAGCCTGGCCGGCATCGAGCAGTGGCGCCAGTTGCGGGTAGGCGGCACTGGCGCTGCTGCCAGTCATCCACGGCGCGCGCCCCAGGTGGCTGACCGGCCCCAGGCGCGTCGCTGGCACCACGGCCAGGCCAGGTTGGCGGGCGTCGAGGGTATCAGCCACGTAGAGCAGGTCGAGGCTGGCGTTGCCGCCCCGCTGCCCCGGGAAGGCGGAGCACGCGCCGAGCAGCGGTGCCAGGGCCCCGACACCCATCCAGCCGATCACTTCGCGCCTGTGCACACTGCTTGCCATCGAACCCGCCATCCTTATCCATGCTCTTTCAGGGCCCCGGATGTTGCGGCGTTGGCATTACAGTTTGATGGCAGAAATCCGACAGCAATTCCAAATTGATCTGTAGAGCACAACTCTAAGAACCGGCAGTTTTAAAAGCTCGTTAACATTTCTGCCAATGAATCATCACACTTGCGCCTTAAAGTCGCGGTTTCCTCTAACTCAGCCAACATAAGGACACCCTGATGAGTCGAGATACCGGCGACAACCTGGACCGGAACCAAAGCGGCAATCTGCCGATGGCCAACGTCATGGACGCCTACCTGAGCCGCCGTAGCGTGATGCGCGGCAGCCTGGGCGCCGCCATCGCCATGATTGCCGGTACCGGCCTGACAGGCTGCTTCGACGGTGGTGGTTCCGATCACGATGATCCGGTCACCCAGCCGCCGGTGACCGAGCCGCCAGTCACCGAGCCGGAAGTACCGAAACTGGCGCTGGGCTTCCAGTCCATCCCGGGCTCGCGCACCGACGCCTGCGTGGTTGCCGCTGGCTACAGCGCCTATGTGCTGGCGCCTTGGGGCACGCCGATCAACAGCAACGGCAACCCGTGGAAGTCCGACGGCAGCAACACCTCGACCGACCAGGCCAACGCCATGGGCATGCACCACGACGGCATGCACTTCTTCCCCATCAACGGCAGCTCGGAAGACGGCCTGCTGGCAATCAACTTCGAATACATCGATGCCGCTGCCCTGCACCCGGCCGGCCCGACCACCGACGTCGACGGCAAGCGCCCGGTTGAAGAGGTGCGCAAGGAAATCAACGCCCACGGTGCCGGCGTGGTGCGCCTGCAGAAAATCAACGGTCGCTGGCAGGTGGTCGACAACGACCCGCTGAACCGCCGCTTCACCACCGCCTCGCGCATGGAGATCACCGGCCCGCTGCGTGGCACCGACCACGTCAAGACCAAGTATTCCAGCGATGGCACCCATTGCCGTGGCACCAACAACAACTGCGGCAACGGCTACACCCCATGGGGCACCTACCTGACTTGTGAAGAGAACTGGCCAGGCATCTTCGTCAACAAGGGCATCCGCCCCGAAGACCAGCGCCGCATTGGCGTGGGCACCTCCAGCGGCCAGTACAAGTGGGAAACCGCTGCCGGTGACAGCACCGAAGTGGCTGATGAGTTCGCCCGTTTCGACGTAACCGTAAAAGGCGCCAGCGCCACTGACGACTACCGCAACGAAGCCAGCACCTACGGCTACATTGTCGAGATCGACCCGTACAACAGCAGCACCCTGGCCACCAAACGCACCGCGCTGGGCCGCTTCCGCCACGAAGGCTGCGCCCCGGGCCTGCCAGTCGCCGGCAAGCCGCTGGTGTGGTACATGGGTGACGACTCGAACAACGAGTACCTGTACAAGTGGGTGTCCACCGCCGTGTGGGACGCTGCCGACGCCACCCCGGCCGACCGCCTGGCCACCGGCGCCAAGTACCTGGACCAAGGCAAGCTCTACGTGGCCCGCTTCAATGCCGACGGCACTGGCGTTTGGCTGCTGCTGGACGTGGCCACCGCCACCACCGGCGGCAGCACCCTGGGTGCGCTGTACGGTGACCTGCCAGGTATCATCCTCAACACCCGTGGTGCCGGCGATGCCGTGGGCGCGACGCCGATGGACCGCCCCGAATGGACTACGGTCAACCCGCTCAATGGCGACGTTTACCTGACCCTGACCAACAACAGTGCGCGTACACCGGAGAAGGTCGATGCGGCCAACCCGCGCGGGCCGAACCGTCACGGCCACATCATCCGCTGGCACGACAGTGACGACCAGTTGAGCTTTACCTGGGACATCTTCGTGTTCGGCGCCAACGCCGCCGGTACCGCCGACATCAACCGCTCCGGCCTGACCGAACTGAACCAGTTCGCCAGCCCTGACGGCATGAGCTTCGATAGCCGTGGCGTGCTGTGGTTCGAGACCGACAACGGCGAGACCACGCTCACCGACTACACCAACGACCAGCTGTTGGCAGTGATCCCTACCGACCTGGTGGATGCCAGTGGCAAGCAGGTGCCGGTGAACGCGCAGAACCAGGTGGATTTGCGCCGCTTCTTCGTTGGCCCGAATGACTGCGAAGTGACCGGGATTACCTTTACCCCGGACAACAAGACGCTGTTCGTGAACATTCAGCACCCGGGTAACTGGCCGTTCAACGACAAGGCCACCGATGCTACCCCGGCTGGGGCCACGGTACGGCCGCGGGCTTCGACGGTGGTGATTCAGCGCGATGATGGCGGGGAGATCGGGACCGTCTGATAGATCGGCGCACGGGGGCCGCTTTGCGGCCCATCGCGACGCAAGGCCGCTCCTACAAGGGATCGCGTAACCCTGTAGGAGCGGCCTTGTGTCGCGATGGGCTGCAAAGCAGCCCCCGACTATCTCAAGCCTTACCAGGCCATCGGCTCCCGGCTGCGCACCCGCACTTGCTGCGCCGGCACCCGGGCATGCCATTGCACTACCCCCAGCGCCTCCACCTGGAACTCGCTGCGTATCACCCGCCCCTCCTCCGCGAACGACAGCTGCAACAGAAAATACCCGCTGTTGAGCAGCAAACCTTCACTCAATCGCTCGAAGGTCTCGTCATCCACCGCCCCCAGCGCCTGGCGCAGCGCAGCTGCGTCCACATACCCCGAGGCCGGCCGGCCACTGATAATGCGGCTGAGCAGCGAACGCGGATATCGCCCCTCGTACAGCGCTTCCAGCAGCGGCAGATGCTCCAGCCCCAAGGCATTGGCATTCAACCGCCAACCAGTGGTCTGCGGCAAGGCACACAGCATTGGGTAACGGCCCTGGCGGCTGGCATCCGGCTCTAGCAGCAAGTTCAGCTCGCTGGTGTCGAGCATCGGCTGGTTGGCCGCCAGCCGTGGTGGTTGCTGGCGCAGGTACTGGGCGCTCTCGGCGCCCTGCAGGCGGGCATCGCTGTCGGCATCGAGCCAGTCGGCCAGGGCATCGACCAGGCGTTCGGCAGCCATGTCGTCGCCCAGCAGGTAGCGCAACTGGTGCTCGGCACGCTCACCATCGGCGCCGAGCAGCGCATTGACGTTGAAGCAGGTGTGTTGGTCGCGTACCCGCAACTGCGCCTGGCCGGCGCCAAAATCGTAATTCAATGGCTGCCCGCGCAGGGCCTGCCAGAACAGCGGGCTCAGCCGCCAGGCTGGGTCACGCAGGGCCTGCTCGGCATAGGCCAGGCCAGCCTGCTCCATGGCCCTTGCCTGCACCCGCTGGTGCAACAGGCGCACCTCTTCGACCTGGCGCCGGCCATCTTCCACCAGCCAAGCCATGCCCGCCGCCAGCATTGCCAAAACCACCATCACCATCAGCAAGGCCGCGCCCTGCTGTTGCCTGCCAGCCATCCGTGCCTGCCTCGCTCGCAAAATAAAAACGCCAGTCAACACGCGGCTTGTTGCAGCTAGATGGCAATGCCCGTTCGTCATGTGCACGTCATCTAGGCGAGGCAGGATTGCCCTTCCTTTTCATGACCTTACAGGAGTGGTCGCAATGGGTGGCATTGGAATCTGGCAACTGGTGATCGTACTGATGATCGTATTCCTGCTGTTTGGTACCAAACGCCTCAAGGGCCTGGGTAGCGATGTGGGCGAGGCAATCCAGGGCTTTCGCAAGTCCATGGGCGGTGACAATGACGCCAACGCCCCTGGCCAGCCACAGGTGCAGCAGCAGGCCCCGCTGACCGGCCAGGCCACGCAACAACCTCAAGCGGACCGTCAGGCCTGATGTTCGAGGTAGGCTTCAGCGAGTTGCTGCTGGTCGGCATCGTCGCGTTGCTGGTGCTGGGCCCGGAGCGCCTGCCGGTGGCGGCACGCACCCTCGGGCGCGGGCTGGGCCAGGCGCGCCGGGCCATGCATGCCTTGCGCACACAGGTGGAGCGCGAGATCGAGCTCCCCAATCTCGACAGTGCACCCTTGCAGCGCCTGGAACAGGAAATCCGCCAGGGCATCAGCCTGAACGCGGAGCCGGCCAATGATGCGGCCACGGTCGCGCTGCCCAAGGAAAATGCCTCATGAGTATCGCCATGGACCCGGCGGCCAGCATGCCGCTGACCGAACACCTGCGCGACCTGCGCAAGCGCCTGGTGCGTTGCTTGGGGCTGGTGGCGCTGGTGTTTGCCGGCCTGTTCCCCTTCGCCCAGACGCTGTACACGCTTGTTTCCGAACCACTGCGGCGGTTTTTGCCGGAAGGCGCGAGCATGATCGCCACCAGCGTCACCTCGCCGTTTCTGACGCCGTTCAAGCTGACGGCAATGTGCGCGCTGTTCGTCGCCATGCCGCTGTTGCTGCACCAGGCCTGGGGCTTTATGGCGCCGGGGCTGTACCGCCGTGAACGGCGCATTGCCCTGCCGCTGCTGGTGTCGAGCATTGTGCTGTTCTATGCCGGCATGGCCTTCGCGTTCTTCCTGGTGTTCCCGATGATGTTCGGCTTCTTTGCCAGCGTGACGCCCGATGGCGTGGCGATGATGACCGATATCAGCCAGTACCTGGACTTTATCCTGGCGCTGTTTTTGGCGTTCGGGCTGGCGTTCGAGATCCCGGTGGCGACGTTTATCGTGGTCTGGGTGGGGTTGGCCGATGTGGCAACGTTGCGGCGCAGCAGGCCCTACGTGATCGTCGGGTGCTTTGTGGTGGGGATGATTCTGACGCCGCCGGATGTGTTTTCGCAGACGATGCTGGCGGTGCCGATGTGGGTGCTGTTCGAGGTGGGGTTGCTGGCTTGTGGGATGTTGAAGCGGCCGGAGCCGGGCAAGGAGATTGTGGCTGGACTGTAGGGCCTCTTCGCGGGTAAACCCGCTCCTACAGGGATCTCACAAGATTCAGGACCTGTGAAATTCCTGTAGGAGCGGGTTTACCCGCGAATAGCCTTGATGCGGTCTAGAACTCGGCGAGCCGCCAGACTTCATAGGCTGGCGTCTCGTACGGGTGGCTCTGCTTGAGCGCAGCGACGACCTGATCAATCAGCTCGTCAGCCACCACCAGCTCCACCTTCCACTCTTCCACCACCTCGACCTGGCCCGCTTGCCCGAGGAACGGCTGGCTGCCGTCCAGCGGGCGAAACTGGCCCTGGCCCAGGGTTTGCCAGGCGCAGTGGTCATAGTCGCCTATGCGCCCGCCACCGGCGGCGAACACAGCGGCCTTGACCACTTCGACATGGCTGGCGGGGACGAAGAAGGCGAGCTTGTACACGCCTTAGTTCACCCACACCCGTGCGTTACGGAACATACGCATCAGCGCGGCATCTTCCTGCCACTCGTCCGGGCGCCACGAGTTCTGCACGGCGCGGAACATACGCTCCGGGTGCGGCATCATGATGGTCACACGGCCGTCTCGGCTGGTCAGGCCGGTGATACCGCGCGGCGAGCCGTTCGGGTTGGCCGGGTAGGCTTCGGTGACCTTGCCGTGGTTGTCGACGTAGCGCATGGCCACGCAACCGGACACATCGGCTTCCAATAATGCTTCTTCGCTGGCGAACTCGGCATGGCCTTCACCGTGGGCGATGGCGATCGGCATGCGCGAACCGGCCATGCCCTGCAAGAAGATCGAGTTGGACTTCTGTACTTCGACCATGGCCACGCGCGCCTCGAACTGCTCCGAGCGGTTACGCACGAAGTGCGGCCAGTACTCGGTGCCCGGGATCAGCTCGTGCAGGTTGGACATCATCTGGCAACCGTTGCACACGCCCAGCGCGAAGCTGTCGGTACGCTCGAAGAAGGCCTGGAAGGCGTCGCGGGCGCGGCTGTTGAACAGCGCCGACTTGGCCCAGCCTTCACCGGCGCCCAGCACGTCACCGTAGGAGAAGCCACCGCAGGCGACCAGGCCCTTGAAGGCTTCGAAGTCGACGCGGCCAGCGAGGATGTCGCTCATGTGCACGTCGATGGCCGCGAAACCGGCGCGGTCGAAGGCAGCAGCCATCTCGACCTGGCCGTTGACGCCCTGCTCGCGCAGGATGGCCACTTGCGGGCGCACGCCCTTCTTGATGTACGGTGCGGCGATGTCGTCGTTGACGTCGAAGCCCAACTTCACCGACAGGCCCGGGTTGTCTTCTTCGAGCAGCAGGTCGAATTCCTGGTCGGCGCAGTCGGCGTTGTCACGCAGGCGCTGGATCTGGTAGCTGGTCTCGGCCCACTGGCGCTGCAGCATGCGGCGGTCGTCGTCGAACAGCACTTCGCCGTTCAGGCTGATGGTCACTTCAGCGTTGTTGATCGGCTTGCCGATCACCGCCACACACTCGCCCAGGCCAGCTGCGCTGAACTGTGCCAGCACGTCCGGAGTGGCATCCTGGCGAACCTGGATGACCGCGCCCAGCTCTTCGTTGAAGAGGATAGCCGGCACGTCGCCCTTGCTGTCGGTCAGCGGGTCGAGTTGCAGGTCAAGGCCGCAATGGCCGGCGAAGGCCATTTCCAGCACGGTGGTGGCCAGGCCGCCATCGGAGCGGTCGTGGTAAGCCAGCAGGTGGCCGTCGGCGTTCAGGCCCTGGATTACAGCGAAGAAGGCCTTGAGGTCTTCGGCGTCGTCGACGTCCGGTGCCTGGGCAGCGATCTTGCCGTAGGTCTGGGCCAGGATCGAGGCGCCCATGCGGTTCTTGCCGCGGCCCAGGTCGATCAGGATCAGGTCGGTTTCGCCCTTGTCCATGCGCAGTTCCGGGGTGAGGGTCTGGCGAATGTCGGTGACCGGGGCGAAGCCGGTGATGATCAGCGACATCGGCGAGGTGACGCTCTTCTCGACGCCCTCATCGCTCCACTTGGTCTTCATCGACATCGAGTCTTTGCCGACCGGAATGGTGATGCCCAGCTCCGGGCACAGCTCCATACCGACAGCCTTGACGGTGTCGTACAGGCGCGCGTCTTCACCGGGGTGGCCAGCAGCGGACATCCAGTTGGCCGACAACTTGATGTCGGACAGCTTCTCGATGCGCGAAGCCGCCAGGTTGGTCAGGGTCTCGCCGATGGCCATGCGGCCGGACGCCGGGGCATCCAGCAGCGCCAGCGGGGTACGCTCGCCCATGGCCATGGCTTCACCGGTGTAGACGTCGAAGCTGGTGGCGGTGACGGCGCAGTCGGCCACCGGAACCTGCCACGGGCCGACCATCTGGTCGCGGGCAACCAGGCCGGTGATGGTGCGGTCACCGATGGTGATCAGGAAACTCTTGCTGGCCACCGCCGGGTGGTTCAGCACGCGCTGCACGGCGTTGTCCAGGTCCAGCTCGCTCGGGTCGAAGTCATCGCCCAGCTCGGCTTCACGGGTAACCGAACGGTGCATGCGCGGCGGCTTGCCCAGCAGCACGTCCAGCGGCATGTCCACCGGGGTGTTGCCGAAGTGGCTGTCGCTTACGGTCAGGTGCGGCTCTTCAGTCGCTTCGCCGACTACGGCAAACGGGCAGCGCTCGCGCTCGCAGATGGCCTGGAAGCGCTCGAAATCGACGGCGCTGACCGCCAGCACGTAACGCTCTTGCGACTCGTTGCTCCAGATTTCGTGCGGGGCCATGCCCGGCTCGTCGTTGGGCACGTTGCGCAGTTCGAAGCGGCCACCACGGCCACCGTCGTTGACCAGTTCCGGGAAGGCGTTGGAGATGCCACCGGCACCGACGTCGTGGATGAAGGCAATCGGGTTGGCGTCGCCCAGCTGCCAGCAACGGTCGATGACCTCCTGGCAACGGCGCTCCATTTCCGGGTTTTCGCGCTGTACCGAGGCGAAGTCCAGGTCTGCCGAGCTGGCACCGGTAGCTACCGACGAAGCGGCGCCGCCGCCCAGGCCGATCAGCATGGCCGGGCCGCCGAGCACGATCAGCTTGGCGCCGACAGTGATCTCGCCCTTCTGCACGTGGTCTTCACGGATGTTGCCCATGCCGCCGGCGAGCATGATCGGCTTGTGGTAGCCGCGCACTTCTTCGCCGTGCGGGGTGTTGATGGCCTGCTCGAAGGTACGGAAGTAGCCGGTCAGGGCCGGGCGGCCGAATTCGTTGTTGAACGCGGCGCCGCCCAGCGGGCCTTCGATCATGATGTCGAGGGCGTCGACGATGCGCTCAGGCTTGCCATAGGCCTGCTCCCACGGCTGTTCGAAGCCCGGAATGCGCAGGTTGGACACGGTGAAGCCGGTCAGGCCAGCCTTGGGTTTGGCGCCACGGCCGGTCGCGCCTTCGTCGCGGATTTCGCCGCCGGAGCCGGTGGAGGCACCGGAGAACGGGGCGATGGCGGTCGGGTGGTTGTGCGTCTCGACCTTCATCAGGATGTGCACCGGCTCCTGCACCGCGCCGTACTGGCGGGTTTCAGGGTTCGGGAAGAACCGGCCGGCAACGTTGCCGACGATTACCGAGGCGTTGTCCTTGTACGCAGACAGCACACCTTCGTTGTGCATCTGGTAGGTGTTCTTGATCATGCCGAACAGGCTCTTTTCCTGAGCCTGGCCGTCGATGTCCCAACTGGCGTTGAAGATCTTGTGGCGGCAGTGCTCGGAGTTGGCCTGGGCGAACATCATCAGTTCGATGTCGTTCGGGTTGCGCGCAAGGCCCTGGAAGGCGTTGACCAGGTAGTCGATCTCGTCTTCGGCCAGGGCCAGGCCCAGGTCGATGTTGGCCTTGGCCAGGGCGTCACGGCCGCCAGCCAGGATGTCGACCGAGGTCATCGGCTTGGGCTGGGCGTGGCTGAACAGGTCGGCTGCCTGCTCCAGCTGGCCGAGCACGCGCTGGGTCATGCGGTCGTGCAGTTCGGCGGCGACCAGTTCGGCTTCAGCGTCGCTCAGGTTGCCGGCAACGTAGTAGGCGATGCCGCGCTCCAGGCGCTGGATCGACTGCAGGCCGCAGTTGTGGGCGATGTCGCTGGCCTTGCTGGCCCATGGCGAAATGGTGCCCAGGCGCGGCACGACCAGGAACAGGCGGCCGGTCGGCTCCTGTACCGGCACGCTCGGGCCGTATTTGAGCAGACGGCCCAGCACCTGCTGCTGGTCGGCGGTCAGCTCGCCGTCAACATCGGCGAAGTGGGCGAATTCGGCATACAAACCAGTAACAGCGGGGACTTTCTGGCTCAGTTGCTCGAGTAATTTACCGTGGCGAAAGGCAGAAAGGGCAGGAGCGCCGCGCAGGATCAACATCGTCGGGACAGCCTCAGGAAGGGGTGTGCTTAGAGGCCGTGCATTCTAGCCTAATTCGAAGGGTTTCGGCACCCGCTCTACGCCACGGCTGCCGGGCGGCGGAACCGGACTTTGGGGTCAGATTTCTTGATGGGTGCGGGGTGCCTGCCTTTAGAGGTTCAGCGCCTGTGAGATCGAGCGCCGCCCGCGCGGCGCTTCGCGGGACAAGCCCGCTCCCACAGTCTGTTTCGGGCCAGTCTCTCCTGTGCAATTACCGGTGCCCGCCTTGGTGGATGACTGAAGATCAGTTGAAAGCAGTTGCGCTCCCCTCAATATCGAAGGGAACAAACAAGGCGGACAGTGGAGACTTCACAGGAGTGACTGGCCCGAAACAGACTGTGGGAGCGGGCTTGCCCCGCGAAGCGCCGCGCGGGCGGCGCTCGATCTCACAGGCGCTGAAGATGTTGTGGCAGGCACCTGGTGGCCTTGATGCAATCCCACCTAACCCCACCCCCATCTACCCACCCAACCACACAACCCGCTACCAGACAAGCTAACAGTTGTCGAGATATGGCAGTGCCAGTCCTTTGCGTATACTGCAACCTATGTTCGCCCACACTGCTTTGCGCCAGCGTTGCGCCAAATGGCTTCTCGCAACCGGACTCTTCCTATTGCTCGGTGCCTGCGTTGAAAAACCCAGCACCCTCGAGCGCGTGAAGGAGGATGGCGTGCTGCGCGTAATCACCCGCAACAGCCCGGCCACCTACTTCCAGGACCGCAACGGCGAAACCGGCTTCGAATACGAACTGGTCCAGCATTTCGCCGAAGATCTCGGCGTCAAGCTGCAGATCGAGACCGCTGACAACCTCGACGAACTGTACAACGCCCTCGGCAAGCCCTCCGGCCCGGTGCTGGCGGCCGCCGGACTGGTCAGCAGCGAACGGCGCAAGGCCCAGGTCAGGTACTCGCACCCCTATCTGGAAGTGACCCCGCAGGTCATCTACCGCAACGGCCGCCCCCGCCCCACTGATGCCAAGGGCCTGGTCGGCAAGAAGATCATGGTACTCAAGGGCAGCAGCCACGCCGACCAGCTGGCCGAGCTGAAAAAGCAGTACCCGGGCCTGCAATATGAAGAATCCGACGCCGTCGAGGTGGTCGACCTGCTGCGCATGGTCGACGAAGGGCAGATCGACCTGACCCTGGTCGACTCCAACGAACTGGCGATGAACCAGGTGTATTTCCCCAACGTGCGGGTGGCCTTCGACCTGGGCGACACCCGCGACCAGCGCTGGGCGGTGGCAGCGGGCGAAGACAACAGCCTGCTCAACGAGATCAACGAATTCCTCGACAAGGCGCAGAAGAACGGCACCCTGCAACGCCTGAAGGACCGTTACTACGGCCATGTCGATGTACTGGGCTATGTCGGTGCCTACACCTTCGCCCAGCACCTGCAGCAGCGCCTGCCCAAGTACGAGAAGCACTTCAAGAGCTACGCCAAGGTCGAGCAGGTGGACTGGCGCCTGCTGGCTGCCATCGGCTACCAGGAATCGATGTGGCAGCCGGAGGTCACCTCCAAGACCGGCGTGCGCGGCCTGATGATGCTGACCCAGCGCACCGCCCAGGCCATGGGCGTGTCCAACCGCCTGGACCCGAAGCAGAGCATCCAGGGCGGTGCCAAGTACTTCATGAAGATCAAGGAAGAGCTCGACGACAGCATCCAGGAGCCAGACCGCACCTGGTTCGCCCTGGCTGCCTACAACGTCGGTGGCGGCCACCTGGAAGATGCCCGTACCCTGGCCAAGCGTGAGAAGCTCAACCCGAACAAGTGGCTGGACGTGAAGAAGATGCTGCCGCGGCTGTCGCAGAAACAGTGGTATCGGCAGACCAAGTACGGATATGCCCGTGGCGGCGAGCCGGTGCATTTCGTGGCCAACATCCGGCGTTATTACGACATTCTTACCTGGGTGACCCAGCCGCAGCTTGAAGGCCAGGTGGCCGAGGGTAACCTGCATGTGCCTGGGGTGAACAAGGACAAGCCGGCGGACCAGTCGCCGCCGATGTAAGCCTTTCAGCCTGTGGGATCTTTACTGCCTGCTCTGGCCTCTTCGCGGGTAAACCCGCTCCTACAACGGTTGCGCATAGCCTGTAGGAGCGGGTTCATCGTGGCGACGAACCGCCGCGAAGAGGCCGGGCCAGGTTAACCCTTGGCCCGGCGGGCCTTGAAGAAGTCGCTGAGGATCTGCCCGCACTCCTCCGCCAGCACCCCGCCCTCCACCATTACCCGGTGGTTCAAAAAACCCTGGCCGAAGAACTGCCCTTGGCTCTGCACGATCCCCGCCTTGGGCTCCAGCGCGCCATACACCACGCGCATCACCCGCGAGTGCACGATCAGCCCTGCACACATGCTGCATGGCTCCAGGGTCACGTACAGGGTGCTACCGGGTAGCCGATAGTTGCTGGCCGACCTGGCCGCCGCCCTGATCGCCACCATCTCGGCATGCGCACTCGGGTCGCTGTCGACGATCGGCCGGTTGAAGCCCTGGCCGATCACCTGCCCATGCTGCACCAGTACCGCGCCCACCGGCACCTCGCCCATGGCAGCGCCCTCAGCGGCCAAGGCCAGCGCCAGGCGCATGAATTCCTGATCTCGGCTGCGATCGATGATCTGCGGGCGCATCAGACCACCGCAATCGCGGCCATCAGGCCGGTTTCCATGTGGTCGATGACGTGGCAGTGGAACATCCAGGTACCCGGGTTATCCGCCACCAGCGCCACCTGGGCGCGCTCGTTCTTGCCCAGCAGGTAGGTGTCGGTGAACCACGGTTCCTTGATGTCGTGGCGGTTGGAGGCGATCACCTTGAAGCTCATGCCGTGCAGGTGAACCGGGTGCTGGTACTGGGTCATGTTCTTCAGCTCGAAGATGTAGCTTTTGCCCTTCTGCAACGTGGCGATGGGGCGGTCGGCGCAGGTCTTGTCGGTGATGTCCCAGGCCTGGCCGTTGATCTGCCACATGCTTGATGGCTTGTTCTCATCAGGGGTGACCGAGACGCTCGCCGCCCATTCGAAATTGAAGTTGAGCTTCTCGGCATTCTCCAGGTCCGGCTCGGCGATCGGGTTCGCTGGCAGGGCCTTGGGCCAGTCGCTCGGCGCGTCGTTGCTGGCTACCGATCGCAGGGTGCCCAGGCGCACGAAACCGTCGCGCAGGGAGATTTCCTCGCCCGCCTCGGGGATGCGGATGGCCAGGCAGATACGCATGCCAGGGCCAAGCCAGTAATCATCCTCCAGTGGGCGCGGGGTCACCGGGTTACCGTCGAGGGCATAGATTTTCGCTTCGCAGTTGCCCTTGAGGTTGAGTCGGTAGGTCCAGGTGTTGTCCAGGTTCAGCAGGCGCACCCGTACCACCTGGCCGGCCGGCAGCTCGGTGACCGAGTCGGCCTGGCCATTGATGGTGATCAGGCGCCCGGCCGTGCCGTTGCGCGCGGCCTCACGCGGAATGCTGAAGGGCAACCAGGCGCCCTGCTCGTCCACATGCCAGTTCTTCAGGCTCAACGTGCGCTCATGCTGGAAGCCGGTTGGCTCGCGCTCCTCGACGATCAACGGGCCGACCAGGCCACGGCCCAGTTCCTCGGAGCTGCTGACATGCGGGTGGTACCAGTAGCTGCCGGCATCCGGCACGCGGAACTTGTAGTCGAAGTATTCGCCCGGCTTGACCGGCAGCTGCGAGACGTAGGGCACGCCGTCCATTTCCAGCGGCAGGCGGATGCCGTGCCAGTGGATGGTGGTTTCCACCGGCAAGTGGTTGATGAAGCGTACCCGCAGCCAGGTGCCCTGGCGCACCCGCAGCTCCGTGCCGGGCGCCGAAGGGCCGAAGGCCCAGGCTTCGGTCTTGAAGCCCGGCACCAACTCGACGTCCAGGGGCGCTGCGATCAGCTCGTAGTCATGCCCGGCATTGTCGTCCTCGACCTTGCCCAGCCAGTAACGCGCCGCGCCACCGGCGCCCAGGCCAACCACAACCAGGCCGGTAAGGCCCTTGAGCATTTGTCGACGGGTGAAGGACATCGGTGCGGGTACCTCGCGTTCTGCGCAATCAAGCTGCCAGCAGTGGCTGGCGATGAAGGGCGAATACGATACACCTGCAAATGGGAAAGATTAAGTGAAAAGCAGACGTCACCCGGTTGCCAAGCACTATGTACCACCGCCCAGGTTTACGACAGCTCGAAACTTGCGCGCTTCCTCTTTAACTGGACCACCATGATGCCTCCCGACACCCTCGCCAGCGACCAGCAGGCGCTGCTGACACTGGCCCGCAAAATCACTGACGACTGCCCCGACATGCGCGAGATGGCGCGTGAAGTCGCGCTGCAGTTGCTTGAATCTCACGGCCTCAAGGCCCTCGATCCCGACGGCGTCTACCTGCACCGGTTCCGTACTGCCGTCAGCAGCCCCACAACCTTCAACGGCTGGCAACACCTGGATCCGCCATACGAATCCTTAACGCTTGTGCAACTGGTGATGCACCGCTTCGATGCTCAAGACCAGGACAATGCTGATTTGCTCAGTTATCTGGTCGGCTTTTACAGTGATGGGCCTGGCCAGGACGCCTACGACGAGCGCAACGAAGTCCGGCTCGACGCCAAAGAAGTGCTGGAATATTTCTGGAACGTCGATTTCGCCACCCGCTTCCGCGAGCGAATGACATTATTCTGGTCAACACAATCAGAGAACTTCCGCACGCTGGCCAAAGCCAACTTTCTGAGCAAGATCCTGGAAGACTGTGCCCAGGATGCATCATCACCGATAGCCCGTCACAGCCACGCCATTGCCCTAGCGCTGGCAGGTAAAACAACCTGGCCGCCATCTTTGGAAGCACTGAACCAACGGACGATACCCGGTGGGCAGGTGCGCTTGTGCACGTTTGACATCGGCGGGTATGTAGCGACAGATATTCTTCGCTTGCAACTGAACAATGGCGAACAGCTTATCTACCTGCCTGGTGATGTCGACAGCCTTCATTACTTCGAGAACGAACAGGCACTCTTCTGGTGGGTGCTCAACCACTGCAATCATGCCGAAAACCGGGCACGCTTCCTGGCACATTTCTCGCTCGACGACCGTGAAGAGGCTGGCGGCAAAGTCGGCCTTAATCATCTGATCGACCTGCTATACCAGGGTTGGGGCACCGATGATTACTCAGTTCTCAACAGCCTTGACCAGGCAATCGACGAGGACCCCTTCGACTGGCTGTGTAACAAAGCCCGCCAGCGGATGGTGGATGATGCCCATTTTTCTCTGCACTCCAACGCCGACCTGCGAAAACAGCTGTGGATCGGCTATGTGAAGGCAGGCCTGCAAGTGTTCAGCCCCCTGGCAGCAGTGGACTGGCCGGTGGCGCTGGCGCTGGTGGGAGCAGGCATTGCTGAAACAGGTTTGAACATTGACCAGGCGATTCACGGACACACCACCCGAGAGCGCAAGGCAGGCATTACCGGGGCGATTTTCGCCGCCATCGAGACACTGTTCAATGCAACCTTCCTGCTCAGTGCACCTGGCAAACCGTTCACAGAGCTGGGCGAGGCCAGTGAAGCAGGTGCTGCAACGGAGGACGCGAAAGCCCCTGAATCCTCGGGAGAGCCGACGCATGAAGGCGATGAAGCCCCCACTGACAACGATGCTTGGGGCGCTGTTGCAGCTTGGGTACCTCTCCCCTTTCAGCCTGCTGACAGCTGGACCTTGCTGCGCCCATTCGAAACAAATGTGGTGCTCAGCGGCAAACCCGGCACGCAGGCCCTTGAAGGCATCTATGTGCAAGGGGGCCAGTTTTACGCACTGGTCGACGAGATGCCATACCAGGTACGTTTTGTACCCGAGCTAAACAGCTGGGCCATCGTGGACCCGGAAAACCCTTTTTCCTTTTACAAAAGCCAGCCAATTGGAATGGACGGCGAGGGCCAGTGGCACCCTGTGGAGCGTTTTGGCCTTAAAGGCGGCATGCTCAATCGCTTGAAGGTCTGGGGTAGACCGTCAACGAGCGCAAGCCTGCCTCCCTTGGCTGAAACACCTTATGAGGTACCAGCGGACTTGCGCCCCTCACTCAAGGGGGTGTCTGATAATGAAATAACAGGCGCGCAAGAGTTCCTCAGTGATCCCGAAAGATCCGCCGCCATCGTCCGATTCCGCCAGTTACGTATTCAGCTGGCAGCCGACGCCGAGGAGTTCATGCGCACAGTACAAATGCCACCACGCCCGCACATGCCAGCATTAACTGCCAGTGCTTCCTCCAAACAAGTTCTGCAAAGTATCTTTGAGAACAGTGACGGCTTGGTGGTTGGCGAGGCGCACAGTGGGCTTGGCAGCAAGCGGCTGCTGATCGACAACATGCGCCTGCTGCGCAAGTTGAAAGTGAAGACGCTGTACATGGA
Organism: Pseudomonas sp. NPDC089392; assembly: GCF_044749595.1. Lineage (NCBI taxonomy): Bacteria > Pseudomonadati > Pseudomonadota > Gammaproteobacteria > Pseudomonadales > Pseudomonadaceae > Pseudomonas > Pseudomonas sp. NPDC089392. The sequence goes on from NZ_JBIVIF010000005.1 coordinate 124,712, forward strand.
GCACTACACCACCGACTTCCAGCAAGCCGATCTGGACACGTTCAACCGCACCGGAGAGATGCCGAACGACCTTGATCACTATGTGGAACAACAGGATTTCGGGCATTTCACCGACCCAAAGGGCCGCTATACCTTCCGCCACGTGTTGATCCAGGCGCAGAAAAATGGCGTGCGTATACAGTCTATCGATTGCATGGCCAGCTACCGTCAGGCTTGGGCAACACCCGTTTCCGACGTGGCACGCCAGCAGCAGATGAACTTCTATGCACACTTGATCATCGAGGCAGATCAGGCTGCGCGCGGCCCAGGGAAATGGGTTGCCTTGGTGGGCAGCACACACGCTAACACCTTTCATGGCGTACCGGGTCTGGCTGAAACCGAAGGCGCCATAGGCCTGCGGGTAGAAGATGGTCCGGTCGAAGAGCCCGATGTCTACAGCGCAGACCCTGGTAAAGATGCCTCAGACGAACATGGCCAGATAAGGCATGTGAAAAGCGACTTGCGTCTACGCGCCGGCGTCCTGACCACACGCCCGCCATCACCGGACTTCGACACCATGCTGGCAAGGCCGGGCGATTACACCATCGAACGGACCAATGGCGAGGAATATCTCATCAACCGCAGCCGGGACTTGACCCTGAAACGCACGCTGATCAAGCGCGACGGGCGCTATTACTTCATCGAGCGCCCCGACTGGCCAGCCCTTCATGAGCGCCGCTTTCAAAACCTTGCCGAGCTTCATACTCACCTGAGATTACGCGGCATGCGGCACGTTGTACCTTGATGACGCAGGGAGCGGATACGACAAGGGCGCCTTGCGGCGCCCTTGTGGCTCAACTCATTCCCACTCGATGGTGGCCGGCGGCTTGCTCGACACGTCGTAGGTAACGCGCGAGATACCGTCGATTTCGTTGATGATACGGCCGCTGACGGTTTCCAGCAGCTCGTACGGCAGGTGTGCCCAACGCGCGGTCATGAAGTCCACGGTCTCGACGGCACGCAGGGCCACGACCCAGGCGTAGCGACGGCCGTCGCCAACGACGCCAACCGACTTGACCGGCTGGAACACCACGAATGCCTGGCTGGTCTTGTGGTACCAGTCGGCCTTGCGCAGTTCTTCGATGAAGATGTGGTCGGCGCGACGCAGAATGTCGGCGTATTCCTTCTTCACTTCACCGAGGATACGCACGCCCAGGCCTGGGCCCGGGAACGGGTGGCGGTAGACCATGTCGTACGGCAGGCCCAGCTCCAGGCCGATCTTGCGCACTTCGTCCTTGAACAGCTCACGCAGCGGCTCGACCAGCTTGAGGTTCATTTCCTCTGGCAGGCCACCGACGTTGTGGTGCGACTTGATCACGTGGGCCTTGCCGCTCTTGGCGCCAGCCGACTCGATCACGTCTGGGTAGATGGTGCCCTGGGCGAGGAACTGGATGTTGTCCAGTTTGCTGGCTTCGGCATCGAAGATGTCGATGAAGGTGCGGCCGATGATCTTGCGCTTCTTCTCTGGGTCGGCTTCGCCTTCCAGGTTGTCGAGGAACTGCTTTTCAGCGTCGGCGCGGATCACCTTGACGCCCATGTTCTCTTTGAACATGGCCATCACCTGGTCGCCTTCGTGCAGGCGCAGCAGGCCGTTGTCAACGAATACGCAGGTCAGCTGGTCGCCAATGGCGCGGTGCAGCAGTGCGGCAACCACCGAGCTGTCAACGCCACCGGACAGGCCCAGCAGGACGTTGGCCGAACCGACTTGCGCACGCACTTGGGCGATGGCGTCTTCAACGATGTTGGAGGCGGTCCACAGGGCTTCGCAGCCGCAGATGTCCTGCACGAAGCGGGACAGGATGCGACCGCCCTGCTTGGTGTGGGTCACTTCCGGGTGGAACTGCACGCCGTAGTAGCCGCGGGTATCGTCGAACATGCCGGCGATCGGGCAGCTTGGGGTGCTGGCCAGTACGTGGAAGTTGCCCGGCATCTGGGTAACCTTGTCGCCGTGGCTCATCCACACGTCCAGGCCCAGTACGCCGTCGTCATCAACGTGGTCTTCGATGCCGTCGAGCAGGCGGCTCTTGCCGACCACGTCTACGCGGGCATAACCGAACTCACGCAGGTCGGAACCTTCGACCTTGCCGCCCATCTGCTCGGCCATGGTCTGCATGCCGTAGCAGATGCCCAGCACCGGTACGTTCAGGTCGAATACGGCCTGCGGGGCGCGTGGGCTGTTGGCTTCGTGGACCGACTCGGGGCCGCCGGCGAGGATGATGCCGCGCGGGTTGAATTCGCGGATCGCTTCATCGTCCATGTCGAACGGGTGCAGTTCGCAGTACACGCCGATTTCGCGCACGCGGCGGGCGATCAGCTGGGTGTACTGGGAACCGAAATCGAGGATCAGGATGCGGTGAGCGTGAATGTCGAGGGCCATGACTCAATCTCGTCAGTGGAAATCGGAAACGACGCGGGGCTGTCGTGACAGCCCCGCTAACAGGTGTTGCTAGAAGCCTCAGCCTACGCGGTAGTTAGGGGCTTCTTTGGTGATCTGCACGTCATGCACGTGGGACTCGGCCATGCCGGCACCGGTGATGCGCACGAATTCCGGCTTGGTGCGCATCTCTTCGATGGTTGCGCTGCCGGTGTAGCCCATGGACGAACGCAGGCCGCCCATCAGCTGGTGGATGATCGCGGCCAGGGCGCCTTTGTAAGGAACACGGCCTTCGATACCTTCCGGTACCAGCTTCTCGGCGCCGGCCGAGGAGTCCTGGAAGTAACGGTCGGACGAACCTTGCGCCTGTGCCATGGCACCCAGCGAGCCCATGCCACGGTAGGCCTTGTAGGAACGGCCCTGGAACAGTTCGACTTCACCCGGGGCCTCTTCGGTACCGGCGAACATCGAACCCATCATCACGCAGGAAGCACCGGCAACGATGGCCTTGGACAGGTCACCGGAGAAGCGGATACCGCCGTCGGCGATCAGTGGCACGCCAGTGCCTTCCAGTGCTGCGGCAACGTTGGCGATGGCGCTGATTTGCGGCACGCCGACACCGGCAACGATACGGGTGGTGCAGATCGAGCCTGGGCCGATACCGACCTTGACCGCGTCAGCGCCCGCTTCGGCCAAGGCCTTGGCAGCGGCGCCGGTGGCGATGTTGCCGCCGATTACCTGCACTTGCGGGTAGGTTTCTTTCACCCAGCGAACGCGGTCGATCACGCCTTTGGAGTGACCGTGGGCGGTGTCGACCACTACCACGTCAACGCCAGCAGCTACCAGGGCGGCAACGCGCTCGCCGGTGTCCTTGCCGGTGCCGACCGCAGCGCCGACGCGCAGGCGACCTTGGTCATCCTTGCTGGCCAGCGGGTAGGCCTTGGCCTTTTCGATGTCCTTGACGGTCATCATGCCCTTGAGGTTGAACTTGTCGTCAACGATCAGGACTTTTTCCAGGCGGTGCTTGTGCAGCAGCTCGCGGACTTCGTTCTTGTCGGCGCCTTCGCGGACGGTGACCAGGCGCTCTTTCGGCGTCATCACGTCGCGGACTTTGGCTTCCAGACGGTTTTCGAAACGCACGTCACGGGAGGTGACGATACCGACCAGGTCGCCATTCGCCAGCACCGGAACACCGGAGATGTTGTTCAGGCGGGTCAGCTCGAACAGGTCACGCACAGTGGCGTCGGCGTCGATGGTGATCGGGTCCTTGACCACGCCAGCCTCGAACTTCTTGACCTTGCGTACTTCGCCGGCCTGCTGTTCGATGGTCATGTTCTTGTGGATGATGCCGATGCCGCCTTCCTGGGCCATGGCAATGGCCAGGCGCGCTTCGGTCACGGTATCCATGGCAGCGGAAACCAACGGAATGTTCAGCTCGATGCCACGAGTCAAACGGGTCTTGAGACTGACTTCATTGGGCAGTACCTCGGAGTAGCCAGGTACAAGGAGGATATCGTCGAAGGTCAGGGCTTCTTGGCTGATACGCAGCATCGCGGGGGCTCCCGGGCGGGAAAAATGGAAGCGCGCCATTATACTCATGCACGGCGCGCCGCTCAATGCAAAATAAGGGCCTTCGGTCAGCCTTGTGGCAGTTTTACCTGTACCACGGCCACCGGCTGGTCGAGCCAGTCGGCGAAGCTGTCGAGAAAGGCCTGGGTAAACCCGGCCTCGCCCCAGTTGTTGAAGATGAACCCCAGGTTGGAAAAGGCACATGGCTGCAGGTAAATGAAGCCATTGATGTCATCTTCGAAGCCGCACAGCGGGCAGGTGAAGTTGTCGCTCACCGCCGGCATCCACTCTTCCAGGCTTTCGAACAGCGGCTCGCCCACCTCGCGCCGGCACTCCGGGCAACCGGCCTCTTCAAGGAAGCCTTCGCTGGGGGTATAGATGCAGCGCTTGAGCATCACTTCCAGGCCATTGACCTGTTCGCCAAAGGGCAACTTCTCTGGGTGCAGGGCCACTTTGCGTGCACCGGCGGCCAGGGCATGGCCCATGCGGTTGCCGGTGCGGCCACAGGTGGTCAGCTGTTCCTCGACCACCTTTTCGCGCACCAGCCAGCGCAGGATGGCACGGGCACGGGCTTCGTGCACCGGCACGGTAGACAGTTTGGGAACGATGATGCTCTGGGTGTTCATGAACGGGACAAGCCTGCAAGACTGCGATAATGGTGCAATTCTACCGCTCAGGCGCTGAGGTAGCGACCGATGAGCGCCAGCCCGCTGGCCAGCACCAGCCAGGTGACCAGGCGTACGAAGGCTTCGCGGGACAGCCGGTGGGTCAGCCGGCGCCCTGCCCAGAGGCCGATGAACATGACGGGGAGCAGGCAGGCGGCAAGCAATAGCAGGCTTTGGTCGGCATACACGCCGGCGATCAGGAACAGCGACAGGCGCACCACCGTGCTGCAACTGATCAACGCGCTCTGGGTAGCACGGACCTGCTCCTTCGCCCCAAGGCGTGCGCTCAGGTATAGCGCATAAAGGAAGCCGCCACTGCCGAACAACGCACCGAACAGCCCGCCTGCCGTGCCCATCGGCACCGCCCAGAAACCGGACAGATTTACCGGCCGCACCTTCACTGCCAGGCCGTACAGCGCATAGGCCGTGACGAACAAACCCATCAATAGCAGCAACAGATCGGACTGCAACTGCAGCAGGAACACCACGCCCAACGTGCAGCCAATGGCCATGAACGGCAGCAGCCGCAGCAACTCGCCGCGCACTACATCGCGGCGCGAAGGCAACAGGTTGCCGAAGGCAGCGACGAAGTCGAGCAGTACCAACAGCGGAATGATCCGCGACAGCGGCATGAAGTGGATCAGCACCGGGCCGGCCACCAGCGCGGTGCCGAAACCGGCGATGCCAAAGACGATGTAGGCAACCCCGACACCGAGCAGGATGGGCAGCCAGTCAAGGCCGGAAAACGACAATTGGGCGAGCATGGCAGCAATTCCTGGGAAGACAGGCAAAGGTTAGCCAGCAGCGAGCCATGCCGACTAATATGCCTTTATCGCCACAGCCATCTCGAAAAGGCATGACATGACGTCGATCCGCCAGTTGCGTTACTTCGTGGAAATCGCCGAGTGCGGCAGCTTCAGCGGCGCCGCCGAGCGGCTGTACATCGCCCAGTCGGCGCTGAGCCGGCAGATCAAGGAGCTGGAGCAGCAACTGGGCACGCCGCTGTTCGAACGCACTGCACGCCTGCCACGCCTGACGCTGGCCGGGCAGGCCTTTCTGGAGCGGGCGCGGCGCTTGCTGGCCGACCTGGCGCAAGCGGAGCGGGTTACCCGCGACATTGGCGAAGGGTTGCAGGGCAGCCTGCGCCTGAACCATTCCAGCACTGTACCGCTGACCGGCCCGTTGCTGGCTCGCCTGGGCGGCTATTTGCGCGACAACCCGGGGGTTTCGCTGGAGATTGCCCAACAGTCGTCAGAGGCGCAGCTGGAGGATATTGCTGGCGGGCGGCTGGATATCGGCCTGCTGCGCCTGCCGGTGTTGCGCCAGCATGAGGGCGTGGTACTGCATGAACTGTTCAGCGAGCCATTGCTGCTGGCGGTTGCCGCTGGGCATCCGCTGGCTGACGCGGTACAGGTGAAGCTGGAACAGTTGCGCGAAGAGCGCTTCATTTCCATTCCGCATCGGGATCGTGGCGGGCTGAGTTACCTGTCGGCCTCGTTGTGCATGGAGGCAGGCTTTTTTCCGCGCGCGGCGCAGGTGCTGTCGCGCAAGACCACGCAGTTGCAGTTGATTCAGGCGGGGTTTGGGGTGGCGTTGCTGCCGGCGTGCATGCGCGAGATTGCGCCGGCTTCGGTCAGTTTCGTGGCGCTGGAGGGGGGGTGTGAGAGCGCTGTGGCGCTGGCTTGTCGGCGAGATGCGGGGCAGATGGTGCGCCAGTTCGTGGCAGCGATGCAGGGTTGATGGCACCGGCGATGCCGGTGTTCGCGGGTGAACCCGCTCCCACAGGTACGGTGCAAACCTGGACGGATGTGCGCTCCCACAGGATCGTGGCAGGCTGACTACAGGGGCCGATGTCCTTTATGATGCCGGCCATGATCAGAGACCCTTTCGAACGACTCGGCCTGGACCGTGAGGTCCTTACCGTCGGCCAACTCAACGGCCGCGCGCGCGTGCTGCTGGAAGACGTGTTCCGCAGCGTGTGGGTGGAAGGCGAGATTTCCAACCTCGCCCGCCCGGCGTCCGGCCACATGTACTTCACCCTCAAGGACAGCGGCGCCCAGGTGCGTTGCGCGCTGTTCCGGCAGAACGCCACGCGGGTGCGTCAGGCCCTGCGTGACGGCCTGGCGGTGCGGGTACGCGGCAAGGTTTCGCTGTTCGAGGGGCGTGGCGACTACCAGCTGATTCTCGATACCGTCGAGCCGGCCGGTGATGGCGCGCTGCGCCTGGCCTTCGAGGCACTGAAGGAAAAGCTCGGTGTCGAGGGGCTGTTCAGCGCCGAGCGCAAGAAGCCGCTGCCGGCCCACCCGCAGCGCATCGGCATCATCACCTCGCCCACCGGCGCGGTGATCCGCGACATCATCAGCGTATTCGGCCGCCGTGCCCCGCAGGTGGAACTGAACCTGATCCCTACAGCGGTACAGGGCCGCGAAGCCATCGCGCAGATCGTGCGGGCCATCCGCCTGGCCGACAGCCTCGGTTTCGATGCGCTGATCCTGGCGCGGGGTGGCGGCTCGCTGGAAGACCTGTGGTGTTTCAACGAAGAAGCCGTGGCACGGGCCGTGGCCGCCTGCGTCACGCCGATTGTCAGCGCCGTCGGCCATGAAACCGATGTGTCGATCAGCGACTTCGTCGCCGACGTGCGTGCACCCACGCCGTCTGCCGCCGCCGAGCTGCTGGCCCCCGACAACAGCGGCCTGCAGCAACGCCTGGATGGCCTGCAGCGGCGCCTGCTGCTGCGCATGCAGAACCGCCTGACCCACGACCGCCTGCGCCTGGAGTCGCTGACCCGGCGCCTGCGCCACCCGGGCGAGCGCCTGCGCCAGCAGGCCCAGCGCCTGGACGACCTGGACATGCGCCTGCGCCGCGCGTTCATGCTCAACCTCAACCAGCGCCGCGAGCGCCTGGCACGGGTGGAAACCCGCCTGGCCGCCCAACACCCGGGACGCAACCTGAAACTGCTGGGCCAGCGCCTGGACAGCCTGGCCGAGCGCCTGCCACGGGCCATGCGCGAAGTGCTCAAGGACCGTCGCCAGCGCTTCCAGGCCCAGTTGCAGACGCTGCAGGTGGTCAGCCCGCTGGCCACCCTAGCCCGCGGCTACAGCATCCTGCTCGATGAACAGGGCCAGGCCATTCGCAGCGCCGAACAGACCCGCAATGGCCAGCGCCTGACTGCCCGCCTGAACGAAGGCGAATTGTTGGTGCGGGTCGAAGACAACCACCTGACCCCGGTCACCCTCTCACTACTGGACTGACACATGCCCCGCCTGCTCGCGCCCCTGCTTGCCCTTTCCCTGTTGCTGCTGGCCGGCGGCGCCCAGGCCAGCTATATCACCCGCACGCTGAACAAGCCGGTACCCGGCGGCGTGGCGGTGGTCGACCTCGGCCCCGCCAGCAGCGCACCCAGCGCCCGCTTCGATGGCAAACCGGTATTGGTGGTGAAGGAGCAGGACAATTGGCTGGCCATTGTCGGCATCCCGCTGACCCAGAAGCCCGGCACCGCCGTGCTAAGCCAGGGCGGCCGTACCCTGCCGTTCAGCGTCGGGACCAAGAAGTACCCTGAGCAGCGCATCACCTTGAAGAACACCCGCCAGGTCAACCCGAACCCGGCCGACCTCAAGCGCATCGACCGCGAGCTGGCCGAGCAGATCAAGGCCTACCGCAGCTTCAGCCCGACCCTGCCGAGCAACCTGGTCCTCGACAAGCCGGTCAGTGGCCCGCTGTCGAGCAAGTTCGGCGTGCGCCGCTTCTTCAATGGCGAAGAACGCAACCCGCATGCCGGGCTGGACTTCGCCGTGCCGGCCGGGACGCCGATAAAGACCCCGGCCAATGGCAAGGTGATTCTGGTGGGCGATTACTTCTTCAATGGCCGCACGGTGTTCGTCGACCATGGGCAGGGCTTTATCAGCATGTTCTGCCACATGTCGAAGATGGATGTGCAGGTCGGGCAGCAGCTGCGTCGCGGCGAGGTGGTCGGGCGCGTGGGGTCGACAGGGCGGGCTACCGGGCCGCACATGCACTGGAACGTCAGCCTGAATGATGCGCGGGTTGATCCGGCGATTTTCATTGGGGCGTTTCAGCCTTGAGATTTGTATAGGCAGTGGCGGCCTCTTCGCGGGTAAACCCGCTCCTACAGGGGGCGCGCCACATCTGAAGGCTGCGCTATCCGTTGTAGGAGCGGGTTTACCCGCGAAGAGGCCAGCCCTGCCAACATCAATTCCACTGTGTTGCGCCATCGAAAAATACCGCGCAACAATCAATAACCATCCAGAAAATATCAGCCATAAAATCTCGCCTAACCGCTTTTTTTAAGCATTCCTCTCAATTTTTCCCGAACGCTTGCCATCCCCCACCCCACTGGTTAAGTTTGAAGGCATGAAAACCTTCAGCACCCTCATCCTGCTCCGACAACATCGCAGCCTCTGCCTGGTCAGCGCCCGACTACCAGGCTGAATCGCGTCGCCTCGCCTCTTCATCTCGTTATTGCTCGGCAGGCCCGATCTCGGCCGCACACAAAAGGATTGCTTCCATGACCATGCTCAAAGACCCTTCGAAGAAATACCGCGCTTTCCCGACCATCGACCTGCCTGACCGTACCTGGCCGTCGAAGACCATCACCGCCGCGCCAATCTGGTGCAGCTCCGACCTGCGTGATGGCAACCAGTCGCTGATCGAGCCAATGGATTCGGAGAAGAAACTGCGCTTCTGGAAGACCCTGGTGCAGGTTGGCGTGAAGGAAATCGAAGCGTCGTTCCCGTCCGCCTCGCAGACCGACTTCGACTTCGTGCGCATGCTGATCGAAGACGGCCACATCCCGGACGACACCACCATCCAGGTGCTCACCCAGGCCCGTGAAGACCTGATCGCCCGTACTTTCGAATCGCTGCGCGGCGCGAAGAAGGCCATCGTCCACCTGTACAACGCCACCAGCCCGTCGTTCCGCCGCATTGTCTTCAACCAGGACAAGCAGGGCGTGAAAGACATCGCGGTGAACGCGGCCAAGCTGTTCGTCAAGTATGCCGCCCAGCAGCCGGAAACCCAGTGGACCTTCCAGTACTCGCCGGAAACCTTCAGCGCCACCGAGATGGAGTTTGCCAAAGAAGTTTGCGACGCGGTCATCCAGGTGTGGAACCCGACGCCTGAGCACAAGATCATCCTCAACCTGCCGGCCACCGTGGAAGTGTCCACGGCGAACATCTACGCCGACCAGATCGAGTGGTTCTGCCGCAACGTCAGCCGTCGTGACAGCGTGATCATCAGCCTGCACTGCCACAACGACCGTGGCACCGGCATCGCCGCCACCGAACTGGGCCTGATGGCCGGTGCCGACCGCGCCGAAGGCTGCCTGTTCGGCAACGGCGAGCGTACCGGCAACGTCGACCTGGTGACCCTGGCGCTGAACCTCTACACCCAAGGCATCGACCCGCTGCTGGACTTCTCCGACATCGACGGCGTGCGCAAGGTGGTCGAAGAGTGCAACCAGTTGCCGGTGCACCCACGTCACCCGTACGTGGGCGACCTGGTCCACACCGCGTTCTCCGGCTCGCACCAGGACGCTATCCGCAAGGGCTTCGCCAAGCAGCAGGAAGGCGAACTGTGGGAAGTACCGTACCTGCCGATCGACCCAGCCGACATCGGCCGCAGCTACGAGGCGGTGATTCGCGTCAACAGCCAGTCGGGCAAAGGCGGTATCACCTACCTGCTCGAGCAGGAATACGGCATCAGCTTGCCGCGCCGCATGCAGATCGAGTTCAGCCAGGTGGTACAGGGTGAAACCGACCGCCTGGGCCTGGAAATGACCGCCCAGCAGATCTACAGCCTGCTGCACAAGGAATACCTCCAGGCCAACGCGCCGTACGCGCTGGTCAGCCACCGCCTGCAGGAAGAAAACGGCCACAGCGCCGTGGAAGTGGAAGTCGCCGGGGAAGGCGAAACCACCCTGCACTGGCGCGGCAAGGGCAACGGTGCCCTTGAAGCACTGGTAGCCGGCCTGCCGATTGCCGTGGAGATCATGGACTACAACGAACATGCGATTGGCGCCGGTACCAACGCCAAGGCCGCGGCCTACATCGAACTGCGCGTGGCCGGCGGCCGCCCGGTGCACGGTGTGGGTATTGATGAAAACATCACCACAGCCAGCTTCAAGGCGCTGTTCAGCGCGTTGAACCGCTCGCTGAGCCAGCAGGAAGCCAAGGCGGCCTGAGCCCTGGTGTGATGAATGAAGAAGCCCGCATCGTTTGATGCGGTTTTTTTTTGGCCTGTGCCGGCCTATTCGCGGGTAAACCCGCTCCTACAGCGGGATGCGTTCCCATGTAGGAGCGGGTTTACCCGCGAAAGGGCCAGAACAGGCGCTACAAGAATTACAGGCAAAAAAAGGGGCGCCGACCAAGCGCCCCACAAGCCGTAAAGCACACAACAGATTCAGTTGGCGTCCAGCAGCGCCATCGCCTCGGCACTGCACGCTTCGATCCGCGCCCAGTCACCGTTCTTGATCCAGCTACTGTCGAGCATCCAGGTACCGCCCACGCACATCACGTTCGGCAAGGCCATGTAATTGCGCACGTTGGCCGGGTTCACGCCACCGGTTGGGCAGAAGCGGATATCGCCGAACGGCCCGCCAAAGGCCTTGATCGCCGCCACGCCGCCGCTGATCTCCGCCGGGAACAGCTTGAAGCGGCGGTAGCCCAGGGCATAACCCATCATGATCTCGGACGGTGTGCTGATGCCTGGCAGCAGCGGGATTTCACTGTCCACGCCAGCTTCAAGAATGTCCTGGGTAATGCCCGGGGTAACGACGAATTGCGCACCCGCCGCTTCAACAGCCGCAAACATGTTGCGATCAAGCACAGTGCCAGCGCCGACGCATAGCTCAGGGCGCTGTTCACGCAGCACCTGGATGGCTTTCAGGCCGTGCTGCGAACGCAAGGTCACTTCCAGGGTACGGATACCGCCAGCGGCCAGGGCATCAGCCAGCGGCAGGATGTCTTCCTCACGGGCGATGGTGATCACCGGCAGGATGCGCGCCTTTTCGCAGATGGCATCGATCCGTGCGGCTTTGTCAGCCATCGAGAGCTGGGGCTGTGGGCGTTCGAGGGTGGTCATGACAGAGGATCCTTGGCTCATGGGCACCAGTAGATGTCCAGGGGGTCGTGAAGAAAAGCGCGAATAGGCATTTCAGTAAGGTCGTTGCCAGCCAGCGCGGCGCGCAGGGTAGCGAGTTTGCCCTGGCCTTGCACAGACAGGGCAATGAAGGCGGCGCTGGCCAACAGCGAGCGGGTCAGCGACAGGCGCTGGTGCGGCACGCTCGGCGCCAGCATTGGCAGGCAGCGGCGTGGGCTGGCCAGGTCCAGACCTGCGCCCAGGTTGGGGCTGGCCGGGAATAGCGAGGCGGTATGGCCATCGTCACCCATACCCAGCACCAGCACGTCGATCGGCGGTAGCCCGGCCAAGGCCTGGTCGGCCTTCAGCGCAGCGGCATCAAGGCTCTCCGCTTGCTGGTACACGCCAACGAAGCGGGCCTTGGCTGCCTCGCCTTTGAGCAAGTGGCGGGCCAGCAGGCCGGCGTTGCTGTCGGCGTGCTCCACCGGCACCCAGCGCTCATCGGCCAGGCTGACGGTGACCTTGGCCCAGTCCAGGCGTTCGCTTGCCAGTTGCTCAAGGAACGGCACCGGGCTGCGGCCGCCGGACAACACCACGCAGGCCTGGCCCTTGGCGGCAATGGCTGCCCGCAAGCGCTCGGCCACGTCACGGGCCAAGGTTGCAGCCAGGCTTTTGGCATCCGCCAGGTCGTGTATCTTCACGGCCGCCGGCAGTTTCAGTTCAGATATCCCCATACCACGCCCTCCCATCGCGTGTGATCAGTGCAATCGAGCTCATCGGCCCCCAGGACCCCGCCGCGTAAGGCTTGGGCGCATCGCCCGCGTTACGCCAGCCGGCGATCAACTGGTCGCACCACTTCCAGGCATACTCGATTTCATCCTTGCGCACGAACAGGTTCTGGTTGCCGCGCATCACCTCAAGCAAAAGCCGCTCGTAGGCATCCGGAATCCTTGTACTGCGCCAGGTGTCGGAAAAATTCAGCTGCAACGGGCCGCTGCGCAATTGCATGCCCTTGTCCAGGCCCTGCTCTTTGGTCATCACCCGTAAAGAAATGCCTTCATCCGGTTGCAGGCGGATGATCAGCTTGTTACCGATCTGCAAACGCTGTTCCGGTGCGAAGATGTAGTGCGGCGTTTCCTTGAAGTGGATGACGATCTGCGACAGCTTCTGCGGCATGCGCTTGCCGGTACGCAGGTAGAACGGCACACCCGACCAGCGCCAGTTGCGAATGTCGGCACGCAGGGCGACGAAGGTTTCGGTGTCGCTCTGGGCGTTGGCGTTGTCTTCTTCAAGGTAGCCCGGCACCGGCTTGCCTTCGCTGTAGCCGGCAATGTACTGGCCCCGCACCACGCGGGTGCTCAGCCCTTCGCCAGTGATCGGCGCCAGGGCCTTGAGCACCTTCACCTTCTCGTCGCGGATGGCATCGGCGGACAGTTCGCTAGGCGGGTCCATGGCAATCAGGCACAGCAACTGCAGCAGGTGGTTCTGGATCATGTCGCGCAGTTGGCCGGCTTTGTCGAAATAGCCCCAACGGCCTTCGATACCGACCTTTTCGGCGACGGTAATCTCCACATGGGAAATGGAATTCTGGTTCCACTGGGTTTCGAACAGGCTGTTGGCAAAGCGCAGGGCAATCAGGTTCTGTACCGTCTCTTTGCCCAGGTAGTGGTCAATGCGATAGACCCGGTTTTCGGGGAAGAACCGCGCCACGGCATCATTGACCCGGCGCGACGACTCCAGGTCGTGGCCAATGGGCTTTTCCAGCACCACCCGGGTGCGCGGGGCCAGCCCGGCCTTGTCGAGGTTTTCGCAGATGGCCCCGTATACCGCCGCCGCCGTGGCGAAATAGGCGATCAACGGCTGCTCGCCCGGCAACTGCTCGGCCAGGGCCTGATAACCCTCGGGCTGCAGGAAGTCCAGGTGCTGGTAGTTCAACCGGCCAAGGAAGCGCCCCAGCGCAGCGGGCTCGATATCAGCTTCGGGCACATGCCGGCGCAGGTGGGCTTCGATGGTATGCAGGTGCTGCTGCGCGTCGCCGGCCTCGCGGGCCAGCGCCAGCAGGCGGGTGTCCGGGTGCAACAGGTTGGCCCGGTCGAGCTGGTAGAGCGCAGGAAACAGCTTGCGCAATGCCAGGTCGCCAAGGGCGCCAAACAGGGCAAAGGTGCAAGGTTCGACACTGATCGCAGCCATGATGTAGGTTCTTTCCTAAAGTTGGTCTAGGAATACCGCTTTCACTTACGGTTTTCAAGGGATAATGTAGTAAAAACCATAACATTACACACAAGTGTTACAGACAAGTGGTGCGTCAACCGCACCGACAGTACGATAGACGACCGTGCAAAAAGCCTGCTGCTCCCACAGCCGACTGTCTTCCCGACCCAAGGACACACCCATGGACCGCGTGCGAAACCTCCTGGAACAGATCCAGGGACGCCTCGACGAGCTGAACAAGGCCGAACGCAAAGTCGCCGAAGTCATCCTGCTCAACCCGCAACAAGCCACCCGTTTCAGCATCGCTGCGCTGGCCCAGGCGGCCAAGGTCAGCGAACCGACCGTCAACCGCTTCTGCCGCTCGTTCGGTGTCAGCGGCTACCCCGAACTCAAGCTGCAGCTGGCACAGAGCCTGGCCAGCGGCGCCGCCTATGTCAGCCGCGCAGTAGAGGCCGATGATGACCCGGCGGCCTATACCCAGAAGATCTTCGCCAGTGCCATCGCCTCGCTCGACAGCGCCTGCCAGCAACTCGACCCGGCGCAGGTCAGCCGCGCCGTGGACATGATGATCCAGGCCCGGCAGATCCACTTCTTCGGCCTTGGTGCTTCGGCCCCGGTGGCCCTGGATGCGCAACACAAGTTCTTCCGTTTCAACCTGGCAGTGTCGGCCCACGCCGACGTGCTGATGCAGCGCATGCTGGCCTCGGTGGCCCACACCGGTGACCTGTTCGTGATCATCTCCTACACCGGGCGCACCCGCGAACTGGTAGAAGTGGCCCGCCTGGCCCGCGAAAACGGCGCCTCGGTGCTGGGCCTGACCGCTGCCGGCTCGCCGCTGGCCAACGCCTGCAGCCTGAGCCTGCATATTCCGCTGCCGGAAGACACCGACATCTACATGCCGATGACTTCGCGGATTATCCAGCTGACCGTGCTCGATGTACTGGCCACCGGCATGACCCTGCGCCGAGGCGTGGACTTCCAGCCGCACCTGCGCAAGATCAAGGAAAGCCTCAACGCCAGCCGCTACCCGATCGAGGACGACGAACTCAACTGAGCCGGTGCGCCTGCAGGCGCAGGTGGGCACGCTGCCCCGGCGCCAGGCTCAGGCCCTCGCCACTGCCGCTGGCGGCTTCGACGCAAACGAAGCGCTGCGATTCGCGGCCGGTCACGCCCATCAGCGGGCGGTTGCCCGGGTGCCAGACCACGGTGTCGTCGCTGTCACCGGTATCAATGCACAGTTCGCGCTGCCATGCCGGGTCCTGCAATTGCACCCGAGGGGTACCGGGGTAGACCTTCTGGCAGCCACCTTTGAGCTTGAGGGCGCCATCCTCACGGCAGGCCTGGCGATTGAGGCGGTCGTAACCTTCGATATCCTCAAGCCCGGATAGCGCTATCTCGGACACGTCACTGATGCGCCAGTAGGCCAGCAGCGCATGGCTCAGCTGGCAGGGTTCGCTGTCCTGGTGTTCGGTGCTCAGGCTCAGTTCCATGCGGCTGCCCAAGCGGGCATGCAGGTCGACTTGCCAGTCACACAGGTCCAGCCGCCACTTCAGGGTCACGCCCTCCTCGTCCTCGCGGCTGTCGACCAGCTTCCAGTCCAGCAGCCGCGCCCAGCCATGGGCCGGCCACAGGTCCTCGCTGGGATGGCGGCCATACCACGGCCAGCACACCGGCACGCCACCACGAATCGCGCCCACTTGCGGCCACTGCTCGGCGCACCACAGCCAAGGCCGTTCACCCGCCGGTTGAAAGTGCAGCAGTTGCGCGCCCTGGCGACTGAAGACCGCCTGGCAACGGGGGTGATCGATGATCAGCACATCGCGCTGCTGGTAACGCTCCCACTCGAATGTCGGCCGTGGCCGCTGCGAGGAAAAGAAGCGATGGAGCGGATGTTCGGGCATGGTTCAGAGCTCTTGTTGTTTGAGATAGCGCTGTCTCGGCCTATCCCCGACAACCACTGCAGGCCAGTGGATGCCGGG
Source organism: Pseudomonas sp. NPDC089392 (assembly GCF_044749595.1). Lineage (NCBI taxonomy): Bacteria > Pseudomonadati > Pseudomonadota > Gammaproteobacteria > Pseudomonadales > Pseudomonadaceae > Pseudomonas > Pseudomonas sp. NPDC089392. The sequence goes on from NZ_JBIVIF010000005.1 coordinate 140,644, forward strand.
TACCGAAAATGGATTGGCGTAAATTTACAACAAATGCCCTCAGAATGACGACTGAATCTTCAAGCCTGCGACCAGCGCGTTGTCCACCTCATCCACCCCGCCGGGGCTTTTGATGTACTGCAGGTTGGGCCGCACGGTCAGCCAGTTGGTGACGTGGAAGCCGTAGTAGAGCTCGGCGTTGTACTCGGTACGCTGCAGCGGCACGAAGCCTGGGTTGTCGTAATCGTTGATGCCGCTCTGGGCGTTGAGCAATTCGGCGCGTTTCTTCACGTCGTCATTCACATGAATCCGCGCCACGCCGAAGCCGATGTCATCCTTGGGCCGGGCGTCGAAGGCACCTTTGTAGACCAACCCCACCTGCTGGTAGTTGTCGACCACGTTGGTGGCCTTGTCGTGCACGGTGAAGTTGGCGAACAGGCTGAGGCCGCGATTGACGTCACCCGCATGGGCGGTAACCTGCTGCTGTGCCACCACCCACCAGCCGTGCTTGCTGGAATGCGACTTGAAGGCCTCGCCGCTCAGCGCCTGCGGGTTGCCGTTGACGTCGTCGAACACATCGTCGGCCTTGGCCGTGCTGTAGTAGTAGCCCAGGCGGTACTCGCCCGGCAGGCCGTTGACCTTGGGCGACCACACCGCTTCCACCGGCAGGATTGCGCCTTTGGTGCCGCTGCCGCTGAGCTTGAAGCCGTTGCCGGTTTCCAGGTTGGAGGGGTTCTGCTCGAAGGCGCCAACCTGGACGAAGAATTCCGGGGTGATGTTGTACTTCACCCGCAGCGCCCATTGGCTGACTGGCCAGTTGTACCAGATACCACCCACCCAGTTGCCCACCTGCGAACCGCAGAAGGCCAGGTTCTGGAAGTCGCAAGGGAAGCTGTTGAAGTCTTCGCCTTCGCCGAAGCGGCCGAATTTCACGTCCAGGCCGCCGTCGAAGTACTTCTGCTTGATCCACATCTGGGTCAGGCGCCAGGTCTGGCCACGGCCCCACACTTCCTGCACCGAGCTGAACTGGCCGGCGCGCGGGTCGCTGATGCGATCGTTGGACAGGTTGCGGCCGCTGCGCTCGGTGATCGCCAGCTTGAACTCGGCATCGTGCCAGCCGAAGATCTTCTGCAGGTCCAGGTGCGCGCCGAGGGCGAACTGGTCGCTGTAGCGGGCGGTCTTGTCGTCGTTGTAGCCGCCGTGCAGGTTACCGGCCACTTCACCGACGTAGTCGAGGGTGAAGTCGTAGCCCTTGTCCAGCAGTTCGGTACGGGTACCACCCCAGTCGCCGGTCATCCATTTTGATTCGCTGGAAAAGGCCTCGGCAGCCTGTGCGCCACCACTGCCCACGATGGCAAGCAATGCCAGCGAACCCAATGTCCTGATGCGTTTGCGCTGTTCCATCCCTTTGCGTCCTCTTTTTTCTTATTTGATGGTGTAGACGAGTTAGCGGCCTTTGAAGTGAGCCACGTTGTCCTTTGTGGTAGCGGCAGTACTGGCCAGGTGCAGCCGCTCGCCGCTGTTGGCGTCGAAAAGCAGCACCCGGGCCGGGTCGAATTGCAGGTTGAGGCTGTCACCGACCTGGCACATGACATCCGGCGCCAGGCGGCAGCACACCTTGGTCTGGTTGAGGGTGACGAACACCAGCAGGTCCGGACCGGTAGGCTCGGTAACCTGAACCTCGGCGCGGATACCCGGCAGGCCGTTGCCCTCGGCTGCGCCCAGGGCGATCTGCTCGGGGCGGATACCCAGGATGATCTCGCGGCCATCCAGCTGATCGGCGGCCAGCCCCAGGGGCAGCTCGCAGCGCGCCTGGCCGCTGTCGAGCAGCGCCAGCAAGCGGCCATCCTGTTGCTTGAGGCGCACTGGAATGAAGTTCATCGGCGGCGAACCGATGAAGCTGGCGACGAACTGGTTGGCCGGGTCGTTGTAGATCTGCTGCGGGGTGCCGAACTGCTGGATAATGCCGTCTTTCATCACCGCCACCTTGTCGCCCAGGGTCATGGCCTCGATCTGGTCATGGGTGACGTACACGGTGGTGGTCTTCAGGCGCTGGTGCATCAGTTTCATTTCGGTGCGCATCTCGACCCGCAGCTTGGCATCGAGGTTGGATAGCGGTTCGTCGAACAGGTAGATCTTCGGCCGCCGCGCCAGCGCCCGGCCCATGGCCACGCGCTGCTGCTGGCCACCGGACAGCTGCGCCGGTTTGCGCGCCAGCAGGTGCTCGATCTGCAGCAGCTTGGCCACCCGCGCCACCTCCTCGTCGATGGCGGCTTGGGGCAGCTTGCGGATCTTCAGGCCAAACTCGATGTTCTCGCGCACGCTCATGGTCGGGTACAGCGCGTAGGACTGGAACACCATGGCGATGTCGCGGTCCTTGGGGCTCATGCCGCTGACGTCCTGCTGGTCGATGAGGATCGCACCACCGGTGATCTGCTCCAGGCCGGCGATGCAGTTCATCAAGGTCGACTTGCCGCAGCCCGACGGGCCGACCAGGATCAGGAACTCACCGTCCTTGATCGACAGCTGAATGTCCTTGAGGGTGTCTGGCAGGCCGCTGCCGTAGGTCTTGTTCACATTGCGAAGTTCGAGCGTTGCCATGGCTTACCCCTTGACCGCGCCGGCAGTCAGCCCGCGCACGAAATATTTGCCTGCTACCACGTAGACCAGCAGGGTTGGCAGGCCGGCAATCATCGCCGCCGCCATGTCGACGTTGTATTCCTTGGCCCCGGTGCTGGTGTTGACCAGGTTGTTCAGGGCCACGGTGATCGGTTGCGAGTCGCCGCTGGAAAACACCACGCCGAACAGGAAGTCGTTCCAGATCTGGGTGAATTGCCAGATCAGGCAAACCATGATGATCGGTGTCGACATCGGCAAAATGATGCGGCGGAAGATGGTGAAGAACCCGGCACCGTCCAGCCGTGCGGCCTTGACCAGCGCATCGGGGATGCTCACGTAGAAGTTGCGGAAGAACAGCGTGGTGAAGGCCAGGCCATAGACCACATGCACCAGCACCAGGCCGCTGGTGGTGCTGGCCAGGCCAAGCTTGCCGAGGGTGAACGAGGCCGGCAGCAGCACGGTCTGGAACGGCAGGAAGCAGCCGAACAGCAGCAGCCCGAAGAACAGCTGCGAACCACGGAAGCGCCACATCGACAGCACATAGCCGTTCAGCGCACCAATGGTGGTGGAGATCAGCACCGCGGGCACGGTGATCATGATCGAGTTCCAGAAGTAACCGCTTACCGTGCCCCAGGCCTTGACCCAGCCAATGCCGGTGATCACCGTCGGCCAGCTCAGCAGGTTGCCGGCGCTGATGTCTTCTGGGGTCTTGAAGCTGGTCAGCAACATCACCACCAGCGGCACCAGGTACAGCAGCACGGCAATCAGCAATACCGCGTGAATGGCAATGCGGCTCGCGCTCAGCGGCGCCTTGTCGACAGGGCTATGCATGGCGTTTGCTCCGCAGCTCCGAGTACAGGTACGGCACGAGGATCGCCAGGATCGCCCCGAGCATGAGAATGGCGCTGGCCGAGCCCATGCCCATCTGGCCGCGGCTGAAGGTGAACGAATACATGAACATCGCTGGCAGGTCGGACGAGTAGCCCGGGCCACCGGCGGTCATCGCCGCCACCAGGTCGAAGCTTTTGATGGCGATGTGCGAAAGGATCATCAGCGAACTGAAGAACACCGGGCGCAGGCTGGGCAGCACCACCGTCCAGTAGATGCGTGGCAGGCTGGCACCGTCGATCTGTGCGGCGCGAATGATCGATTGGTCGACGCCGCGCAAGCCGGCAAGGAACATTGCCATGATGAAGCCCGAGGCCTGCCACACGGCGGCGATCACCAGGCAGTACACCACCCGGTCAGGGTCGATCAGCCAGTCCAGGCGAAAGCCCTCCCAACCCCAGTCGCGCAGTAGCTTGTCCAGGCCCATGCCGGGGTTGAGCAACCACTTCCAGGCGGTACCGGTGACGATCATCGACAGCGCCATGGGGTACAGGTAGAGGGTGCGGATGAAGCCTTCGCGGCGGATGCGCTGGTCCAGCAACACCGCCAGCAGCACACCGATGGCCAGGCTGATGGTGATGAACAGGCCGCCGAACACCAGCAGGTTCTTGCTGGCTACCCACCAGCGGTCGTTGTCGAACAGCCGGGCGTATTGCGCAAGGCCGGCCCACTTGTAGGTGGGCAGGAAGGTCGAGGTGGTGAAGGACAGCACGAAGGTCCAGAGGATGTAGCCGTAGAAGCCCACCAGGACGATGAACATGCTTGGCGCCAGCACCAGCTTGGGTAGCCAGCGCTGCAGCGCGTCCAGGGGTGAGGCCCGCAGTTGGGCGGTTGTTGTGGTCATGGTTCACCTCAAAGGCGCCGCACTCCCCTGTAGGAGCGGCCTTGCGTCGCGATGGGCTGCGAAGCAGCCCCAAAGGACTCAAGGTCAACGCCTACCTGAAAGATCGAGTGCGCAGGTTTTGGGGCTGCTGCGCAGCCCATCGCGACGCAAGGCCGCTCCTACAACGGGACCGCGTCAGCCTTTACTGGGCAGCCTTGATCGCCGCCGCCAGCTTCTTCGCCGCATCGGCCGGGTCGGCCTTGGGGTCGTTGATGTAGTTGGTCACCACATCGAAGAACGCGCCCTGCACGGCCAGCGTGGTGGCCATGTTGTGCGCCATGCTCGGCTGCAGGCCGCCGGTCTTGGCGTCGGCGAGGAAGTCCTTGGCGGAGGTTTGTGCGCAGGCATCGAAGCCATACTTGCCCATGTCGGCGAGCATGTCGTTACGCACCGGAATCGACCCTTTGTTGATGCTGAAGACCTTCTGGAAGTCCTCACCCAGCACCTTGCGCGCGATGTCCTGCTGGCCGGCAGAGGTGCCGGCGTTGTTCTGCTTGAACACCACCAACGAGTCGATGTTGTACAGGAAGGCCTTGTCGGTGCCGGGGAATGGCACGCACTGGTAATCCTTGCCGGCGATCTTGTTTGCCAGGGTCCATTCGCTCTTGGCCCAGTCGCCCATGATCTGCATGCCGGCCTTGCCGTTGATGACCTTGGCCGCTTCCAGATTCCAGTCCTGGCCTTTGCCATCCGGGTCCATGTAGGTAGCGACCTTTTTCAGCTCGGTCAGCGCCTGGACCATCTGCGGGCCGGTCAGGGCGGCACTGTCGAGGTCGACCATGGCCTTCTTGTAGCCGTCGGCGCCCATCACCGCCAGCACCACGCTTTCGAACACGGTGCTGTCCTGCCATGGCTGGCCGCCATGGGCCAGCGGGATGAAGCCGGCGGCCTTGAGCTTGTCGGCGACGGCGTAGAATTCGTCGAGGGTGGTGGGCGCCTTGTCGATGCCGGCCTTCTTGAAGACTTCGGGGTTGATCCACAACCAGTTGATGCGGTGGATGTTCACCGGTACGGCGACGTAGTCACCGTCGTACTTCACGGTGTCGGCGACTTTCTTGTCGAGCAGCGAGTCCCATTTTTCGTCCTTGGCCACGCCTTTGAGCACATCGGCATCAAGCAGGCCGGTGGCCGCCCAGTCCTGGATGTCCGGGCCTTTGATTTGCGCGACACCGGGCGGGTTGCCGGCCACGGCGCGGCTTTTGAGCACGGTCATGGCTGTGGCACCACCACCGCCGGCGACGGCGCCGTCCTTCCAGGTGAAGCCATCTTTTTCGACCTGGGCCTTGAGCACATCGACCGCCGCTTTTTCACCGCCGGAGGTCCACCAGTGCACCACCTCGACACTGCCTTTGGATTCGGCAGCCTGGGCGCTCAGGGGAATTAACGAGGCAATAGAGATTGCGGCAGCGAGACGGAGCGTGGAATTCATCGAAGCACCTTTCTTGTTGTTATGCCGTGCAAGTCGACCGCTTGCGTTGCATTGAAGTCTAAACAGCGTGCCCGCCCCGTCAGGTAACGAAGCGATGCGTGAATGTCATCATCTGGTTACATTGCCAGCCAGGTTGCTGGCCAGGCTGGGTGCCAGCGGCAAACCTGGCAGCAGCAGCGCCTGGTAGGCGTGGTAGAGGTCAGGTTTGCCCGACCAGATGGTCCCGGCCGGTTGGTTATGCGCATCGAGTTCGTGATGCCAACTGCCGCCGGCAAGGTCGATGAAATGGTTGGCGATGAAGCCCCAGCAGTTGCGATACCACTGCTCGTAATGCGCCTCGCCGGTGCGCTGCAACAGGGCCGCCGCAGCAGCGCAGGCCTCGACGTGCACCCAGTGCAGGCGTGCTTGCACCACCGGCCGATCCGCCCAGTCCAGGGTGTAGACAAAGCCCTGCGCACCATCGACATTCCACGCCTGCTGGCAGGCGCCATCGAACAATGCCTGGGCGCAACCCAACAGCCAGCCCGGTGCGTGCAGGCCGGCCCGTTCGAGGCTGGCCTCCAGATGCAACAGCAACCGTGCCCATTCCAGGGCATGCCCGGGCGTAGTGCCATAAGGCCGGAAGTGGTCGGCGGGGTGTTCGAGGTTGTAATCCGGCAACGGCTGCCAATGGGCGTCGAAATGTTCGATGACCCGGTAGCCGTTGGCGGCGGCATGGGTATGGATGATGCGTTCGGCGATACGCAAAGCGCGCTGCAGCCACAGACTGTTGCCGGTGACATCTGCCAGGGCCAGGAAGGCTTCGGTCGCGTGCATGTTGCTGTTGGCGCCACGGTACGGCTCGGGCAGCTGCCAGGCGCGGGAGAAGGTTTCGCGCAGGGCACCTTCTTCTTCGCTCCAGAAGTGCGTTTCGATCACCTGGGTGGCGGCGGCCAGCAAGGCGTGGGCATCGGCTGCACCGGCCACCACTGCCGAGCTGGCAGCCAGGGCAACGAAAGCGTGCAGGTAGGCCGCCTTGCCGCTGTCATCATGCCCGCCGGGGCGGGCGAACCAGCCGCCGTAGCTGGCATCCTGCATGGCACCGCGCAGGGCAGCCACGCCGTGTTCGGCATAGGCCAGGCAACCGGGGATGCCCTGCAGATGGGCCAGGGCGAAGCAGTGGGTCATGCGGGCGGTGTTCATGGTTTCGGCGCGGGCGCCGGGGGCGAGCTGGCCCGTGGCGCCCAGGTTGCCGAAGCCGTCGGGCAGTTTCGCGGCCTTGGCGAAGGTTAGCAGGCGCTGTGCTTCGGCCAGGCGCCAGGCGCTGTGGGCCGGGGCGTAGAGCCAGCTGGTTGAAGGCAGTTTGAGGGTGTTCATGGGCCAGCTTGATCCTTGCCAGTCGTTTGCGAATTCTAGCCAGCGGGGTATGCGCGGATGTCACGAAGGACGGCGGGATTGTCACTGGGCGGTGACATTTCGGTTGCCTGTGCTGGCCTCTTCGCGGGTAAACCCGCTCCTACACGTACAGCGCAATCCCTGTAGGGGCGGGTTTAACCACGGAGCGGCCCTTACACGGTCGTTGTAGGAGCGGGTTTACCCGCGAAGAGGCCCGCACAGGCAACACAAAAAATCAGTCCATGCCCCGCGGCAGGTACAAGGTCACCCGTAACCCGCCCTCACGCAGGTTCAGCAAGCTCACTTCACCCCCATGACTATGGGCAATGTTGCGCGCAATCCCCAACCCCAGCCCATACCCCTGCTGCTGCCCTGCCAGGCGGAAGTGCGGCTCGAATACCTGTTCCAACTGCTGCTGCGGCACCCCTGGCCCCTGGTCGTCCACTTGCAGCACAAAGCCCTCGGCACTGTCGATGATGCGCAGCCGTGCCCGTTCGCCGTACTTGATGGCATTGTCGATCAGGTTGCCGATGCAGCGCCGCAATGCCAGCGGCTTGCCCGGGTACGGCGCCAATGCCCTGCCTACCAGGGTGATGCGGCCATCGCGCAAGTAAGGCTCGGCCAGAATTTCCAGCACCTGGTTAAGGTCAACCGGTTCGATGTTTTCGTGAATGTCGGTGTCCTTCACACACTGCAACGCGCCTTTGACCAGCAATTCCAGCTCGTCCAGGTCCTGGCTGAACTTGGCTTGCAGGCGCTCGTCTTCCAGCAGTTCGACGCGCAGGCGCAGGCGGGTGATTGGCGTGCGCAGGTCGTGGGAGATGGCGCTGAACAACTGGCTACGCTCAGTCAGGTAGCGGCTGATACGTTCGCGCATGCTGTTGAACGCCCGCCCCACCTCGACCACTTCGCTGCCCCCGCCTTCGGCCACTGGCGCCACATCGGCACCCAGCGACATCTCCCGCGCAGCCCGCGCCAGGCGCTTGAGCGGCCAGCTCTGCCAATGCACCAGCAAGCCGATGAACAACAGCAACAAGGCGGTAGTGAGCACGATGAAACCAATCTGCTGGCGCGGCAGGCGTTCGGCTTCCAGGCTGGTGTACGGCTCGGGCAGCAGCGAGGCGATGTACAGCCACTCGCCCTCGCCCAGGCGGATCTGCGTCACCAGTACCGGTGGGTTGAGCGGCTCCAGGGTCAGCGAATAATGCGCCCACGAACGCGGCAGCTCATCGAGCTTGAGGCCGCTGTTGAAGATGCGCAGGTCATCGGGGGCGACGAACTCTACGGAAATCTCCATCTGCGAGCCGAGCCGCTCGTGCAATACCTGCTGGAACACGTCGATCACCGCCTGCTTGCGCGGGGTGATGGGCAGTACCGGCATATCCAGCGGCTTGGCGTTGAGCGACACGAAGAAGCGCGTGCCACCCATGCTGCGCAGCTGGTCGAGCACCAGCGGCCGGTAGGCCACCGGCAGCGAGCGGAAGTAGCTGACACTGGCACTCATCGAATGGGCAAGGCTGCTGGCGCTGGCGCGCAGGCCCTGCAACTGGCTGGCGCGCAATTGGGCAACCCAGATGATGCTCGACAGGCCCTGGGCCAGCAGTACCACCAACAAGGTCAGCAGCAGCATGCGCCCCAGCAGCGAGCGCGGCAGCAGGCGCCAGCGCCGCTCAGGGTGCACAGCAGACATGCGCCGCCAGCAGGTAGCCGCTGCCGCGCACGGTGCGGATCAGCCGGGGAGGTTTTTCGGTATCGCGCAGGCGCTGGCGCAAGCGGCTGACCGCCATGTCGACGATGCGGTCCAGTGGCATCGGCTCGCGGCCACGGGTGGCGTTGCCGATGGTGTCGCGGTCGAGGATTTGCTGCGGGTGGTCGAGAAACAGCTTGAGCAAGGCGAAATCAGCGCCGGAGAGGATCACTTCTTCACCGTCGCGATGGAACAGGCGGTGGCTGACCGTGTCCAGGCGCCAATCGTCGAAGGCCAGTACGGCACTGCCGGGCGCAGCCTGGCCGAATTCGGTGCGACGCAGCAGGGCCTTGATCCGGGCCTGCAGTTCGCGCGGGCTGAAGGGCTTGCCCAGGTAATCGTCGGCGCCCAGTTCCAGGCCGATGACCCGGTCAGTTTCATCGGAGCTGGCAGTGAGCATGATGATCGGTACCCGTGCCTGGCGCGGGTGCTGGCGCACCCAGCGGCACAGGCTGAAGCCGTCTTCGTCGGGCAGCATGACATCGAGGATGACCAGGTCGCAGGGGGTGCTTTCCAGTGCGCGGCGAAAGCCCTTGCCGTCTGCCTCGGCGTGGACCTGGAAGCCGGAGCGGCTCAGGTAGGTTTGCAGCAGTTCGCGGATTTCCTGGTCGTCGTCGACCATCAGGATCGATTTGCCGGCAGTGCTCAAGGTGGTCCTTCCTCTTGTTGGTTGCAGGTCTTGGTTGCCTGCTATTGGGGCTGCTTTGCAGCCCCAATCAGCGATCTAGAGCCTGCTGCAAGGCCACCCCGGCCCCCAGCAAGCCTGAAAACTCCGCCGTCACCAGCCACACCGGCACGCCGGCAAAATAGCCACTCATGCAGCCCTTGTCGGCAAAACTTGCGGCAAAACCGCTACGCAGGAACAGTTCGGCAAAGCGCGGGATCACGCCGCCGACAATATAGACCCCGCCCCGCGCGCCCAGCGTGAGAACATTGTTACCAGCGACTCGGCCGAGAAACCGGCAGAACTGTTCGACCACAGCCAGCGCTCGTGGCTCGCCGCCTAGCGCAGCATCGGTGATCTGCGCCGGTGTCTTGTGCCTGGGTGTGTCGCCATCCAGCGCGCAGATCGCCTGGTACAAGCGCACCAGGCCGCCACCACTGAGCACGGTCTCGGCGCTGACATGGCCGATCTGGCCGTGAATGTGTTGGTGGATCGCCGCTTCGCGGGCATTACCCACCGGCAGGTCGACATGCCCGCCCTCCCCCGGCAACGCCTGCCAGTGCTGTTGGCCCAGGCGCAGCAATGAACCCACGCCCAAGCCAGTGCCAGGCCCGATCACCAGCGCCGGCCGCGTTGGGTCGGCCTGGCCCGGGCACACTTCGCGGTACTCCCCCTGGCGCAGCCGGGTCATGCCCAGCGCCATGGCGGTGAAGTCGTTGATCAGCAGCAGCCGCTCGACTTGCAATGTCTTGCAGAACGCCGTGCGGCTCAGCCGCCAGTGGTTGTTGGTGAAGCGGAACTCATCGCCATCGACCGGCCCGGCCACCGCCAGGCACACCGCTGCCAGGCCACCACGGGCGATACCCTGGCCTTCCAGATAGGCCTCGATAGCCTGCTCCGGGCTGGTGTAGTCCGCGGTGGCGAAGACTTTCACTTCATGCAGCTGGTTGTCACGCCACAACGCAAAACGGGCATTGGTGCCGCCGATGTCGCCAACCAGCAGGTCCTTCATTTGATGTTCTCCAGGGCCGAGGTGAACGCACTGGCGCCCTGCTCTGCCGGGCTGAACGCCATGCGCATGAAGCCGAACAGCTCGCGCCCGCAGCCCAGGTCGTTGCCCTGGGGCGCTGGCGGCAGGTCGCGGCTGGCCAGTTCTTCGGCCGAGACCATCACCCGCAGCGTGCCTTCGACACCATCGACCCGCACCATATCACCATCGCGCACCCGCGCCAGCGGGCCGCCGTCATAAGCCTCGGGGCAAACGTGGATGGCCGCCGGGATCTTGCCCGAGGCACCCGACATGCGCCCGTCGGTAACCAGCGCCACCTTGTAGCCACGGTCCTGCAGCACACCGAGGAACGGCGTGAGCTTGTGCAGTTCCGGCATGCCGTTGCAACGCGGGCCCTGGAAACGCACCACGGCGACGAAATCACACTCCAGCTCGCCGGCCTTGAACGCATCGGCCAGCGACTGCTGGTCGTGGAACACCCGTGCCGGGGCCTCGACCACCTGGTGTTCGGCGGCGACAGCGGACACCTTCATCACGCCACGGCCGAGGTTGCCTTCCATCACCCGCAGACCGCCTTCGGCCGAAAACGGCCGTGCCACCGGGCGCAGGATGCTTTCGTCCAGGCTGTGCTGCGGCCCGTCGCGCCACACCAGCTTGCCGTTGTCGAGGAACGGCTCCTGGGTGTAGCGGCGCAGGCCGTGGCCGGCCACGGTATTGACGTCTTCGTGCAGCAGCCCGGCATCGAGCAGCTCACGGATCAGGAAGGCCATGCCGCCAGCGGCCTGGAAGTGGTTGATGTCAGCCTTGCCGTTGGGGTACACGTGCGACAGGGTTGGCACCACTTCGGACAGGTCGGCCATGTCCTGCCAGGTCAGCTGGATACCTGCCGCCTGGGCAATCGCCGGGATGTGCAGGGTGTGGTTGGTCGAGCCACCAGTGGCGTGCAGGGCGACGATGGAGTTGACCAGCGCTTTCTCGTCGACGATTTCGCCCAGCGGCATGAAGCTGCCGCTGGCCTTGGTCATGCGCGTGACCTGTTGCGCAGCCTCGGCGGTGAGCGCATCGCGCAGTGGGGTGTACGGGTTGACGAACGAGGCGCCCGGCAGGTGCAGGCCCATTACTTCCATCACCAGCTGGTTGGTGTTGGCGGTGCCGTAGAAGGTGCAGGTGCCAGGGCTGTGGTAGGAGTTCATCTCCGACTCCAGCAGCTCTTCGCGGCTGGCCTTGCCTTCGGCGTAGCGCTGGCGCACATCGGCCTTCTGCTTGTTGGAGATACCCGAGACCATCGGCCCGCCGGGTACGAAGATGGTCGGCAGGTGGCCGAAGCGCAGCGCGCCCATCATCAGGCCGGGGACGATCTTGTCACAAATGCCCAGCATCAGCGCGGCGTCGAACATGTTGTGCGACAGCGCTACCGCAGTGGACATGGCGATGACTTCACGGCTGGCGATAGCCAGCTCCATGCCCGGTTCGCCCTGGGTCACGCCATCGCACATGGCCGGCACGCCACCGGCGAACTGGCCGACCGAGCCGACCTCGCGCAGGGCCTGCTTGATCTGCTCGGGGAAGTGCAGGTACGGCTGATGGGCAGACAACATGTCGTTGTAGGCCGAAACGATGGCCACATTGGCGGCGTTCATCAGGCGCAGGGTCTGCTTGTCCTCGCTGCCGCAACCTGCCACGCCATGGGCGAAGTTGGCGCACTGCAGGCTGGCACGCATGGGCCCTTCACTGGCCGCGCCACGAATCAGCTGCAGGTAGCGTTCGCGGGTGGCACGGCTGCGTTCTACCAGCCGCTGGGTGACCTCAAGGATGCGCGGATGCATGTACTGGACTCCAGGCTAATTGTAAGGGCGGTTTACCGGGCATTTCCCCTCCAAACGATTGCGGCCTAGGCTCAAGGTAAGGAGCCCGCTGCATCGGTGGAGGCACGTCGCCCAACCACTCGTTGTATGTTTAAACAAAATACTGCCACTAAAAAGGCTTGTTTTCTATCTGATAGTGAATAATCTTGTAATTCCAACAACAAAACCGTTTCAGTGAAGCCCCTTTGTGCCATAGCTTTCACTCGGACCGCCAGAGGTACTGCCATGACCCTACGCATCGCCATCAATGGATTCGGCCGCATCGGGCGCAACGTCCTGCGCGCACTGTATACCCAAGGTTACCGCCAGGACCTGCAGGTCGTCGCCATCAACGACCTGGGCGACAGCGCCATGAATGCCCACCTGCTCAAGTACGACAGCGTGCACGGCACCTTCGACGCCACTGTCGAAGCCGACCACGAAAGCCTGACGGTCAACGGTGACCGTATTTCGGTCAGTGCCATCCGCAACCCGGCCGAACTGCCCTGGAAGGCCGAGGCGATCGACGTGGTGTTCGAGTGCACCGGGCTGTTCACCGACCGCGCCAAGGCCGCCGCGCATTTGGCCGCCGGGGCTGGCAAGGTGATTGTCTCGGCGCCTGCCAAGGGTGCCGACGCCACTGTGGTGTATGGGGTCAACCACGACATTCTGCGGGCCTCGCACCAGGTCATTTCCAACGCCTCCTGCACCACCAACTGCCTGGCGCCGATCGCCCAGGTGCTGGACCGTGAATTTGGTATCGAACAGGGCCTGATGACCACCATTCATGCCTACACCAACGACCAGGTGCTCACCGACGTGTACCACGGCGACCCGTACCGCGCGCGCTCGGCGACCCAGTCGATGATCCCGAGCAAGACCGGCGCCGCCGAGGCCGTTGGCCTGGTGCTGCCGGAACTGGCCGGCAAGCTGACCGGCATGGCGGTGCGGGTGCCGGTGATCAACGTGTCGCTGGTGGACCTCACCGTCAACCTCAAGCGCGAGGCCACGACCGAGCAGGTCAACCAGCTGTTCCTTGAAGCCAGCAAGCATTCCAGGGTATTGGGCTACAACGCCTTGCCGTTGGTTTCATGCGATTTCAACCACAACCCGCTGTCGTCGATCTTCGATGCCAACCATACCCGGGCCAACGGGCGCATGCTCAAGGTGCTGGCGTGGTATGACAACGAATGGGGGTTCAGCAACCGGATGCTGGATAACTGTTTGGCGTTGTGTAGCGCCCGGTGAGTATGACGCGGCATTTTGGGCGTCTGTGAGATCGAGCGCCGCCCGCGCGGCGCTTCGCAGCACAAGGCTGCTCCTACATCTGTTTCGGGCCAGTTATTCCTGAGAAAGGCGCGCGCGGCCCCTTGGCGTCCACCTCGATATCGCGACGGGCAAACAAGGCGGTCGCGCACAAAGGCACAGGCATGACTGGCCCGAAACAGATGTAGGAGCAGCCTTGTGCTGCGAAGCGCCGCGCGGGCGGCGCTCAATCTCAAATACACAGAAATTCCTCCGCCATACACCTGCAGACTCACAATCTTTACCTTTTCCTAACATTTCCACACTTGACCTGCGACACGGATGATAAGCATTATCATTAACCTTTCGTCGGCCAGGTCCCCCCGTGAGTCAGTCCCGGTTCAACTCTGTCTTCCTCGTCCAGCGGCTTACCTTGCTGCGCACCTTGCAGCGCATGGTCGGCAACCCCAGCACCGCCGAGGACCTGCTGCAGGAAACCTACCTGCGGGTGTCCCGCGCCTTGGGTGAGCGGCCCATCGAGCATATCGAGCCGTTCGTGTTCCAGACCGCACGCAACCTGGCCCTCGACCACCTGCGCGCGCGCCGGGTGCAGGCGCGCATGTTGGTCGACGACGTACCCGACGAGGTCCTGCACAGCATTGCCGCCCCCGCCAGCAGCAGCGAGGATGCCGCCCATGCCGAACAGTTGCTCAAGCACCTGAGCGTCAGCCTTAACCAGCTGAGCGAGCGCCAGCAGCGCATCTTCATCCTCAGCCGGCTGCATGGCGCCACCTACCTGGAAATTGCCGAACAACTGAATGTTTCGGCCAGCACGGTACAGAAGGAACTGAAACTGATCATGGCGATCTGCATGGGTGTCGCCGACCGCCTCAAGTGAGCCGAGAACAGGCGAGCGGTAACGCAAAGCCCTTGCCACACCCCGCCCTAGCCTTGATCATTCGCAAAAAACCATTCAAGGATTCACCGTGACCGACAGCCCCGCCCCTCGCCCGTCACCTGCCGGGCCCAGTGCCCGTGCTCGTGCCATGGACGAGGCGCTGGACTGGCTGGTACGCCTGCAATGCGCCGATGCCGAGGACACCCAGGCCTTCGAAGCCTGGCTGAGTGCGGCGCCGGAAAACGCCGAGGCCTATGTCGAGGCAGAAGCACTGTGGAACGGTACGCCACTGCACCAGGTGGCCACGCAGATGCACCAACAGCAGCGCCGCTCGTGGCGCGGGCGCTTGCGCAGCCACTGGAAACCCCTGGCCACTGCCGCCGTGCTGCTGGTCGGGCTGTTCACCCTCGGCAACCTGCCTGTGCGCCTGCAGGCCGACCATCTGACCGTGGTGGGCGAGCGCCAGCGCCTGCAGCTGGAAGACGGCGCAAAAGTGCTGCTCAACACCAACTCGGCATTTGCCAGCGACCGCCGTGACGGGCGCCAGGTCGCCCGGCTGCTGCAGGGCGAGGCTTACTTCCAGGTGCCCGAGGGCACGCTGCTGCCACTGGAGGTGGAGGCCGGGCCGTTGCGCGCACAGGTGCGTGACACCGACTTTGCCGTGCGCTACCTGGACGGCGAGGCGCAAGTACGGGTGCAGCGTGGCGATGTCGACCTGCAGGGGGCCCGCGACCAGCGCATCCGCCTGAGCGCTGGCGACAGCATCAGCGTCGGCCCGCAAGGCTTTGGCCAACGCCAGCGCCCCGACATGCACAAGGACCTGGCCTGGGTCGACGGCCGCCTGGTGTTCGAGAACTGCCCGTTAAGCCAAGTGCTGGCCGAGGTGCGGCGCTATTACCCAGGCTGGATCATCAACCGCAATGCGCAACTGGAAGACGTTGCCGTCACCGGCAACTACCGCCTCGACCAACCGCTGGAAACCCTGCGCGCGCTGGCCCACATCACCTCGGCACAGCTGCATGAGTACCCAGCGCTGGTGATCCTGAACTGATCACAGCAGGTACACGCATCGTTGAGCGGCTTTAGCCGCGAACACCGGCGCAGCCCCGGTGCCATCCACCACGTTGGATTCTTCGCGGCTAAAGCCCACAGGGTATGCGGACCGCTTGCGAGAGCCAGCAAATTATTTTTACGCGATCGCGCTGCCCCGCCCGTCTCGTTATAGCCAATGCAACTGATTCTTGTTTGAAAACGAGAACAGCCATCACCTATAACAGTCCGCGCGTCTGGGAGCGCTTTCGATGTCCACAGGTCCTACCCGTTCGTCCACCCTACCCCGCCGTACAGGGCAACTGTCCTTCCTGACCTTGGCTCTGCTCGCCAGCGGCGCCTGCAGCCTGCCGGCGCTGGCCGCCGAGCCGGCCCAGGCCAGTAGCCCACGCATGGGCGACTACCGCTTCAGCATCGGCCAGCAGCCGCTGGTGTCGGCAATCAACGCCTTCAGCCAGGTCACCGGCTGGCAGGTCGGCTTCAGCGCTGAGCTGGCCGATGGAGTGGCCTCACCAGGGGTACAGGGTTCGCTGCCGCCAGATGCCGCACTCAAGCGCCTTCTGCACGGAACCGGCCTGAGCTTTCGCAAGATCAGCAACGGCAACGTGGTGCTCGAACGCCAAACCAGCGGCAATGTGATTGCCCTGCAGCAGGTTACCGTCAGCGCCACCCGTAGCGCCCAGGACGTCAGCCAGGTGCCGAGCACCGTCAGCGTGCAGACCCGGGAGCAACTGGACCGGCAGAACGTCAACAACATTCAGGACCTGGTGCGCTACGAGCCGGGTGTATCGGTGGCCGGCACTGGCCAGCGCAGTGGCCTGAACGGCTACAACATCCGCGGTATCGACGGTGAGCGAATCCTCACCCAGATCGACGGCGTGTCGATCCCCGACAGCTTCTTCTATGGCCCCTACGCCCAGACCCAGCGCAACTACGTGGACCCGGAAATCGTCAAGCGCGTGGAAATCCTCCGCGGCCCGGCCTCGGTGCTGTACGGCAGCAACGCCATCGGCGGCGCGGTGAGCTACTTCACCCTCGACCCGGACGACATCATCAAGCCCGGCAAGGACGTGGGCGCACGCCTGAAGACCGGCTACAGCTCGGCCGACGAAAGCTGGCTGACCTCCGCCACCGTCGCCGGCCGCCAGGGCGATTTCGACGGCTTGCTGCACCTGAGCCAGCGCAATGGCCACGAAACCGAGACCCACGGCGGCCACAGCGGTGACGGCCTGTCGCGCACCGAGGCCAACCCGATGGACGTGCGCACCACCAACGTGCTGGCCAAGCTGGGTTGGAACTATGCCGACGACGCCCGCCTGGGTTTTACCTACGAGCACTACAAGGATGACCGCGACCAGAACATCCTCAGCGCAGTGGGCGGGCCGTTCACCAACGGTACCGGCCTGGGCATGTACCGCAGCCGTACCGGCGAAGACACCATTTCCCGCGAGCGCTTCGGTATCAATCACGAATTTGGCCTGGATTCCCTGGTAGCTGACCACATCAAGTGGAGCCTCAACTACCAGATCGCCAAGACCGACCAGCATACCGAGGAAGTCTACTTCCCCTTCAGCCGCACAGTGCTGCGTACCCGCGATACCACCTACAAAGACCGCCAATGGATGTTCGACGCTCAGCTGGACAAGGCATTCAGCATTGGCCAGACCGACCACCTGCTGACCTACGGCGCAACCCTGAAGCATGAGAAGGTTACCGGATCGCGCAGCGGCACAGGCACCTGCCTGGCTGTCGGCGGCGCTTGCCGGGCCATTGGCCAAGTCAGCACGGCTGACTCGCAGGCCTTGGTCAGCGACTTCCCGGACCCAACGGTGAACACTTACAGCCTGTTCGTCCAGGACGAGATCCGCTGGAACAACTGGACCTTCATGCCCGGCGCCCGCTACGACTACACGCGCATGGAACCCAAGTTCACCGAGGAATTCCTGCGTGGCCTGGAGTCCACCGGCACGGCGCCCACTTCGCAGGACGACTCGGACAAGAAGTGGCACCGCGTCTCGCCCAAGTTCGGCCTGACCTACGCCTTCAACGACAACTACACCTGGTACGGCCAATACGCCGAAGGCTTCCGTACACCGACCGCGAAGTCCATGTACGGTAAATTCGTGAACCTTGAAGAAGGTTACCGTGTAGAAGGCAACCCGGGCCTTGAACCGGAAAAGAGCAAAAGCTACGAAACCGGCCTGCGTGGCAACTTCGACGCTGGCAACTTCGACGTGGCGGTGTTCTACAACAAATACCGCGACTTCATCGACGAAGACGCCGTGCAGGGTGCCAACCTGGAACAGACCTTCCAGGCCAACAACATCAAGCACGCCACCATCAAGGGTGCCGAGGTCAAAGGCCGCCTGAACCTCGACCACTTCGGTGCGCCGCAGGGCCTGTACACCCAAGGCTCGATTGCCTACACCTACGGCCGCAACGATGACACTGGCGAGCCGCTGAACAGCGTCAACCCGCTGAAGGGGGTGTTCGGCCTGGGCTACGACCAGCAGAACTACGGCGGCCTGTTGAGCTGGACGCTGGTCAAGCGCAAGACCCGTGTCGACGACACCACCTTCTACTCGCCCGACGGCTCGACCTCCAAGTTCCGCACCCCGGGCTATGGCGTGCTGGACCTGAGCGGCTACTACAAGGTCACCGACGACGTCACCATCAACGCCGGCCTGTACAACCTCACCGACAAGAAATACTGGCAGTGGGACTCGGTACGCAGCTACGACGGCCAGGGTGAAGCCGGTGTGACCCAACCGGCCAATATCGACCGCCTGACCATGCCGGGGCGCAATTTCGGTATCAATGTGGTTTGGGATATCTGATCGTTTCAGATTTGCATCGCCTGCGAGATCGAGCGCCGCCCGCGCGGCGCTTCGCGGCTAAAGCCGCTCCTACGTTTGTTTCGGGCCAATTATGCCTGTGGGAATTGCGCGCGAACGCCTTGGCGCACGCCTCGATATCGCGTCGTACAAACAAGGCGGTCGCGCGCGCCTGGGACAGGATGGACTGGCCCGAAACAAATGTAGGAGCGGCTTTAGCCGCGAAGCGCCGCGCGGGCGGCGCTCGATCTCCCAGGCGCTGCAATAACCAATCTGTAAATACCCAGTTTTTTTACTGTCCCGCCCCCGCTGTTTCGTCTTGTCTCTAGACGCCCCTCTTTCCAAGGACTGCCCCATGACCGACCGCCCAGCCCTGCGCTCCCAGCGCCTGAACCAGATCACCCACGCCCCGCACGCCGAGCTGGATGCCCTGGTCAAATCCCACGCGCCGTTCGACAGCCGCGAAAGCTTCGCCCGTTTCGTGGTCGCCCAGTACCTGTTCCAGTCCGAGCTGCAGGCCCTGTACAACGACCCGCAACTGATCGCCATCGTCCCTGACCTGGCCGAGCGCTGCCGTGCCGACCAGGCCCGCCTGGACCTCGCCGACCTCGACACCGAAGTACCCGCAGCCGTGCCAGGCGCCCTGGGCAACCCAAGCCTGGGCGAGGCAATGGGCTGGATCTTCGTCTCCGAAGGCTCCAAACTGGGCGCTGCGTTTCTGATCAAGCGTGCCGTGGCGCTGGAACTGTCCGACAGCTTCGGCGCCCGCCACCTGGGCGAACCGGCCGGTGGCCGGGCCGAAGGCTGGAAGCAGTTCACCCGCATCCTCGATGGCCTGGAGTTGTCTGGCGAAGAGGAAGCCGCTGCCGAACGCGGCGCGGTCGCCGCCTTCGAACGCTTCACCGAGCTGCTAAAGCACGCCTATGCTGCAGATGCCGCGCTGGTTTGATACGCCGTAGCCGGCCACCCTTTCGGTGGCCGAACCGTTTTATGCAGTGAGACCATGACCCGACCCGCCCGCTCGAAACTCGCCCGCCTGCTGTATGGAATCCTGGCTTACGTGAGCCTGGGCGTGGGCCTGGTCGCGATTGTGATTCCGGGCCTGCCGACCACCGAGTTCATCCTGCTGGCCGCCTGGGCGGCTACCCGCAGCTCGCCGCGCCTGTCGGCCTGGCTGGAGAACCACCGGCTGTTCGGGCCGATCCTGTACAACTGGCGCAATGGCAAGGTGATCCAGCGCCGCGCCAAAGTCAGCGCGACCATCAGCATGCTGCTGTGCGCAAGCCTGATGCTGACCTTCCTGGAACACCACTGGCCGGTGTTCCTGGCCATTGCCGGCATGACCCTGGGCAACCTGTGGATCTGGTCGCGCCCGGAACACGCCTGCCCCGCACCGTCACAAGCTCAGCAGCCCTGAATAAAGGGCGTAGGCCGCCAGCGCAGCGCCCGCCAGTACGGCGGCAAAAATCAGCTTTTCCCAGGTCGTGAACAACGTCTGGCCCTGCTCATGCTTGGCCCTGGCGAACAGGATCACACCGGGGGCGTACAACAGCGCTGACAGCAGCAGGTACTTGAGCCCGCCGGCGTACAACAGCCACACGGCGTACAGCAAGGCCACCAGCGCCACCAGCAGGTCCTTGCGCCGCAGCCCCGGCTGCCCGGCATAGGTTTCTGCACGCACTGCCAGCAGCACGGCATACGCCGCCGACCACAGGTAAGGCACCAGGATCATCGACGAGGCCAGGTAGATCAGGCTGGTGTAGGTACCGGCCGAAAACAGCGTGATCAGCAAGAAGCCCTGGATCATGCAGTTGGTCAGCCACAGGGCATTGGCCGGCACATGGTTGGCGTTTTCCTTGGCCAGAAAGCGCGGCATGGTCTTGTCGCGCGCCGTGGCATAAAGGATCTCCGCACACAGCAGCGCCCAGGACAGCAACGCGCCGAGCAGTGATACCGCCAGGCCGAGGCTGATCAGCAAGGCGCCCCAGGGCCCGACGATATGCTCCAGCACCGAAGCCAGTGACGGGTTCTGCAACCCAGCCAGCTCCGGCTGGGTCATCACCCCCAGCGAAAGCACGTTGACCAGCACCAGCAGCGCCAGTACGCCCAGGAACCCGATCACCGTGGCCTTGCCCACGTCCGAGCGGCGCTGGGCACGGCCGGAATACACGCTGGCGCCCTCGATGCCGATGAACACGAACACGGTGACCAGCATCATGTTGCGCACCTGGTCCAGTACGTTGCCGAACTGCGGGTTGCTCAAGCCCCAGATGTCACGGGTGAAGATATCAGCGCGGAAGGCGAATGCCGCGATCACCACGAATATCAACAACGGCACCACCTTGGCCACGGTGGTTACCTGGTTGATGAACGCCGCTTCCTTGATGCCGCGCAGCACCAGGAAATGCACCGCCCACAGCAGCAGCGAGGCACAGCCGATGGCGATAGGCGTGTTGCCTTCGCCGAAGACCGGGAAGTAGAAGCCCAAGGTGCTGAACAGCAGCACGAAGTAGCCGACGTTGCCCAACCAGGCGCTGATCCAGTAGCCCCAGGCCGACGAAAAGCCCATGTAGTCACCGAAACCGGCCTTGGCATAGGCATACACGCCCGAATCCAGTTCAGGCTTGCGGTTGGCCAGGGTCTGGAACACGAAGGCCAGGGCCAGCATGCCGACTGCGGTGATGCTCCAGCCGATCAGTACCGCGCCCACATCGGCACGCGCAGCCATGTTCTGCGGCAGCGAAAAGATCCCGCCCCCAATCATCGAGCCGACCACCAGCGCGATCAGCGCGCCCAGGCGCAGCTTCTGTCCCGGTTCGCTCATGAATCCCCCATTTTTTCACGCGCTGTCATACGTTTGAAACGGCCCTGCGAGCCAAATAAACATTGTTACTTATAATAAATCAGGCCATTGAAGCTATAGCACTCATAACTGCTTTGTCTATGCAGCCCTCCTTAAAAACTAGCAGCTAAGGAGCATCTAGAAAAGTTCCCGATAAAACTCGAAATTCTTGTGAAAAATTTGCGAAAGCGGCAAAAGCGGCTAGCTTCAAGCATCGCAGGCCAAACAGAGCGTTTGCTCTAGATGGACATGGAGGTGCCAGCGCGCAAGGCCTGCAGCAGAAGCTGTCGGCACTCTCCAGGAGCCCCGTGAAGGAATTTTCCTACTTCACGTAGCCATAAACTGACCCAAGTCAGTCGTTGGCCCAGGCGTCGGATTTATTCTGTCGTCAACTTTCTCCTGGCAGGAGTTGTTAAATGTCTGATTCTTCCGGAAAACTAAAGCTCGGTGCGTTAGTTGCACTTGTAGTCGGCTCGATGATCGGTGGCGGGATCTTCTCGCTGCCGCAAAACATGGCCGCCAGCGCGGGGGTTGGCGCGGTACTGATCGGTTGGGCCATCACCGCAGTCGGCATGCTGACCCTGGCGTTCGTGTTCCAGACCCTGGCCAACCGCAAGCCTGACCTGGACGGCGGGGTGTATGCCTACGCCAAGGCTGGTTTTGGCGATTACATGGGCTTTTCCTCGGCCTGGGGCTACTGGATCAGTGCCTGGCTGGGCAACGTCGGCTACTTTGTACTGCTGTTCAGCACCTTGGGCTACTTCTTCCCGATCTTTGGCGAAGGCAACACCCCCGCCGCCATCATTGGCGCGTCGGTGCTGTTGTGGGCAGTGCACTTCCTGGTGTTGCGCGGCATCAAGGAAGCGGCGTTCATCAACCTGGTCACCACCGTGGCCAAAGTGGTGCCGCTGGTACTGTTCGCCCTGATCTGCCTGTTCGCCTTCAAGCTCGATATCTTCACCGCCGACATCTGGGGCGTTGGCACACCGGAACTGGGCAGCGTAATGAACCAGGTGCGCAACATGATGCTGGTCACCGTGTGGGTGTTCATCGGCATCGAGGGCGCGAGCATCTTCTCGTCACGGGCGGAAAAACGCTCTGACGTAGGTAAGGCCACGGTCATCGGCTTTGTCACCGTGCTGCTGTTCCTGGTGCTGGTCAACGTGCTGTCGCTGGGCATCATGACCCAACCGGAACTGGCCAAGCTGCAGAACCCTTCGATGGCCGCGGTACTGGAGCATGTGGTCGGCCACTGGGGCGCGGTGCTGATCAGCGTCGGCCTGATCATCTCGCTGCTGGGGGCCCTGCTGTCGTGGGTGCTGCTGTGCGCCGAGATCATGTTCGCCGCAGCCAAGGACCACACCATGCCGGAGTTCCTGCGCCGCGAGAACGCCAACCAGGTGCCGGCCAACGCCCTGTGGCTGACCAACGCCATGGTGCAGATCTTCCTGGTCATCACCCTGTTCTCCAGCAGTACATACCTGTCGCTGATTTACCTTGCCACCTCGATGATCCTGGTGCCTTACCTGTGGTCGGCTGGCTATGCCTTCCTGCTGGCACTGCGCAGTGAAACCTACGAGCAGGCCCTTGCCGAGCGGCAGAAGGACCTGATCATCGGCGGCATCGCGCTGATATACGCCATCTGGCTGCTGTATGCCGGCGGCGTGAAATACCTGCTGCTCTCGGCCCTGCTCTATGCCCCTGGCGTGATCCTGTTCGCCAAGGCCAAGCGCGAGGTGGGCCAACCAATCTTCACCAACGTGGAAAAACTGATCTTCGCAGCCGTGGTCATCGGCGCCTTGGTGGCAGCCTATGGCTTGTACGACGGCTTCCTGACCCTTTGACCCACGTTTTCGTTCAATTGGAGGAATGAAACCATGTCCGCTGATAAACAGAAGTACGGTGTCCACTCCGAAGCCGGCAAACTGCGCAAAGTGATGGTTTGCTCGCCGGGCCTGGCGCACAAGCGCCTGACACCGAGCAACTGTGACGAGCTGCTGTTCGACGACGTGATCTGGGTCGACCAGGCCAAGCGCGACCATTTCGACTTCGTCACCAAGATGCGCGAGCGCGGTGTGGATGTGCTGGAGATGCACAACCTGCTGACCGACATCGTGCAGAACAAAGAGGCCCTGAAGTGGATCCTCGACCGCAAGATCACCCCCGACACCGTCGGCGTGGGCCTGACCAACGAAGTACGCAGCTGGCTCGAAGGCCTTGAGCCGCGCCACCTGGCCGAGTTCCTGATCGGCGGTGTGGCTGGCCAGGACCTTCCAGTAAGCGAAGGCGCCGAAGTGATCAAGATGTACAACAAGTACCTGGGTCACTCCAGCTTTATTCTGCCGCCGCTGCCCAACACCCAATTCACTCGTGACACCACCTGCTGGATCTACGGTGGCGTAACGCTCAACCCGATGTACTGGCCTGCGCGACGCCAGGAAACTCTGCTGACCACAGCCATTTACAAGTTCCACAAGGAATTCACTGGTGCTGAGTTCGAGGTCTGGTATGGCGACCCAGACAAGGATCACGGCAACGCCACCCTCGAGGGCGGCGATGTGATGCCGGTCGGCAAGGGCATCGTGCTGATCGGCATGGGTGAGCGCACCTCGCGCCATGCCATCGGCCAACTGGCTCAAAACCTGTTCGAGAAAGGCGCGGCCGAGAAAGTCATCGTCGCCGGCCTGCCAAAGTCCCGCGCGGCGATGCACCTGGACACCGTGTTCAGCTTCTGCGACCGCGATCTTGTAACGGTATTCCCGGAGGTGGTGAAAGAGATCAAGCCGTTCATCATCACCCCAGACTCCAGCAAGCCCTATGGCATGAACATCGTGCCGCAGGATGCCTCGTTCCTCGAGGTGGTATCCGAGCAGTTGCTGGGCAAGAAAGACAAGCTGCGCGTGGTCGAGACCGGCGGCAACAGCTTCGCTGCCGAGCGCGAACAGTGGGATGACGGCAACAACGTGGTGGCCATCGAGCCAGGCGTGGTCATCGGCTACGACCGCAACACCTACACCAATACCCTGCTGCGCAAGGCCGGCATCGAGGTCATCACCATCAGCGCCGGCGAACTGGGCCGGGGCCGTGGCGGCGGCCACTGCATGACCTGCCCGATTGTGCGCGACCCGATCGACTACTAACGACCATAACCCCCGGCCGCCCTCACAAAGCGGCGGCCGGTGTGCTCACCAAACTCAAGGAGAAAAGTCATGGCGTTCAACATTCACAACCGCAACCTGCTCAGCCTGGAACACCACACCACATGTGAGCTGCGCTACCTGCTGGACCTGTCCCGCGACCTCAAGCGCGCCAAGTACACCGGCACCGAGCAACAACACCTGAAGGGCAACAACATCGCCCTGATCTTCGAGAAAACCTCCACCCGTACCCGCTGCGCCTTCGAAGTGGCCGCCTATGACCAGGGCGCCAACGTCACCTACATCGACCCGAACTCTTCGCAGATTGGCCACAAGGAAAGCATGAAGGACACTGCCCGCGTGCTCGGGCGCATGTACGACGCCATCGAGTACCGTGGCTTCAAGCAGGAAATCGTCGAAGAGCTGGCCAAGTTCGCTGGCGTGCCGGTGTTCAACGGCCTGACCGACGAATACCACCCCACCCAGATGATCGCCGACGTGCTGACCATGCGTGAGAACAGCGACAAGCCGCTGCACGACATCAGCTACGCCTACCTGGGCGACGCGCGCAACAACATGGGCAACTCGCTGCTGCTGATCGGCGCCAAGCTCGGCATGGACGTACGCATCGCTGCGCCCAAGGCACTGTGGCCACATGACGACCTGGTCGAGCGCTGCAAGAAATACGCAGAGGAAAGCGGCGCGCGCATCACCCTCACCGAAGACCCGGTTGCCGCAGTCAAGGGCGTGGACTTCGTGCACACCGACGTGTGGGTATCGATGGGTGAGCCGATCGAAGCCTGGGGCGAGCGCATCAAGCAGCTCAAGCCGTACCAGGTGAACGCGCAGCTGATGAAGGCTACCGGTAACCCACGGACCAAGTTCATGCACTGCCTGCCGGCGTTCCACAACTCCGAAACCAAGGTAGGCAAGCAGATCGCAGAACAGTACCCGGACCTGGCCAACGGCATCGAAGTGACCGACGACGTGTTCGAGTCGCCGGCCTGCATCGCCTTCGAGCAGGCGGAAAACCGCATGCACACGATCAAGGCGATCCTGGTTTCGACCCTGGCTGACTTGTAAGGGCTGACTCGATAGCGCGGCCACCCCGCTCCCCTGTGTAGGAGCGGGTTCACCCGCGAAGGCGTCAGCCCTGTTTGAGATGCTGGTGCTGCCGACGCCTTCGCGGGTAAACCCGCTCCTACACAGGGAGCGGCGCGGCCTGAGAGCAACGCTCCCCCTTCTTTCGTTAAAGGACATTCCCCATGCGTATCGTTGTTGCATTGGGCGGCAACGCCCTGCTGCGTCGCGGCGAGCCCATGACCGCTGACAACCAGCGCGCCAATATCCGCACCGCCACCGAACAGATCGCCAAGATCCACCCTGGCAACGAGCTGGTCATCGCCCACGGCAACGGCCCGCAAGTCGGCCTACTGTCACTGCAGGGCCTTTCCTACAAGCCCGACGAGGCCTACCCGCTGGACGTGCTAGGTGCCGAGACCGAGGGCATGATCGGCTACATGATCGAACAGGAACTGGGTAACCTGCTGGCCTTCGAAGTGCCGTTCGCCACCCTGCTGACCCAGGTCGAAGTGGACGCCAACGACCCCGCCTTCAAGGACCCGACCAAGTTCATCGGCCCGGTCTACGCCAAGGACGAGGCCGAGCGCCTGGCCAAGGAAAAGGGCTGGGTGGTCAAGCCCGACGGCGACAAGTACCGCCGTGTGGTGGCCAGCCCTAAACCCAAGCGCATCTTTGAAATCCGCCCGATCAAGTGGCTCCTGGAAAAGAACAGCATCGTGATTTGCGCTGGCGGCGGTGGCATCCCCACCATGTACGACGAAAACCGCAAGCTCAAGGGCATCGAGGCGGTCATCGACAAGGACCTGTGCTCGGCCTTGCTCGCAGAGCAACTGGATGCCGACCTTCTGATAATCGCCACCGACGTTGATGCGGCGTACATTGACTGGGGCAAACCGACGCAGAAAGCCATTGCCCAGGCGCACCCCGACGAACTGGAACGGCTGGGCTTTGCCGCCGGCTCCATGGGGCCGAAGGTTCAAGCGGCCAGTGATTTTGCCCGCAATACCGGCAAAGTGGCGGTGATCAGTTCGCTGGAAAACATCGAAGAAATTGTCAAAGGCACCGCCGGCACACGGGTTTCTACCGCGAAGCCGGGGATCAGCTACCGTTGAATGCAGTGGGCGGGCCTGCGCGGCCCGCCGTTTTCGACCTTCCAAAGGAGCTTGCCATGGCCCAGTACCACCCCGGTCATGTACACATCGAGCGCACCGCGCTGAACAACAACGACCACAGCTATGACCTGAACATCGAATACGAGGCAGTGTCGGACCCCAAGGAAGGCCGAGGCATTCAGTTCAACATGCATGGCAGCATCGAAGGCAAGACGGTGGAAGAAAAGTTCTTCCTGGCCAAGGACCAGGTGTTGCCCAGTTTCCTCATGCTTCTGACCCGCAAGGCCCAGTCGTATCTGGCGCCGCCGAAGAAATTCGAGAACCTGAATTCGCCGCACAAGCTCTATGACTACATGTTCAAGGATATTCGCGAAAAGCTGGATGTGAAGTCGGGCGATCCGATCAAGCCTGAACATCTGGAATAGCTTCAGAATTTTGGGGCTGCTTTGCAGCCCATCGCGACGCAAGGCCGCTCCTACAGGGGAACGCGTAACCCTTGTAGGAGCGGCCTTGTGTCGCGATGGGCCGCAAAGCGGCCCCGGCGATGTTAAGGCATACTACCGCCCTCCCCGGCCACCACTTTCACCGTCCCTCATGCGCATCCACGTCAGCTTCATCGACCGCGTCGGCATCACCCAGGAAGTCCTCGCCCTGCTAGGTGCCCGCAACCTCAACCTGGACGCCGTGGAGATGGTCCCGCCGAACGTCTACATCGACGCCCCCACCCTCAGCCCCGCCGTGCTTGAAGAACTGCACGACGCCTTGTTCGAAGTGCGCGGCGTGCAATCGGTGGACGTGGTCGACATCCTCCCCGGCCAGCGCCGCCACCTGCAGCTCGATGCCCTGCTGGCCGCCATGAGCGACCCGGTGCTGGCCGTGGACAGTGCTGGCAAGGTGCTGCTGGCCAACCCGGCGCTGATAGCCCTGTGCGGCCGCGAATCCGCCGGGCGCTCGGTGGATGAGCTGTTCGGCGACCCGGCACTGCTACAGGCCCTGCTGGACAACAACTTCCACCTGCCCATGCGCGAGATGCAGTTGAACGGCCAGAGCCTGCTGCTGGACGCCATGCCTATCACCAACGCCGGCGGCCTGCTGACGCTGTACCCGCCAACGCGCATGGGCGAACGCCTGTCGGCGCTGCACCACGACCATGCCGAAGGCTTCGATGCCTTGCTTGGCGAGTCGCCGACCATCCGTACCCTCAAGGCCCGTGCCCTGCGCGTGGCCACGCTCGATGCACCACTGCTGGTGCATGGCGAAACCGGCACCGGCAAAGAGCTGGTAGCCCGCGCCTGCCATGCCATCAGCAGCCGTCACAGCGCACCGTTCCTGGCCCTCAACTGCGCCGCGCTGCCAGAAAGCCTGGCCGAAAGCGAACTGTTCGGTTACGCCCCCGGCGCCTTTACGGGTGCGCAACGGGGTGGCAAGCCCGGGCTGATGGAGCTGGCCAACCAGGGCACGGTGTTCCTCGATGAAATCGGTGAAATGTCGCCTTACCTGCAGGCCAAGCTACTGCGTTTTCTCAGCGATGGCAGTTTCCGCCGGGTGGGTGGTGACCGTGAGGTAAAGGTGGATGTGCGCATCATCAGCGCCACCCACCGCGACCTGGAGCGCATGGTTGCCGAGGGCAGTTTCCGCGAAGACCTGTTCTATCGCCTCAACGTGCTCAACCTGCAAGTACCGCCACTGCGCGACCGCGGCCAGGACATCCTGATGCTGGCGCACTTCTTCATGCAGCAGGCCTGCACGCAGATCCAGCGCCCACCCTGCCGGCTGACCCCGGCCACCCATTCGGCGCTGCTGGCCAACCCTTGGCCGGGCAACGTGCGCCAGCTGCAGAACGTGATTTTCCGCGCGGCGGCTATCTGCGAGGGCAACCTGGTGGACATCGGTGACCTGGACATTGCCGGCACCTCGGTGGCCCGCGGGCAGGATGGCGAAGTGGCCAGCCTGGAACAGGCCGTGGGCGATTTCGAGCGCGAGCTGTTGCAACGGTTGTATGCCAGCTACCCCTCGACCCGACAACTGGCCGGGCGCCTGCAAACTTCGCATACCGCCATCGCCCAGCGCCTGCGCAAATATGGAATACCGGGCAAAATCTGATACTTGTCGACATATTCCGGAAGTTCATCAGACTTTTCCTAAGTGTTCGACAGATACGCTCCCATCTGTGCCTCGTAGAATGGTGACAGTGTAATCCTGACTGTCACCCCACGTGCCCGCGCAATCGCGGGATGTGGATCGCTATTGGATATAACGAGAGCACCTGATGTTTGAACTCGATTTTTACGGGACGCTTGTAGCCGCCTCTTTAGTACTGTTACTTGGGCGCGGTCTGGTCGCCCGCATTGGTTTCCTGCGCGTCTATAACATCCCGGAACCTGTCGCAGGTGGACTGGTAGTTGCGTTGGCGCTTCTGGCATTGCGCAGTTTCGATGTGCAGGTGCAGTTCGATACCTCGCTGCAATCACCCCTGATGCTGGCATTCTTCGCCACCATCGGTTTGAGTGCAGACTTCGCCAGCCTGAAAAAAGGCGGGCGGGTGGTAACCGTGTTCCTACTGGTGGTGACTGGCTTGCTGCTGGTTCAGAACGCCATGGGTATCGGCCTGGCCACGGCATTGGGGCTGGACCCGCTGATGGGCCTGCTGGCCGGCTCTATCACCTTGTCCGGCGGCCACGGCACAGGCGCTGCATGGGGAGCAACCTTCACCGAGAAGTTTGGCCTGGCTTCGGCCTCCGAACTGGCGATGGCCTCTGCCACCTTCGGCTTGGTGCTCGGTGGCCTGATTGGCGGCCCAGTCGCACGGCTGCTGATCAAGCGGGTAAAAACACCCGGGCTTGAAGAAGAAGCACCGCAACTGCCCAAGGGTTTCGAGCAACCCGACAAAGAGCGCCTGATCACGTCGTTTTCATTTATAGAAACACTGGCACTGATTGCTGTCAGCTTGCTCGTGGGCTCGTTACTTAACGGCTTGTTGAAAGGTACTGCATTCGAACTGCCAACGTTCGTTTGTGTGTTGTTCGTGGGCGTGCTTTTGCGCAACGGTCTCTCGGCGTTCGGCTTTTATCATGTGTTCGAGCGGGAAGTTTCGGTACTGGGCAATGTCAGTTTGTCATTATTCCTGGCCATCGCCTTGATGTCGCTCAAACTGTGGGACCTGGCCGCACTGGCCTTGCCGTTCTTTGTGTTGTTAGCCGCACAAACGCTGGTCATGGCACTGTTTGCAATCTTCGTGACCTTCCGGGTCATGGGCCGTAACTATGATGCGGCGGTGCTGGCTGCCGGGCACTGTGGCTTCGGCCTGGGGGCAACGCCGACGGCGATCGCCAACATGCAAGCGGTGACCCAGCGCTACGGCGCTTCGCACATCGCCTTCCTGGTGGTGCCGATGGTGGGCGCGTTTTTCATCGACATCATCAATGTCATCGTGATCAAGCTGTATCTGGCGTTGCCGTTGTTTGCCACAAATTAAGCCGCATGATCGACCTGCACGGTCCTTGTAGGAGCGGCCTTGTGTCGCGAAAGGGCTGCAAAGCAGCCCCAGGATTTCAGCGCAGATGCACAAATAACCGGGTCTGCTCTGCAGCCCTTTCGCGACACAAGGCCGCTCCTACATGAGCCGCAGCAGGCAACCATGTATTGATTTAAATACACCGTACCGAAATCAATACACAGCCATTCCAGTGCGTCTGTGCAAGGGTTTGATCCCCAAACCCTTTTCCCTCTTCCTCCCGCTGTAGCGTTTTCATTCCAAAACCATGACCAAATGATTACAAAAAATCATTAACTCATTGATTTATAAAGTTTTTTATAGATTGGCCGCAATTTTGCTAAGGGAATCTCAACCCCAAGAGCGCGGAGCGACCGCGCCCAACGCCCTGCTTCCCGAGGATTCCCCATGAGCGAGTTGCGTTTCACTGAAGATCACGAATGGCTGCGCGTCGAAGCCGATGGCAGCGTTACCGTTGGCATCACTGCCTTCGCCCAGAACGCCCTTGGCGATGTGGTTTTCGTGCAACTCCCTGAGTTGCAGCAGTATGAGAAAGGCAGCGAAGCGTCTACCGTCGAATCGGTCAAGGCCGCAAGCGGCGTATACATGCCGCTGACCGGCGAAGTAGTCGAGGTCAACGGCCAGCTTGAAGACAGCCCGGAACTGGTCAACGAAGACCCGATGGGCGAAGGCTGGTTCTTCCGCTTCATCCCTGCCGATGCCAGCGCCGTCGGCGCCCTGCTCGACCAGGACGCTTACGACCGCCTGATCAAAGCCAACGACGACGCCTGAGGAACCCCGCCATGACCATCAACCTCGGCACCGCCAACGAATTCATCGCCCGCCACATCGGCCCACGCGCCGCTGACGAGCAGGCCATGCTCGCCGCGCTCGGCTTCGACTCGCTGGAAGCCATGACCGATGCGGTCATCCCCGACAGCATCAAGGGCACCAGCGTGCTCGGTTCGCACGACGGCCAGAGTGAAGCTGACGCACTGGCCGCACTCAAAGCCATCGCCGGCAAGAACCAGCTGTTCAAGAGCTACATCGGCCAAGGTTATTACAACACCCACACCCCGGCACCGATCCTGCGCAACCTGCTGGAAAACCCTGCCTGGTATACCGCCTACACCCCGTATCAGCCAGAAATCTCCCAGGGCCGCCTGGAAGCACTGCTGAACTTCCAGACCCTGATCAGCGACCTGACCGGCCTGCCGATCGCCAACGCCTCGCTGCTCGACGAAGCTACCGCCGCCGCCGAGGCCATGACCTTCTGCAAGCGCCTGTCGAAGAACAAGGCCAGCCACGCCTTCTTCGCCTCGGTACATTGCCACCCGCAAACCCTCGACGTGCTGCGCACCCGTGCCGAGCCGCTGGGTATCGAGATCGTGGTCGGCGACGAGCGCGAGCTGGGCGATGTCAGCGCCTTCTTCGGCGCCCTGCTGCAATACCCAGCCAGCAACGGTGACGTATTCGACTACCGCGACGTGGTACAACGTTTCCACGCCGCCAACGCCCTGGTCGCCGTAGCCGCCGACCTGCTGGCCCTGACCCTGCTGACCCCGCCGGGCGAGTTCGATGCCGACGTGGCCATCGGCAGCGCCCAGCGCTTTGGCGTGCCACTGGGCTTTGGCGGCCCGCACGCGGCCTACTTCGCCACCCGTGACGCGTTCAAGCGCGACATGCCGGGCCGCCTGGTCGGCGTGTCGATCGACCGCTTCGGCAAGACCGCCCTGCGCCTGGCCATGCAAACCCGCGAGCAGCACATCCGCCGCGAAAAGGCCACCAGCAACATCTGCACCGCCCAGGTGCTGCTGGCCAACATTGCCAGCATGTTCGCCGTATACCACGGCCCAGCCGGCCTCAAGCGCATTGCCGAGCGCACCCATGCCCTGACCGCGATCCTGGCTGCCGGCCTGAAAGTGCTGGGCGTACAGGTAGTGGGCGCCAGCGCCTTCGACACCCTGACCCTGGCCACCGGCACTGCCACCGCCAGCCTGCATGACAAGGCACGCGGCCAAGGCATCAACCTGCGTCAGGTCGACGCCGCCCACCTGGGCCTGTCGCTGGACGAAACCAGCAGCCAGGCCGACGTCGAGGCGCTGTGGCAGCTGTTCGCTGGCGACCAGGCCCAGCCTGACTTCGCCGCCCTGGCCGCCAGTACCGGTTCGCTGCTGCCTGCTGCCCTGCTGCGCCAGTCGGCCATCCTTGAACACCCGGTGTTCAACCGCTACCACAGCGAAACCGAGCTGATGCGCTACCTGCGCCGCCTGGCCGACAAGGACCTGGCGCTGGACCGCAGCATGATCCCGCTGGGCTCGTGCACCATGAAGCTGAACGCCGCCAGCGAAATGATCCCGGTTACCTGGGCCGAGTTCGGCAACCTGCACCCGTTTGCCCCGGCCGAACAAAGCCAGGGCTACCTGCAGATGACCACCGAGCTGGAAGCCATGCTGTGCGCCGCCACCGGCTACGACGCTGTGTCGCTGCAACCCAACGCCGGCTCCCAGGGCGAATACGCAGGCCTGCTGGCCATCCGCGCCTATCACCGCAGCCGTGGCGAGGGCCACCGCGACATCTGCCTGATCCCGTCTTCGGCGCACGGCACCAACCCGGCCACCGCGCACATGGCCGGCATGCGCGTGGTAGTCACCGCCTGTGACGCCCGCGGCAACGTCGATGTCGACGACCTGCGCGCCAAAGCCATCGAGCACCGCGAGCGCCTGGCCGCGATCATGATCACCTACCCGTCGACCCACGGCGTGTTCGAGGAAGCGATCGGTGAAATCTGCGCGATCATCCACGACAACGGCGGCCAGGTGTACATCGACGGTGCCAACATGAACGCCATGGTCGGCCTGTGCGCCCCAGGCAAGTTCGGCGGCGACGTTTCCCACCTGAACCTGCACAAGACCTTCTGCATCCCGCACGGCGGTGGTGGCCCGGGCGTCGGCCCGATTGGCGTCAAGTCGCACCTGGCGCCGTTCCTGCCAGGCCATGCGCAACTGGAAAACACCGAAGGTGCGGTGTGCGCCGCGCCGTTCGGCAGCGCCAGCATCCTGCCGATTACCTGGATGTACATCCGCATGATGGGCGGTGCCGGCCTCAAGCGTGCTTCGCAGATGGCGATCCTCAACGCCAACTACATCGCCCGTCGCCTGGAAGAGCACTATCCTGTTCTGTATACCGGCGGCAATGGCCTGGTGGCCCACGAGTGCATCCTCGACCTGCGCCCGCTGAAGGACACCAGCGGCATCAGCGTCGACGACGTGGCCAAGCGCCTGATCGACTTCGGTTTCCACGCGCCGACCATGTCCTTCCCGGTGGCTGGCACGCTGATGATCGAACCGACCGAAAGCGAGTCCAAGGAAGAACTGGACCGCTTCTGCGACGCGATGATCCAGATCCGCGAAGAAATCCGCGCGGTCGAGAACGGTAGCCTGGACAAGGACGACAACCCGCTGAAAAACGCCCCGCACACCGCGGCCGAGCTGGTTGGCGAATGGGCCCACGGCTACAGCCGCGAGCAGGCGGTGTACCCGCTGCCGAGCCTGGTGGAAGGCAAGTACTGGCCGCCGGTCGGCCGGGTCGACAACGTGTTCGGCGACCGCAACCTGGTGTGCGCCTGCCCGTCGATCGAGAGCTATCAGGACGCCTGATAGCCCCTCCCCCGCCACCTACCCTTGGGTGGCGGGCTCTGTGTAGGAGCGGGTTTACCCGCGAATGCAATGGTGGCGTTGCCGCCGCATTCGCGGGTAAACCCGCTCCCACAGGGTCCCACCAACCTGAAGAGCCGGTTTGGAGGTCACCATGTCACTCAGCGTCTTCGACCTGTTCAAGATCGGCATCGGCCCCTCCAGTTCGCACACGGTCGGCCCGATGCGCGCCGCCGCGCGGTTCGCCGAAGGGCTGCGCCGTGATGGCCTGCTTACCCGCACCGCCAGCGTCAAGGCCGAGCTGTATGGCTCGCTGGGCGCCACCGGCAAGGGCCACGGCAGCGACAAGGCCGTGCTGCTGGGCCTTGAAGGTGAACACCCAGACATCATCGATACCGACACCATCCCTGCCCGCCTGCAGGCCATCCGCGACAGCGGCCGCCTGAACCTGCTGGGCGAGCACAGCATTGCGTTCATCGAGAAGCAGCACCTGGCGATGATCCGCAAGCCGCTGGACTACCACCCCAACGGCATGATCTTCCGCGCTTTCGATGACGCCGGCCTGCAAATCCGCAGCCGCGAGTACTACTCGGTGGGCGGCGGCTTCGTGGTCGACGAGGATGCCGCCGGCCACGACCGCATCGTCGAGGACAGCACGGTGCTGGCCTACCCGTTCAAGACTGCCAAGGAACTGCTCGGCCATTGCACCACGCAAAACCTGTCGATAAGCCAGGTGATGCTGACCAACGAGGCGGCCTGGCGCCCGGAAGCCGAAACCCGCGCAGGGCTGCTGCGCATCTGGCAAGTGATGCAGGACTGCGTCGAAGCCGGCTGCCAGCATGAAGGCATCCTCCCGGGCGGACTCAAGGTCAAACGCCGGGCGCCAGCCCTGCACCGGCAGCTGAGCCGCCACCCGGAGGCCAGCCTGCGCGATGCGCTATCGGTGCTCGACTGGGTCAACCTCTATGCCCTGGCAGTGAACGAGGAAAACGCCAACGGCGGTCGTGTGGTCACCGCACCCACCAACGGCGCGGCAGGCATCGTCCCGGCGGTACTGCACTACTACATGCGCTTCGTACCGGGCGCCAGCGAGGACGGGGTGGTGCGCTTTCTGCTCACTGCCGCGGCCATCGGCATCCTGTACAAGGAAAACGCCTCCATTTCCGGCGCCGAAGTGGGCTGCCAGGGCGAGGTCGGCGTGGCCTGCTCGATGGCTGCCGGGGCGCTGTGCGAAGTGATGGGCGGCAGCGTGCAGCAGGTGGAAAACGCCGCCGAAATCGGCATGGAACACAACCTGGGCCTGACCTGCGACCCGATCGGCGGGTTGGTCCAGGTGCCTTGCATCGAGCGCAACGCCATGGGCTCGGTGAAGGCGATAAACGCGGTGCGCATGGCCTTGCGCGGCGACGGGCAGCATTACGTGTCGCTCGACAAGGTCATCCGCACCATGCGCCAGACCGGCGCCGATATGAAAAGCAAATACAAAGAGACCGCCCGTGGCGGCCTGGCCGTCAACATCATCGAATGTTGACCCGATAACAACAGCAAGGAGTCACCGATGTCCGAAACACTGCTCAAGACCCCACTGCACGCCCTGCACCTGGAACTGGGTGCGCGCATGGTGCCGTTCGCCGGCTACGACATGCCGGTGCAGTACCCGCTGGGCGTGCTCAAGGAGCACCTGCACACCCGCGAGCAGGCCGGCCTGTTCGATGTCTCGCACATGGGCCAGATCACCTTGCGTGGCAGCGATGCCGCCAAGGCCCTGGAAAGCCTGGTGCCGGTGGACATCATCGACCTGCCGGTGGGCATGCAGCGCTACGCCATGTTCACCAATGAACAAGGCGGCATCCTCGACGACCTGATGGTTGCCAACCTGGGCGACGACACCCTGTTCCTGGTGGTGAACGCCGCCTGCAAGGACCAGGACCTGGCCCACTTGCAAGCGCACATCGGCAGCCGTTGCGAAGTACAACCACTGTTCGAGCAACGCGCCCTGCTGGCCCTGCAAGGCCCGGCAGCGGTCAAGGTGCTGGAGCGCCTGGCCCCGGAAGTGGCCAGCATGACCTTCATGCAGTTCCGCCCGGTGAAACTGCTGGGTGAAGACTGCTTCGTCAGCCGCTCGGGCTACACCGGCGAAGACGGCTACGAGATTTCGGTACCTGTGCACGCTGCCGAAGCCCTGGCCCGCCGCCTGCTGGCCGAGCCCGAAGTGCAGCCGATCGGCCTGGGTGCGCGCGACTCGCTGCGCCTGGAAGCCGGCCTGTGCCTGTACGGCCACGACATGAACACCGAGACCACCCCGATCGAAGCGAGCCTGCTGTGGGCGATTTCCAAGGTGCGCCGCGCCGATGGCGAACGTGCCGCCGGCTTCCCGGGCGCCGAGGCCATTTTCGCCCACCAGCGCGATGGCGTGGCGCGCAAACGTGTCGGCCTGTTGCCGCAGGAACGTACGCCAGTACGCGAAGGCGCGGAAATTGTCGACGCAAACGATAAACCTGTAGGAAAAGTGTGCAGTGGCGGTTTTGGCCCGACACTCGGTGCACCTGTAGCAATGGGTTATATCAATAGTGAACATGCTGCAATCGACACAGCATTGTTTGCTGTGGTGCGGGGCAAGAAGGTTGCCTTGAAAGTCAGCAAAATGCCTTTCGTGGCACAGCGTTACTACCGTGGCTGAAGCCACTTTGTGAAGGTTGCGGGCAGGTTCGGCATATTCGTTTTCGAACCTGTCCAATAACTTTTGAACATGGCGCCAGGCCAGGCGCCATGCCGTTTCCGACAAATCGGTCGGTTATCGGCAAACGGCCAATTTTCCATACGACCAAGGGCTTGTTTTTCTCTTGGGAGTTGGCGTAGAGTCACTGCACTGTGTTTGCATGGGTCGCAACAGTTCGTGACCTGGGCCAGTAGCCGAGATTTGCTACAACCCGTTCGACGTCTCTTACTTTCCTGCAACCCAGCCCAGTAATCTTTCGCTTACAAAAAAGTGCGAAAGTAACTGTCATCAAAATTTAAGCTTCATAGGAAATAAGACAATGGCTGAGCGTCAGAACGGTACCGTCAAGTGGTTCAATGACGAAAAAGGTTACGGCTTCATCACCCCAGAAAGCGGTGCTGATCTGTTCGTGCATTTCCGTGCTATCGAAGGCAACGGCTTCAAGAGCCTGAAAGAAGGCCAGAAGGTCACCTTCGAAGCAGTTCAGGGCCAAAAAGGCCTGCAGGCTGACAAAGTCCAGGTTCTCGGCTAAGCCGAACCCGACTTCAAGAAAAGCCCCTGCCAAGTGCAGGGGTTTTTTTTTGCCCGTAGAATAGCGCCTTCGTCTTTCGGAGCCGTCCTGCATGTCCAAGCCTCTGCTCACACCCCAGGGTGATTTTCCGCCGGTCGGCCTGGGCCGCCGCCTGGCAGCGATGTTCTATGACTTTTTGCTGTGCACGGCGCTGTTGATCGTGACCGCAGGCGCCTACAAGCTGATCCAGATGGCGATCATCGGCGAAGCCCGCATGCGTGAGCTGACCGAGGCTGGCGCGCTGGATGGCGACCCGCTGTTGTCGACGGTATTGCTGTTTGCCTTGTTTGGCTTCTTTGCCAAGTTCTGGACCCATGGCGGGCAAACCCTGGGTATGCAGGTGTGGGGCGTGCGGGTGCAGAACGCCGATGGCTCGGCCATCAGCCTGTGGCAGGCGTTGCTGCGGTTTGTGGTGTCGATTGCTTCGTGGCTGTGCCTGGGGCTGGGGTTTTTCTGGGTGCTGGTCGACAAGCGCAAGCGCGGTTGGCATGACATTTATTCGGAAAGCCAGTTGGTGCGGGTGCCGAAGCAGAAGAAATAGGCCGGGGCTTTGTGTTGCCTGTACCGGCCTCTTCGCGGGTGAACCCGCTCCTACAAGGGGCGCGCCGCTCTTGATGGTTGCGCTGTACCTGTAGGAGCGGGTTTACCCGCGAAGAGGCCCGCACAGGTAAAACCCATAAAAAACCGACCCTGAGGTCGGCTTTTTTGTGCAGCTCAGGTCATCAACCTGCCCTACGCAACAACCACACACCGGCCAGCGCACAGATGCCAGCCGGGATCACCACCGCCAGCAACGGCGGGAAGCCGAACACCTGGCTCGATGGCCCCAGCAGGTCCTGGGCAATACGGAACACAAAGCCCACCAGCACACCGGTGAACACACGCTGGCCAAGGGTTACCGAGCGCAGCGGGCCGAAAATGAAGGAAATCGCCATCAGCACCAGCGCGGCGGTCACCATTGGCTGCAGCACCTTGGTCCAGAACGCCAACCAGTAACGGGCATTGTTCAGGCCCTGGTCGGACAGGTAGTGGATGTAGTCCCACAACCCGGTAATCGACAGCGACTCCGGCGCCAGGATCACGGTATTGAGCAGTTGCGGCGTGAGCGATACGTCCCAGCGCTCCTCTGGCGCTTGCACCACTTCGGTGTGGTCGCCACGGAAGAAGGTGGTGCGCACATCGCTGAGCACCCAGTGTTCATCCTGGTACTGCGCACGACGGGCAAAGCTGGAGGTAACGATCTTGCGCTCGCTGTCGAAGCGGTAGCGGGTCACGCCCAGCAGCAGGCCATTGGGCTGCACGGCGTTGATGTGCACGAACTCTTCGCCCTGGCGGTGCCACATGCCGCGCTTGGAGCTCTGTGCCTCACCACCACCCTGGGCCAGGGAACGGTCAGCCTGAGCCTTGTTCTCGGTTACCGGTGCCACATATTCGCCAATCAGCAGGCCGACCAGCATCAGCACCAGCATCGGTTTCATCACCGCCCAGACGATGCGGCCAATGGAAACCCCGGCAGCGCGCATGATGGTCAGCTCGCTGCTGCTGGCCAGGCTGCCCAGGCCGATCAGGCAGCCGATCAACGCGGCCATTGGCAGCATTTCGTACAGGCGCCGTGGTGCGGTCAGCAGGACGAAGTTGCCCGCCTCCATCACCGTGTAGGTGTCGCTCAGGTCGCTCATCTCGTCGATGAAGGCGAACAGCGAGGCCAGGCCGAGGATGATCCCCAGCACGGCCAGGATGGCCATTAGCACGCTCTGGCCGATGTAGCGGTCGAGCTTACCCATGGGCCACCTCCGCACGACGGGCGGCGCGCTTGAGGCGCAGCGGCTCCCAGTACATCAGGCCCAGGCCGATCAGCAGGAACAGGCCGTGGACCCACCACATGCCCAGGGCGATCGGCAGTTTGCCCTTCTCAAGGGCGCCGCGTGCGGAAATCAGCATTGTCAGGTAGGCCATGTACAAAAGAATTGCCGGCAGCAGCTTGAGGAAGCGGCCCTGGCGCGGGTTGACCCGGGACAGCGGCACTGCCAGCAGGGTGACGACGAACACCAGGATCGGCAGCGACAGCCGCCACTGCAGCTCGGCGCGCTCACGCAGGCCCTCCTTGCCGATCAGCTCGGAGGTGGGGATGGCTTCGCGCTCGGTCACTTCTTCGCTGACTTCCGGCTTGGGCAGCAGCACGCCGTAGGTATCGTACTTGATGGCGCGGTAGTCGGCCTGGCCCGGGTTGCCGTCGTAACGGTAACCGTTTTCCAGCACCAGGTAGCGGTTGCCGTCGGCCTGGATTTCCTGGTGGCCTTTTTCGGCGACCAGTACCGACGGGGCGCGGTCCTTGGTCTTGTCCTGGTTGAAGCGTTTCTCGGAGATGAACACCCCGCCCAGGTTGATGCGATCGTCCGACAGCTGTTCGGTGTAGGTCACCCGCGAGCCATCGCGCAGGGTCTGGAAGCGGCCCGGCACCAGAGTGTCGAACTCGGTAAGGGCATCCTGCTGGCTGATGATCTGCTGCACCTGGGCCACGCCCAGCGGCGCCAGGCTCAGGCTCAACCAGGCCACCAGCAGGGCAACCAGGGCGGCCGGCGCCATGGTCAGGCCCAGCAGGCGCTGCTGGCTCATGCCGGTGGCCGACAGCACGGTCATTTCGCTTTCCAGGTACAAACGCCCGTAAGCCAGGAGGATGCCGAGGAACAGCCCCAAAGGCAGGATCAACTGCAGGAAGCCCGGCAGGCGGAAGCCCATGATCAGGAACAGCACGCTCGGGTCGAGCACGCCCTGCGCTGCCTGGGCCAGGTACTTGATGAAGCGCCCGCTCATGATGATCACCAACAGCACGGCGCTGACGGCGCTCAAGGTCACCAGGACCTCGCGGGACAAATAACGAAAGACGATCAAACCAGACACTCCTGGGTTGTCAGGGTGGACTGCCAGTCAATGGCGCCAAACAATGACTTAGTACATCCAAGACCAATGCCGGTTCGCCAAAGGCGAACCTGTATGTAAAGTGCGCGCATTATCCTGTGATTACCCTCCCCTGTCACTTGGCCGCGCATGAAGGTGCATAACGGGGTTGTCAGCACGCTTGCCACAGGCTCAAACTGGCAGCTTTTCCGCTGGCGCGCGACTACGCGGCCAGGCCCGTCCAGAGCGCTGGAACACACAGCGCCATTCGTATCGATCATTCGGGGATCCTGACATGGAACTGGTTGTAAAAAGCGTAGCTGCTGCATCCGTAAAAACCGCCACCCTGGTCATTCCGGTAGGTGAAAACCGCAAGCTCGGCGCCGTTGCCAAGGCCGTTGACGAGGCCTGCGAAGGTGCCATCAGCGCCGTGCTCAAGCGCGGCGACCTGGCCGGTAAACCGGGCCAGACCCTGCTGCTGCAGAACCTCCCAGGCCTGAAGGCCGAACGCGTACTGCTGGTGGGCAGCGGCAAGGACGATGCCCTGGGCGACCGCGCCTGGCGCAAACTGGTGGCCAGCGTCGCCGGCGTGCTCAAGGGCCTGAACGG
Organism: Pseudomonas sp. NPDC089392; assembly: GCF_044749595.1. Lineage (NCBI taxonomy): Bacteria > Pseudomonadati > Pseudomonadota > Gammaproteobacteria > Pseudomonadales > Pseudomonadaceae > Pseudomonas > Pseudomonas sp. NPDC089392. Next base: position 181,227 of record NZ_JBIVIF010000005.1, read on the forward strand.
TGCCGATGCGGTGCTGGCCCTGGACGATATCGCCGTCAGCAACCGCGACGCCCACTACGGCAAGTACCGCCTGCTGGCCGAAACCCTGCTCGATGGCGAATACGTGTTCGACCGCTTCAAGAGCCAGAAGGCCGAGCCGCGCGCCCTGAAGAAAGTCACCCTGCTGGCCGACAAGGCGGGCCAGGCCGAGGTCGAGCGCGCCGTCAAGCACGCCAGCGCCATCGCCACCGGCATGGCGTTCACCCGCGACCTTGGCAACCTGCCGCCAAACCTGTGCCACCCAAGCTTCCTGGCCGAACAGGCCAAGGACCTGGGCAAGGCACACAAGGGCCTGAAGGTCGAAGTACTGGACGAGAAGAAGATCAAGGACCTGGGCATGGGCGCGTTCTACGCCGTGGGCCAGGGCAGCGACCAGCCGCCACGCCTGATCGTGCTCAACTACCAGGGCGGCAAGAAGGCTGACAAGCCGTTCGTGCTGGTGGGCAAGGGCATCACCTTCGACACCGGCGGCATCAGCCTCAAGCCAGGCGCTGGCATGGACGAGATGAAGTACGACATGTGCGGCGCCGCCAGCGTGTTCGGCACCCTGCGGGCGGTACTGGAACTGCAACTGCCGATCAACCTGGTGTGCCTGCTGGCCTGCGCCGAAAACATGCCAAGCGGCGGCGCCACCCGCCCGGGCGACATCGTCACCACCATGAGCGGGCAAACCGTCGAAATCCTCAACACCGACGCCGAAGGCCGCCTGGTGCTGTGCGACACCCTGACCTACGCCGAGCGCTTCAAGCCACAGGCCGTCATCGACATCGCCACCCTGACCGGCGCCTGCATCGTTGCCCTGGGCAGCCACACCTCCGGCCTGATGGGCAACAACGACGACCTGGTCGGCCAGTTGCTCGACGCCGGCAAGCGCGCCGACGACCGCGCCTGGCAGCTGCCGCTGTTCGACGAGTACCAGGAGCAACTGGACAGCCCGTTCGCCGACATGGGCAACATCGGCGGGCCGAAGGCGGGCACCATCACCGCTGGCTGCTTCCTGTCGCGCTTCGCCAAAGCCTACAACTGGGCGCACATGGACATCGCCGGTACCGCCTGGGTCAGCGGTGGCAAGGACAAGGGCGCCACTGGCCGCCCGGTGCCCCTGCTGACCCAGTACCTGCTGGACCGCGCTGGCGCCTGACGCCGTGAAACCGGTGGTGCCTTGCGCGCCACCGGCCGGCGCTACCGACCATGAGTAAAGTCGACTTCTACATCCTGCCCACCGACTCGCTGTCGGCGCGGCTCGATTTCGCCTGCAAACTGTGCGAAAAGGCCTGGCGCCTGGGGCACCGGGTCTATCTGCACTGCCAGGATGCCGAACAGCGCAGCGAACTGGACCAACGCTTGTGGCGCTTCAAGGGCGAGGCCTTCGTGCCCCACGACCTGGCCGAGGTGCATGCCGATGCCAACGTGGCATTGGGCCTGGCTGACAGCGCTGGCCAGCACCGCGACTTGCTGATCAACCTGGGCGCCAGCGTGCCGGGGTTCGTCGGCCAGTTCGAGCGGGTGGCCGAAATCGTCGTCGAAGCGCCTGGCATTCGCCAATCGGCCCGTGAACGATTCCGTTTCTACCGTGAACAGGGCTATGCTCTGCAAGACCACCGCTTACAGCGACTTTGACGACGATGGACAAGCACTCACCCCTGCCCGACTCCGCCCATCTGCTTGATGACCTCGAGTCGATTCGCCAGCTGCTTGGCGATGCCGACCTGCAACCGCCGCTGCTGACCGAGACGGTGGAGCAGATCCCGTTGTTGCTGGAAGAAGCGCCTGGCAACCCGGCACCTGCCACCGAACCGCTGGCCACCGAGCCCGAGGACAACCCGCAGGCCCGCCGCCAGGACACCCTGCTGCACCTGGAAAGCGAGCTGCGCGCGGCAGCGCAGATGATCATGCAGGACGTGATCAACGACTTCACCCCGCACATCGAGAACGAGATCAAGCGCCGGCTGGATGCGCGGATCGAGCGGTTGATCAAGCGTTCCGAGTAATACCGCACATCGGTGTCGCCTGCTTCGCGGGTAAACCCGCTCCCACAGGTGCAGCACCGCCTGCAGGCCTGTGGTGATCCTGTAGGAGCGGCGGTGCGGCGATCCGATTTACCCGCGAAGAGGCCAACCCTGCCCTGCCAGATAGCAGCAGCTTGTCGCCTGCGGCCCCCAGCTTGGTTATACTTCCCGGCTTTCCCGAATAAATGCACAGGGTCCCGCCGCGCATGGATAAGACCTACCAGCCGCACGCCATCGAAACTTCCTGGTACAACACCTGGGAGTCCGAGAACTATTTCGCCCCACAAGGTGCAGGCGAGTCCTACACCATCATGATCCCGCCGCCGAACGTGACCGGCAGCCTGCACATGGGCCACGGGTTCAACAACGCGATCATGGACGCCCTGATCCGTTTCCGCCGCATGCAAGGCCGCGACACCCTGTGGCAGCCAGGTACCGACCACGCCGGTATCGCCACCCAGATGCTGGTCGAGCGCCAGCTCGAAGCCAAGGGCCAGAACCGGCATGACCTGGGCCGCGAACAGTTCCTGGAGAAGGTCTGGGAATGGAAGGACCAGTCCGGCGGCAACATCAGCCGTCAGATCCGCCGCCTGGGCTCGTCTGTAGACTGGAGCCGCGAGCGCTTCACCATGGACGACGGCCTGTCCGAAGCCGTCAAGGAAGCTTTCGTGCGCCTGCACGAGGACGGCCTGATCTACCGCGGCAAGCGCCTGGTCAACTGGGACACCAAGCTGCACACGGCCATCTCCGACCTCGAAGTGGAAAACCACGACGAGAAGGGCCACCTGTGGAACCTGCGCTACCCGCTGGCCGACGGCGCCAAGACCGCCGAAGGCAAGGACTACCTGGTAGTTGCCACCACCCGTCCGGAAACCCTGCTGGGTGACGCCGCCGTTGCCGTCAACCCGAACGACGAACGCTACCAGGCACTGATCGGCAAGTTCGTCGAACTGCCACTGGTCGGCCGCCGTATTCCGATCATCGCCGACGACTACTGCGACCCCGAGTTCGGTACCGGCTGCGTGAAGATCACCCCGGCCCACGACTTCAACGACTACGAAGTCGGCAAGCGCCACAACCTGCCGCTGCTGAACATCTTCGACAAGAACGCCTTCGTGCTTGCCAGCGCCCAGGCCTTCAACCTCGACGGCAGCGTCAACGAGCAAATCGACACCCAACTGCCGGCCCAGTACGCCAACCTCGACCGCTTCGTCGCGCGCAAGCAGATCGTTGCCGACCTGGACGCCCAGGGCCTGCTGGTGAGCATCGACGACCACGCCCTGAAAGTGCCGAAAGGCGACCGTTCGGGCACCGTCATCGAGCCGTGGTTGACCGACCAGTGGTACGTCTCCACCAAGCCGCTGGCAGAACCTGCCATCGAAGCCGTGGAAGATGGCCGCATCCAGTTCGTGCCCAAGCAGTACGAGAACATGTACTTCTCCTGGATGCGTGACATCCAGGACTGGTGCATCAGCCGCCAGCTGTGGTGGGGCCACCGCATCCCGGCGTGGTACGACGAGGCCGGCCAGGTCTATGTCGGCCGCAACGAGGAAGAAGTGCGCGCCAAGCACAAGCTGGGCGCCGACGTGGTCCTGCGCCAGGACGACGACGTGCTCGACACCTGGTTCAGTTCGGGCCTGTGGACCTTCTCCACCCTGGGCTGGCCGGAGCAGACCGAATTCCTCAAGAAGTTCCACTCCACCGACGTACTGGTGACTGGCTTCGACATCATCTTCTTCTGGGTTGCGCGCATGATCATGCTGACCATGCACCTGATCAAGAACGAGGATGGTACCCCGCAGGTACCGTTCAAGACCGTGTATGTGCACGGCCTGGTGCGTGACGGCCAGGGCCAGAAGATGTCCAAGTCCAAGGGCAACGTGCTGGACCCGCTGGACATCGTCGACGGCATCACCCTCGACGCTCTGCTGGAAAAACGCACCAGCGGCATGATGCAGCCCAAGCTTGCCGAGAAGATCGCCAAGCAGACCAAGGCCGAGTTCCCCGAAGGTATCGCCAGCTACGGCACCGACGCCCTGCGCTTCACCTTCTGCTCGCTGGCCTCGACCGGCCGCGACATCAAGTTCGACATGGGCCGCGTCGAAGGCTACCGCAACTTCTGCAACAAGATCTGGAACGCCGCTCGCTACGTGCTGGACAAGGGCGAGGACTGCGGCCAGAACGGCGAAGCCTATGAGCTGTCCCTGGCCGACCGCTGGATCATTTCGCAGCTGCAGCGCACCGAAGCCGAAGTGACCCGCCAGCTGGAGCAGTTCCGCTTCGACCTGGCCAGCCAGGCGCTGTACGAGTTCATCTGGAACCAGTACTGCGACTGGTACCTGGAGCTGTCCAAGCCGGTACTGTGGGACGAAAACGCCCCGGTCGAGCGCGCCCGCGGTACCCGCCGCACCTTGGTGCGCGTGCTGGAAGTGGCACTGCGCCTGGCGCACCCGTTCATGCCTTTCATCACCGAAGAAATCTGGCAGCGCATCGCACCGCTGGCCGGTATCGAAGGCAAGACCATCATGCTGCAGCCGTGGCCGGTGGCCAATGAAACGCGCATCGATGCCGCCGCCGAAGGTGACATCGAATGGCTGAAAGAGCTGATGGTCGGCCTGCGCAACATCCGCGCCGAAATGAACATCGGCCCGGGCAAGCCGCTGCCGCTGTTCCTGAAGAACGCCAACGCCGACGACCAACGCCGCCTGCAGGAAAACGAAGCCCTGCTGAAGAAGCTGGCCAAGGTCGAGTCGTTCACCGTGCTGAGCGATGCCGACGAAGCACCGCTGTCGGCCACCGCCCTGGTCGGTGACCTGCAAGTGCTGGTGCCAATGGCCGGCCTGATCGACAAGGATGCCGAGCTGGCGCGCCTGAACAAGGAAATCCAGCGTCTGCAGGGTGAAGTGGCACGCGTGGGTGGCAAGCTGTCCAACGCCGCCTTCGTCGACAAGGCACCGCCTGCGGTGATCGAGAAGGAACGCGCCAAGCTGGCCGAGTCCGAACAGGCCCTGGCCAACTTCACCGAGCAGCATGCGCGGATTGCAGCGCTGTAACAATCTGCTAGACCGCTGGGGCCGCTTTGCGGCCCTATCGCGACACAAGGCCGCTCCTACAGGGACGGCGCCGGTTTGACAGGCGCCGCTATCCTGTAGGAGCGGCCTTGTGTCGCGATAGGGCTGCAAAGCAGCCCCAAGGCCTGAAACACCGGATCCGACCATGACCGACAAACCCACCCTGCACCCGCGCAACCGCCACCAGGGTCGCTACGACTTCCCCAGCCTGATCAAGGCCCACCCTGACCTGGCGCGCTTCACCATCACCAACCCCCACGGCAAACCCAGCATCGACTTCGCCAACCCCGAGGCCGTGCGGGTGTTCAACCGCGCCCTGCTCAAGGCCCAGTACGGCATCCAGCATTGGGACATCCCCGCCGACTACCTGTGTCCGCCCATCCCCGGCCGCGCCGACTACATCCATGTGGCCGCCGACCTGCTGGCCGACGACAATGCCGGTGAAATCCCCAAGGGCGCCCAGGTACGCGCGCTGGACATTGGCGTGGGTGCCAACTGCATCTACCCGCTGCTGGGCCACAGTGACTACCGCTGGCGCTTCCTCGGCTCGGACATCGACCCGGTGGCCCTGGCCTCGGCCAAGGCAATCGTTCAGGCCAACGGCCTGGGCAAAGCCATCACCCTGCGCCAGCAAGCCAACCGTGCGCACATCCTCAGCGGCCTGTTGCAGGACGAAGAACGTTTCGACCTGACCCTGTGCAACCCGCCCTTCCATGCCTCGCGCGACGAAGCCACCCGTGGCAGCCAGCGTAAATGGAAGAACCTCGGCAAGCAGGACCCCAAGCGCAAACTGCCGGTGCTCAACTTCGGTGGCCAGAACAATGAACTGTGGTGCGAGGGCGGCGAAATCCGCTTCGTCACCCAGTTGGTCGGCGAAAGCGTGCAGTACGCCGAGCGGGTACTGTGGTTCACCAGCCTGGTGTCCAAGGCCAGCAACCTGCCGGGCATCGAGGCCGCACTGAAGAAGGCCGGCGCCAAGGCCGTGCGCATCGCCGAAATGGGCCAGGGGCAGAAACAGAGCCGCATGGTCGCCTGGAGCTTCCAGGACGACGCTGCGCGCCAGGCCTGGCACGCCCGGCGTAAATCACAGGCATGAAAAAACCGCGCCCGGGCAAGCCGGGCGCGGTTTCGTCAAAGCTTCAACAATTACTTGTTGATGGCGTCGGTCAGCACTTTGGCTGGAACGAACTTGACGACTTTCTTGGCAGCGATTTCGATGGCAGCGCCAGTCGAAGGGTTGCGGCCGGTACGGGCAGGACGCTCGGAGACTTTCAGTTTGCCGATGCCTGGCAGAGTGATTTCAGCGCCGTTTTCCAGTTGGTCGGCAACGATCTGGCCCAGTTGCTCCAGAGCGTTCTTGGCGGTTGCTTTTGGCGCGGCGATCGATTCGGCGATGTCGGCAATCAGTTGGTCTTTGGTCAATGCCATGGTGATGTTCCTTCCCTATCAAATTCGATGGTTATGCAGCGAACTACGACGTTATCGGGCCAGCCCCTGAAGTGGAGGGCCGCGCCAATCGCGTATGTAGATACGTAAATCGGCGTTTGGTTCGACACGACGACAGCACGCTGCCAGCAATGCGCCACACGAGGGGCGCAAGACCGCGCAAAGCTACCACAGGAACGGATAAATATCCGCTGCGCACTTCGATTTAATGCAGGTTTTTCGGGGGTTTTAGCCTAAAACGCACAAATTTGAACAAAAAACGAACAACCGGCATTTCTGCCAACATCCGGCCACTGCATCACCTTGGGTCTGGGGTAAACTGGACGACTTTTGCAGCTCGCCGAGAATTCCATGCCAATCCGACATTGCATCGTTCACCTGATCGACAAAAAGCCCGATGGCAGCCCCGCCGTGCTGCATGCCCGCGACTCCGAACTGGCAGCCTCCGACGCCATCGAAAACCTGCTGGCCGATCTCAATGACAGCTACAACGCCAAGCAAGGCAAGGCCTGGGGCTTATTCCACGGTGAGTCGGGTGCCTACCCGCTGAGCGGCTGGCTGAAGCAGTACCTGGATGCGGAAAAAGACTTCACCGCCTTCAGCCGCACTGCCGTGGAGCACCTGCAAAAGTTGATGGAAGAATCCAACCTGTCTACCGGTGGCCACATCCTGTTCGCCCACTACCAGCAAGGGATGACCGAGTACCTGGCGATCGCCCTGCTGCACCACAGCGAAGGCGTGGCGGTGAATGCCGAGCTCGACGTGACCCCTTCGCGCCATCTCGACCTGGGCCAGCTGCACCTGGCGGCGCGCATCAACCTGTCGGAGTGGAAGAACAACCAGAACTCCAAGCAGTACATTTCGTTCATCAAGGGCAAGAACGGCAAGAAGGTCTCGGATTATTTCCGTGACTTTATCGGCTGCCAGGAAGGCGTCGACGGCCCGGGTGAAACCCGTACCCTGCTCAAGGCCTTCAGCGACTTCGTCGAGAGCGAAGACCTGCCGGAAGAGTCCGCCCGCGAGAAGACCCAGACCCTGGTCGAGTACGCCACTACCCAGACCAAGCTGGGCGAGCCAGTGACGCTGGAAGAGCTGTCCAGCCTGATCGACGAGGACCGGCCCAAGGCGTTCTACGACCATATCCGCAACAAGGACTACGGCCTGTCGCCGGAAATCCCCGCGGACAAACGCACCCTCAACCAGTTCCGCCGCTTCACCGGGCGTGCCGAGGGGCTGTCGATCAGCTTCGAGGCGCATCTGCTGGGGGACAAGGTGGAGTATGACGAAGAGGCAGGGACTTTGATTATCAAAGGGCTGCCGACCACTCTGGTGGACCAGCTCAAGCGGCGCAAGGACTGAGGCCCTGGGGGCTGCGAGAGCCCTGTGGGAGCGGGTTCATCGAGGCGTCGAACCGCCGCGAACACCGGCAAAGCCGGTGCCATGCTCCGCGTCGAATTCTTCGCGGGTAAACCCGCTCCCACAGGGGCCCTAGGTTGGCAAAGACAATGCGCAATAAGAGGCCACCAACGCCTCCTTCGCCGACTTGCGCAGCCGCTTCACCAGCCGCTCCTGGCGCAATGCCTCGCCCTTGTCCGGCCATTGCTCCACATACACCAGCGCCTGCGCCGGGCTGGTCTTGAAATAGCGCGCGCCCTGCCCTTTCTGATGTGCCATAAAGCGCCGCTGCGGGTCATCGCTGATACCGCAGTACAACGAGCCGTTGGCCGCCCGCACCAGGTACACATACCAGGGTTTGCCAACAACAGTTTCGACGACGTCACTCACCTTGGGCCTGCTGATATGCGCGCAATCCCTTGAATGCCTGCTGGCGCACCTTGTTCTGCAGCAGTGGCGACCAGCCCAGCAACACACCAGGCACACCCAGCGCCTGCCGCGACCAGCGCCACAGGTCGAAGGTGTCGTCGTGCTGACAGATCAGCCCATCGCGAATCACAAAGCGCGCCTGGATGTCGTTGACCACCACGCGGCCGGTCTGGCTGAACAGGTAGGTGGCCACCCAGTGCGCGCCGCCACCGCGCTCGTCGGCACGGACGCTGTCGAACGTCAGGGTAAAGTTCTTGGCGCGGGTGGTGAGCATCCGCCACATGTCGCCTGCGTCCCTGCCGCGCAAGGTGCCGAACACCGGGTCGCTGAAAACGATATCGTCGCTGTAGCAGGCCAGCATGGCCTCGGCGTCCAGGCGCTGGAAGGCTTGGTAGAAGCGGGTGATCAGGTCGCGGTTGGAATCGCTCATGGGGCTGGTCCGTCCTGGAGTCGAAAGCAGCACGATAATCTGCCCCGTTGCCTTATGCCAGTGCCGGCCTCTTCGCGGGTAAACCCGCTCCTACAAAGTAACCACAATCTTCGGGATTACGGAATTTCTGTAGAAGCGGGTTTACCCGCGAAGAGGCCAGTACTGCGAATACATGCCTCAGACTTTTTCGCTCCTCACCTGCACATGCAAAGCCCGCCCAGCACCCAGCCCGAACACAATTGCACCTAGCCCGAGCACGGCAAAAATCCACCCCAGCGCCGCCCAGCCCCCGGTCAGGTCATGCACCAACCCCACCGCAAACGGCCCCATCGACGCCAAGGTATAACCCACCCCCTGGGCCATGCTCGACAGGTTTGCCGCCACATGGGCATCCTTGGAACGCAGCACGATCAAGGTCAGCGCCAGGGCAAACGTACCGCCCTGCCCCAGGCCCAGCACTACGGCCCAACCCCACAGCCCGGACACAGGCGCATACAGGCACCCGAACAGGCCAGCCAAGGTGATCAACATGACCAGCACGATCGCCAGGCGCTGGTCCTTGCCACGAGTGGCCAGCCAGGGCGCACTGAGCGAGCTGACCAGCTGCACGATCACCGACCCCGACAGCACCAGCCCCGCCTCGGTCGGGCTCAGGCCGCGGCCGATCAGGATTGACGGCAACCAGCCGAACACGATGTAGGCCAGCGACGACTGCAGGCCCATGTACAAGGTCACCTGCCAGGCCAGCGGATCACGCCACAGGCCCCGCACGCGATAGGCCACCTTGTGCAAGCCATGCCCCTGGCGGGCCTGCGGCAGCCATACCAGCATGGCCAGCAAGGCCGGTAGCACCCAGAAGCCCAGACCCAGTGCCCAACTGCCGTCGAAATGCTGGGCCAGGGGTACGGTGGCACCCGCCGCCATGGCCGCGCCCAGGCACAGCGCCATGGTGTACACGCCGGTCAGCGTGCCTGCGTGCTGCGGGAAGTCGCGCTTGACGATCCCCGGCAATAGCACGCCAATAATGCCGATGCTGGCCCCCGCCATCAGGCTGCCGAGGAACACACCGGCCGCCCCGAAAGTACTGCGCACCACGATGCCCAGCGCCAGGGTGACAAGAATGCCGAGAATCACCCGCTCGCTGCCGAAGCGCCGCGCCAGCACCGGCGCCAGGGGGGCGAACAGGCCCAGGCACAGCACCGGCAAGGTGGTCAGCAAGCCGGCCTGCGAGGCATTCAGCCCCAGGCCTTCAGACACCAGGCCCAGCACCGGCGCCATGCTCGACAGCGCCGGGCGCAGGTTCAATGCCACCAGCACCAGGCCAAGCAATAGCAGCCAAGGCCGCCGCAGCACCACCGGCTGCTGCTGCACCTGCTCGTCCTCAGCTTCGGCGTCGATCAGCAGCTCATCGAGGTCCCTCTCGCTTGCAGGGGTGTTGCGGGTGATGGATTCAGCCATGGCCTACTCGGAGTCAGGATTCGATAAGGGTACGGCTCAGGCACTTGGCCCGCTCCGCGTCGTGTTGCTCGATGGCGTCGAGGATCTGCCCATGCAGGTCGAACGTGGCCTGGCAGCGTGGCACGGTCGCCATGTTGTGCTGCAGCGCGGCAGCCACCACACCGGAAAAGTACCGGTACAGCTCGCTGAGTGCCGGGTTGTGGGCGGCGTCGACCAGCCGCTGGTGAAACACCAGGTCGCAGGCCACATAGGCATCGACATCCCCGTGAAAGTGCCCGGCACTGCCCGCCAGGGCATCACGCAGCGCTTGCAGGTCGGCATCGGTACGCCGCAGCGCGGCCAGGCCGATAGCCTCGGTCTCAAGAATGTGGCGCGTTTCTCGGGCCTGTTCGGCCGTGCAACGAGACATCGCCTGCACCGCCTGCAGCGGGTCTTGGGCCGTACGCAGGTAGCTGCCGTCACCCTGGCGAATTTCCACCAGGCCACTGAAAGCCAGCACGCGCATGGCCTCGCGCACGGTGTTGCGGCTGATGCCCAATTGCAGGGCCAGTTCTGGCTCGGTTGGCAGGCGCTGGCCAACCTGCCAGTCACCTAGCACGATGCGCTCGCGCATGCGCTCAACCGCCAGTTCGACCAGGGAACGCTTGGTCAGCTCTATACTCATGCTACTCAACCAATCATCCGATGAATTTGCAAAGCTTAATGGATGCCGGGCAACGCCGCAAACCACCTGTCATTTCTGCCAGTTGTAGGCAGATCGCTTTGTTGCAACGCTCGCAGCGTACATTCAAGGGCATACTTACATGCGACTAGCGAGCCTGCTGCTACTGCTTTTCCTGGCCCTGCTGCCGGGTTGTGAACCGGCCCATCACCCGAGCCGGCCTAAAGCCCTGTTCATCGGCCTCGACGGCGTGCAGTTGGAGCATTACCTGCAACTGGGCGACGCCACCAACCTGAAACAGCGGCTGTACTACGGCAAGGCCTATGCGGGGGGCATAAATGGCAAAGCCAGCGAGCAAGCCACTTTGAGCGGCCCCGGCTGGGTCACCTTGTTGACCGGCGTGTGGAGCAACAAGCACGGCGTTGACTCGGATGCAGAGTCGCTGCGGGTAAGCGCGGCGTATCCCAGCCTGTTCAAGCGGCTGCGCCTGGCCTTTCCCAATGCCTACCTTTCCAGTGTCGTCAGCTGGTCCCCCATCAATACCGCATTCTTGCTGGAAGACGCCCATGGGGCCGACGTACGTGAAAGTGGTCTGTCGGATGAGCAGGTGATTGAGCGTACGCTGCAGATTCTTGGCAATACACCTGCTGACTTCACCTTCATTCAACTGGACGAACCTGACCAGGTCGGCCATGACCAGGGTTACGGCGAGCGCTATCAGCGGGCATTGCGCAAGGCCGACAACCAGATCGGGCGGTTACTGGACAAGGTTGACCAGCGACGCCGCATGTTCCCGCTGGAAAACTGGCTGGTGATCGTCAGCACTGACCACGGCCGGGACTATTGGGGAAAAGGCCACGGCAGCGCTTCGGAACAGGAAAAGAGCATCTTCATCGCCAGCAACAAGCCGATGAATCAGGAGCTGACTGAACTGAGCATCCCTGCGGAAATGCCTGGACCAAACAACCTGTACGGGCTTCCCGCGCAGACCTCGGTGGCACCCACGGTGCTGCGCCACATGGGCCTGAGATTGCAGCCGGAATGGTTACTGGACGGCACACCTTTGCTGGGTGATACGGGCGTGCGCAAGGCGCGGGCCGATGAGCACAAAGGGCGGATACGCTGGAACAGCGAGGCCAATGGCTACCTGACGATTCTGAAGAACGGGCATGTGGTTGCCCAGGTAGCGGCCAGGGACGGGCAATGGACTGACCCAGACGGGATGGAGCAACAGAACGATTACGTTTTGGTGCTGGATGGTACACCGGCGGCGGTGCGTAACAGGCCGGCGGGCAAGGCGTTTGTTATCGAAGAAAGCAGCTACTAAAGTAGGCGGCCCTGTGCTGCCTGTACTGACGCAATCGCCGGCAAGCCAGCTCCCCAAGGGGATGTTGACCCCTTGGGAAGCGGCAACGATGCCGTCAGTTCAACGCATCCAGCAGCGCCTGGTTCATCTCTGGCGTACCGATGGTGATGCGCAGGAACTGGGCAATACGTGCCTGCTTGAAGTGGCGCACGATCACGCCCTGTTCACGCAAGCGCGCCGCCAGCTCAGCGGCATCCTGCTGCGGGTGGCGGGCGAAGATGAAGTTGGCGGCCGAGGGCAGTACTTCGAAGCCCTTGGCCTGCAACTGCTCGACCAACACCTCGCGGCTGTCGATCACCTTGCGGCAGGTTTCCTCGAAGTACTCGCGGTCCTCGAGCGCCACCGCCGCGCCGACGATCGCCGCACGGTCCAGTGGGTAGGAGTTGAAACTGTTCTTGATCCGCTCCAGCGCCTCGATCAGGTCCGGGTGCCCCACCGCCAGGCCAACCCGCAGCCCTGCCAGCGAGCGCGACTTCGACAAGGTCTGGGTGACCAGCAGGTTGTCGTAGCGGTCCACCAGGCTGATGGCCGTCTCGCCCCCGAAATCGATGTACGCCTCGTCGACCACCACCACCGAATCACGGTTGGCCTGCAGCAACTGCTCCACCGCTTGCAGCGGCATCAGGCAGCCAGTCGGCGCATTGGGGTTGGGGAAGATGATACCGGCGTTGGGCTTGTTGTAGTCCTCGACGCGGATCTGGAACTGCTCATCCAGCGCCACTTGTTCGAAGGCGATGCCGTACAGGCCGCAATAGACCGGGTAGAAGCTGTAGCTGATGTCAGGGAACAGCAGCGGTGCGTCGTGCTGGAACAGGCCGTGGAAGATGTGCGCCAGCACCTCGTCCGAGCCGTTGCCGACAAACACTTGCGCCGGGGTTACCCCGTAGTACTCGGCCACCGCCTGCTTCAAGCGGTCGCCGTTCGGGTCCGGGTACAGGCGCAGGTTGTCATTCAGCTCACCGCGCATGGCCTCCAGCGCCTTGGGCGACGGGCCATAGGGGTTTTCGTTGGTGTTGAGCTTTACCAGGCGGGCCAGCTTGGGTTGTTCGCCCGGCACGTAAGGCACCAGGTCCTTGACGAAGGGGCTCCAGAATCGACTCATGCTCAGTTCCCCTTCTCTTGGGTCAGGATACGGTATTCAGCGCTGCGGGCGTGGGCGGTCAGCGACTCGCCACGGGCCAGGACCGAAGCCGTGTGGCCCAGTTCGGACGCGCCCTGTTCGGAGCAGAAGATGATCGACGAACGCTTCTGGAAGTCATACACCCCCAGCGGCGACGAGAAACGCGCGGTGCCGGAAGTGGGCAGCACGTGGTTGGGGCCGGCGCAGTAGTCGCCCAGCGCTTCGCTGGTGTGGCGGCCCATGAAGATCGCGCCCGCGTGACGAATGTGCGGCAGCCAGGCCTGCGGGTCGGCCACCGACAGTTCCAGGTGCTCCGGTGCGATGCGGTTGGCCACTTCCATGGCCTGCTGCATGTCACGCACCTGGATCAGCGCGCCACGGCCGTTGATCGACTTCTCGATGATCTCGGCACGCTCCATGGTCGGCAGCAGCTTGTCGATGCTGGCGGCAACGCGGTCGAGGAACACGGCATCCGGGCTGACCAGGATGGCCTGGGCATCTTCGTCGTGCTCGGCCTGGGAGAACAGGTCCATGGCGATCCAGTCCGGGTCGGTCTGGCCGTCGCACACCACGAGGATTTCCGACGGGCCGGCGATCATGTCGATGCCAACCTGGCCGAATACGTGACGCTTGGCAGTGGCAACGTAGATGTTGCCCGGGCCGACAATCTTGTCCACCTGCGGCACACTTTCGGTGCCATAGGCCAGCGCAGCGACAGCCTGGGCGCCGCCGACGGTGAACACGCGGTCGACACCGGCGATGCAGGCCGCGGCCAGTACCAGTTCATTGATTTCGCCACGCGGGGTTGGCACCACCATCACCACTTCGGCCACACCAGCAACCTTGGCTGGAATGGCGTTCATCAGCACCGACGATGGGTACGACGCCTTGCCGCCCGGCACATACAGGCCGGCACGGTCCAGCGGGGTAACCTTCTGACCGAGCACGGTACCGTCGGCTTCGGTGTACTGCCAGGAGTCCTGCTTCTGCCGCTCGTGGTAAATACGCACACGGTTGGCGGCCTTTTCCAAAGCTTCGCGCTGGGTCGGGGTGATACGGGTCAGCGCCAGTTCCAGGCGCTCGCGATTGAGGATCAGGTCATCAATCGACTTGGCGTCGACACCGTCGAAACGCTGGGTGAATTCCACCAGCGCCGCATCACCGCGCTCGCGCACGGCCTTGATGATGTCGAGCACGCGCTGGTTGACCGCGTCATCGGACACACTTTCCCAGCTCAGCAGATGATCCAGATGTCGGGCGAAATCCGGATCAGCAGCGTTGAGACGGGCAATTGCAGTGGACACGGTCATGGCGAGGGCCTCGATTATTAGCGAATGCTCAGGCGCCCTAGGCTACCAGTCCATCCGCGCGGGCACCCGAGAAAAGTGGCTATGACGCGGATAGACGGGCGCGACAGCGAAGGCCGCGCGCACGTAGGTAGAGAGTTAACCGCGGTGTCGCGACTCGACCGCTTCGCGCAGCATGTCGATCAGGCTCTGGATGCGGGCGTGTTGCATTTTCATGGAGGCCTTGTTGACCACCAGGCGCGAGCTGATCATGGCGATCAGTTCCTGGGGCTCCAGGCCATTGGCACGCAGGGTGTTGCCGGTGTCGACCACGTCGATGATCTTGTCGGCGAGGTTGATCAGCGGTGCCAGCTCCATCGAGCCGTACAGCTTGATGATGTCGACCTGGCGGCCTTGCTCGGCATAGTAGCGCTTGGCTACGTTGACGAATTTGGTGGCGACGCGCAGGCGGCCCTTGGGCTCGGCGGCGCCGACCGCACCAGCGGTCATCAGCTTGCACTGGGCAATCTGCAAGTCCAGCGGCTCGTACAGGCCCTGGCCACCGTACTCCATCAGCACGTCCTTGCCGGCCACACCCAGGTCGGCGGCACCATGCTCGACATAGGTCGGCACGTCGGTGGCACGCACGATCAGCAGGCGTACGTCATCCTGCGTGGTGGGGATGATCAGTTTGCGGCTCTTGTCCGGGTTCTCGGTCGGCACGATGCCGGCCTCGGCCAGCAACGGCAGGGTATCGTCGAGAATACGGCCTTTGGAAAGCGCGATGGTCAACATTGGAACGTCGGTCCTTAAGCGGCTACTGCCGGCCAGGTCATCGACCTGGCCGCATTCAATTCGAATGGTGCATCCATGCACCAGTGGGCTACTAGCCCGGTACGCGGCGGATTTTCGCGCCGAGCATCTGCAGTTTTTCTTCGATGCACTCGTAACCACGGTCGATGTGGTAGATGCGATCGATCAGGGTATCGCCTTCGGCAACCAGCGCCGACAGCACCAGGCTGGCGGAAGCACGCAGGTCGGTGGCCATTACCGGGGCACCTTTCAGCGCGTTGACGCCAGTGACGATGGCAGTGTTGCCTTCGACCTGGATCTGCGCGCCCATGCGGTGCATTTCGTAAACGTGCATGAAGCGGTTTTCGAAGATGGTCTCGATCACCGCACCAGTGCCTTCGGCAATGGCGTTCAGCGAGATGAACTGCGCCTGCATGTCGGTCGGGAACGCTGGGTACGGGGCGGTACGCAGGTTGACGGCTTTCGGCCGTTTGCCGTGCATGTCCAGCTCGATCCAGTCTTCACCGGTGGTGATGTCGGCGCCGGCTTCCTTGAGTTTTTCCAGAACGGCTTCAAGGATGGTCGGGTCGGTGTCCTTGACCTTCACGCGGCCACCGGTCACGGCAGCGGCGACCAGGTAGGTACCGGTCTCGATACGGTCCGGCATCACGCGGTAGGTGGCCGAAGCCAGGCGCTCGACGCCGTCGATGGTGATGGTGTCGGTGCCAGCGCCCTGAACCTTGCCGCCCATGGCGTTGATGAAGTTGGCCAGGTCGACCACTTCCGGCTCGCGCGCGGCGTTCTGCAGCACGCTGCGGCCCTTGGCCAGGGCAGCGGCCATCATGATGTTCTCGGTACCCGTCACGCTGACGGTATCGAAGAAGAAGTGCGCGCCGCGCAGGCCACCCTCAGGCGCCTTGGCCTTGATGTAGCCGGCTTCTACTTCGATTTTCGCGCCCATGGCCTCAAGGCCACGGATGTGCAGGTCGACCGGACGCGAACCAATGGCGCAACCGCCAGGCAGGGCCACTTCGGCCTCGCCGAAACGGGCGACCATCGGGCCAAGCACCAGGATCGACGCGCGCATGGTCTTTACCAGCTCGTAGGGCGCGACCAGGGTCTTGATGGTACGTGGGTCGATTTCCACTGCCAGCTTTTCGTCGATCACAGGCTCGATGCCCATGCGGCCGAACAGCTCGATCATGGTGGTGATGTCGTGCAGGTGCGGCAGGTTGCCCACGGTGACCGGGCCGTCAGCCAGCAAAGTGGCCGCCAGGATCGGCAGGGCTGCGTTCTTCGCGCCCGAAATGCGGATCTCGCCGTCAAGGCGAGGGCCGCCAGTAATAATCAGTTTGTCCATTTGAGTCTCGCCGCCAAGTTGGCTCAGGTGCGCTCAGCCCAGGCTGCGCTGCTGAAAAATTTCATGGTTACCGCATGGATGCTGCCATTGGCGATCCACGGATTCAGGTGAGCATAGATCGCCTGCTGACGTTTGACCGGGCTCAGGCCAGCCAACTCGTCGCTGATCACGTTCAACTGGAAGTTGCAGCCTTCGCCTTCAACTTCGACCCGGGAACCCGGCAATTTCTCTTCAAGGAAGCTTTTAACTTCTACGGCCTGCATGCTCAACCTCAATCGGCGCCCGATGCGCACGGGTCGGCCATCATACAAAAAAGCCCCTCGCCTGCGAAGCCCGGCGTGGGCTTCGCTGACCGAGGGGCTGTCATCCGTGCCTGGCCATTAGCTGGCCAGCACTTCGTCAAGGTCATAGACCTCGGCAATTTCCCGCATGTCGTCGGGCATGCTGCGCACCTGGCAGCCCTTGCCGGCAGCCTGGGCATCACGCATGAATGCCAGCAGCAGCGACAGGCCGACACTGGTGGAGCGCTGCACCGCCGAACAATCGAGCACCAGTTGCGCCTCACGGCTGGCGGCGATCAGCGCCTTGCCCTGCTTGCGCAGGGCCGGCCCGCTGCGGAAGTCCAGCACGCCGGCCAGGCGCAGCACGCCCGGCTCGGCCATGCTTACACCGGCCTCGCTCATTTGACGGTCTTCTCTGGCGAGTTGTCGGCAGCCTGCTTGGCCTTGGCCACTTCGCCAGCCCAGCCATCGATGGTCTTGTCCAGGTCGTTGCCGTTGCGCTGCATGGCATCGGCGAACTGGTCGCGGAACAGCTTGCCGATGTTGATGCCGTTGACGATCACGTTACGCACTTTCCATTCGCCACCCAGGTTTTCCAGGGTGTACTGCACCGGGTACACGGCGCCGTTGTTGCCGGTGACCTTCATGCCAACGGAGGCACGCTTGCCATCATCGGCCTTGGCCGGGTCCACGACGATACCCTGGTTGTTGTACTCCAGCAGCGCGTTACCGTAGAACTGGAACAGGCTGCGCTTGAAGTTTTCCTGGAAGCGCTGCATCTGCTCGGGCGTAGCCTTGCGCGAGTACTTGACGGTCATGATGCTTTTGGAAATACCGTCGGCATCGACCACCGGCGCGAGGATCCGGTCAAGGGTGTCGTAGAAAGCTTGCGGGTTGGACTTGTACTGCTCCTTGTTGGCCTTGAGCTCACCCAGCAACTCGGTGGTAGTGCTCTGCACCACGTCGTGCGGGGACTGCGCTGCCAGTGCCATCAGGGGGAAAGCCGCCAGCAGGACCAGCAGGCCACGTCGCAGAATGGAAATCATGGAAACTCCTTAATTAGCCGGTTGCGCTTCTTTCGGTTCCTTGCCAACGGAGTTGAGCAGGAACTTGCCAATCAGATCTTCCAGCACCAGCGCCGACTGGGTGTCGTGGATGGTGGCACCATCCTTGAGCACGTCTTCTTCACCGCCCACGCTGATGCCGATGTACTTCTCGCCAAGCAAGCCGGCGGTCAGGATCGAGGCAGTGGAGTCGGTCGGCAGGTTGTCCACCGATTTGTCCAGCTGCAGCGTCACCCGACCGGTGTAGGAATCACGGTCCAGATCGATGGCGGTAACCTTGCCGATGGTCACACCGGCCATGGTCACTTTAGCTCTGACCGTCAAACCGGCGATATTGTCGAAGTAGGCATAAACTTTATAGGTATCGCTGCTCGGGCTGGCCGACAGCCCGCTGACACGCAGGGCCAGCAGTAGCAGCGCCAGGATCCCGGCCAGGAGGAACAGGCCGACACCGATTTCCAGGGTGCGGTTTTGCATCAGAAATCTCCAAACATCAAGGCGGTCAGAATAAAGTCCAGACCCAGCACTGCCAACGAGGCATAGACCACGGTCTTGGTGGTGGCACGGCTGATCCCTTCTGAGGTGGGCTCACAGTCGTACCCCTGGAACACGGCAATCCAGGTCGTGACGAAGGCAAAAACCAGGCTCTTGATCAAGCCGTTGAGCACGTCGTCGGTGAAGGAAACACTGTTCTGCATGTTGGCCCAGAACGAGCCCTCGTAAACGCCCAGCCAGTCGACTGCCACCCACGAGCCACCCCAGATGCCGACCACGCTGAAGATCAGCGCCAGCAATGGCAGCGAGATGAAACCGGCCCACAGGCGTGGCGCGACGATGTACTTGAGCGGGTCGACGCCGATCATTTCCAGGCTCGACAGTTGCTCGGTGGACTTCATGTTGCCGATTTCGGCGGTCAGCGCCGAACCCGCACGGCCAGCGAACAGCAATGCCGTCACCACCGGGCCGAGCTCACGCAGCAGGGTCAGGGCGACCATCTGCCCCACCGCCTGCTCCGAACCGTACTTGGTCAGGATGCTGTAGCCCTGCAGCGCCAGCACCATGCCGATGAACACCCCGGACACGGCGATGATTGCCAACGACAGCACGCCCACCGAGTACAACTGCTTGGTCAGCAGCTGGAAGCCGCCGCCGATGCCGCCGCGCCCGATCAGTGCATGGAACAGGAACAGGCAGGAACGCCCCAGTACCGCCAGCACGTCGATCGCCGAGCGACCCAGCAGGCGGACACGTTCGAGTAAGGATTTTCTGCGCATCAACGCGCCCCCAGCAGGTCGGCGCGGTAGTCAGGCGCAGGAAAGTGAAAGGGTACCGGGCCGTCCGGGTCGCCCTTCATGAACTGGCGAATCCGTGGGTTGTCCGAGCCCATCAGCTCATCGGGCGTACCCTGGCCTAGCACCTGGCCGTCACCCACCACATAGATGTAGTCGGCGATGCTGGCGGTTTCCGCCAGGTCGTGGGAAACGACGATGCTGGTAATGCCCAGGGCATCATTGAGCAGGCGGATCAGGCGCACCAGTACACCCATGGCGATCGGGTCCTGGCCGACGAACGGTTCGTCGTACATGAGGATCTGTGGGTCCAGGGCAATAGCCCGGGCCAACGCCACGCGGCGCTTCATGCCACCGGACAGCTCGTCGGGCATCAGGTCGATGGCACCGCGCAGGCCCACGGCCTGCAACTTCATCAACACGATGTCACGGATCATTTCGTCCGAAAGCTGGGTATGCACGCGCAGCGGAAACGCAACGTTCTCGAACACATCGAGGTCGGTGAACAGCGCGCCGCTCTGGAACAGCACCCCCATTTGCTTGCGGGCGTCGAACAGGTCGCTACGCGACAACTTCGGCAGGTTCTGCCCGGCAACCCATACCTCACCGCTGGTGGGGCGCAACTGCGCACCCATCAGGCGAAGCAACGTGGTCTTGCCGCAACCCGATGGCCCCATGATGCCGGTGACCTTGCCGCGCGGGATGCGAATGTCGACGTTGCTGAAAATGCTGCGCGAACCGCGTTTGAAGGTAACCCCCTTCAACTCGACCGCGTAGGCGCTATCCACACTCATCTAGACTCCTTGCTAGTGCAGCCTCATCCTAGTGGACGCCGGCCTCCTTATTTAAGGCACACGCGCCCGTGGCAGGCCGAATAGCGGCGAACTATAGCACCGCTGACAGCACCGCCCCAAGGCCATGAAAAGAGTCATTCAGCTCTGATACAGGCTTTGATGACCATTGTCGGGGTAATGGAAAGGATGAGGGTTTGTTTCTTTGCGGCTATAATCGCCGCCTTTTCATCAGGCGTTGCTTTATCGACATGAGCCAATCCAGCGAGCTGATTCAATCCGCGCAACGCACCGTGCGCCTGGAACTCGAGGCTGTCGAGGGCCTGCTTGCGCGCATCGACGATAACTTTGTCAAAGCCTGCGAACTGATCCTGGCGATCAAGGGCCGGGTGGTGGTACTTGGCATGGGCAAGTCGGGGCACATCGGCAACAAGATTGCCGCAACCCTGGCCAGCACTGGCACGCCTGCATTTTTCGTCCATCCGGCCGAAGCCAGCCATGGCGACATGGGCATGATCACCCGCAACGATATCATCCTGGCGCTGTCCAACTCGGGCAGCACGGCCGAGATCGTCACGCTCCTGCCGCTAATCAAACGCTTGGGCATCAAGTTGATCAGCCTTACCGGCAACCCGGACTCCACCCTGGCCCAAGCGGCAGAGGTCAACCTCGATGCCCGCGTCGCTCAAGAGGCTTGCCCACTGAACCTGGCACCCACCTCCTCCACCACGGCATCCCTGGTGCTGGGCGACGCGCTGGCCATTGCCCTGCTCGAAGCCCGCGGCTTCACCGCCGAAGACTTCGCCTTTTCGCACCCTGGCGGCGCGCTTGGGCGGCGGTTGCTGCTGAAGGTCGAGAATGTGATGCACGCGGGCGATGAACTGCCCCAGGTCCAGCGCGGCACGCTGCTCAAGGACGCACTGCTGGAAATGTCCCGCAAAGGCCTGGGCATGACCGTTGTGCTTGAAGCGGATGGCAAGCTGGCCGGGATCTTCACTGACGGCGACTTGCGCCGCAGTCTGGACCGCAACATCGACGTGCACACCACCCTGATCGACCAGGTGATGACCGTGCATGGCAAGACCGCCCGCGCCGAGATGCTCGCCGCCGAGGCCCTGAAGATAATGGAAGACCACAAGATCAACGCACTGGTAGTTGTCGATCAGCAAGACCGACCAACCGGCGCCCTTAACATGCACGACCTGTTGCGTGCCGGAGTGATGTGATGAGCCAGAACCTGATGCAACGTGGCAAGGCCATCAAACTGGCGGTGTTCGATGTCGACGGCGTACTGACCGATGGCCGCCTGTACTTCCTCGAAGACGGTAGCGAGTTCAAGACCTTCAACACCCTCGACGGCCAAGGCATCAAGATGCTCATGGCTTCCGGCGTGACCACGGCGATCATCAGCGGGCGCAAGACCCCGGTGGTCGAGCGCCGGGCCAGGAACCTCGGCATCCCGCACCTTTACCAGGGCCGCGAGGACAAATTGGTAGTGCTTGACGGCCTGCTCGCCGAACTCGGCCTAAGCTATGAACAAGTCGCCTACCTTGGCGACGACCTGCCCGACCTGCCGGTGATTCGCCGCGCAGGCCTGGGCATGGCGGTGGCCAATGCCGCGCCGTTTGTTCGCCAGCACGCCCATGGCGTGACCCAGGCACGCGGCGGCGAAGGCGCCGCCCGTGAGTTCTGCGAACTGATCATGCAGGCCCAGGGCACCCTGGACGCTGCCAACGCCAACTACCTGTAAGGCTGCCCATGTTCAGCAAGAAAGTCCGCAATATTGCGCTGCTGGCTGTGATCGCCGCAGTGCTCGCAGCCATCGGCTACTGGAATGTCAGCCCGGAGAGCTTCCTTGACCAGCCAGTGGCCCAGGTCGATGAGAGCGCCATCGACTACTATGCGATTAACGCGCACAGCGTGCAGTTCTTGCCGGACGGCAAGCTGCAATATGAAATGACCGCCGACAAGGTCGAGCACCTGAAAGCCACTGAAGTTACCCTGGTGACCACGCCGGACCTGCACATGTACCGCGGTACCGAGTACCCCTGGCACGTAACGAGTGAGCGCGCCGAGGTAAACCCGGACGGCACCGAAGTCGAACTGATCAACCAGGTACGCGTTGCACGCACCGACGAAAAGCAGCGCGAAACCATCATTACCAGCTCACGCATGACCGTATTCCCACAGAAGCAATATGCGCAGACCGAGCAAGCCGTTAGAATCGACGGCGCCGGTGGCACAACCACGGGCAAGGGCATGAAAGCGTATTTGAAAGAAGGCAAGATGGACTTGCTCTCTAACGTAAGAGGACAGTATGAGGCTCGTTAAAACCCTCCCCCTTTTGCTCAGCCTGAGCGCAGCACTGGGAACCGCGAGCGCCTTCGCCCTGCCGAGTGACCGTGACCAGCCCATCCGCATCCAGGCCGACAACGCGCACCTGGACGACAAGCAGGGTGTGGCCACCTATACCGGTGACGTGATCATCACCCAAGGTTCGATGATGATCAAAGGCAACACGGTCACCATGACCCGTGCGGCCAATGGCGACATCGACGTCGTCACCTCGGTAGGCAACCTGGCCTATTTCGAGCAGCAGCAGAGCGCTGCCAAGCCTGACAAGATGAAAGGCTGGGCGGTCACCATCCAGTACCAGGCGCAAAAAGACACCGTGATCCTCACCGACCGCGCCAAGGTCGAAAACGAGGGCAACACCACCGAAGGCGAAAAGATCGTCTACAACACCCAGACCCAGGTGGCGACCGCCGGGCGCGGTGGCAATGTGACCCAGCCACGTCAGCGCATCGACATGGTGATCCAGCCCAAGAAGAAGGCCGAGTAAATGGCAACCCTCAAAGCCCAGCACCTGGCCAAAAGCTACAAGGGGCGCCAGGTCGTGCGTGACGTCAGCCTGTCGATCGACAGCGGCCAGATCGTCGGCTTGCTTGGCCCCAACGGTGCCGGCAAGACCACCTGTTTCTACATGATCGTCGGCCTGGTCCAGGCCGAACAGGGTCGCGTACTGATCGACAACCTCGATGTCAGCCACCAGCCCATGCACGGCCGCGCCCGCGCCGGCATCGGCTACCTGCCGCAGGAAGCCTCGATCTTCCGCAAGCTGTCGGTGGCCGACAACATCATGGCCATCCTCGAGACCCGCAAGGACCTCGACCGCGAAGGCCGGCGCAAAGAGCTGGAAAGCCTGCTGCAGGAGTTCCACATCAGCCACATCCGCGACAACCTCGGCATGAGCCTGTCTGGTGGTGAACGCCGCCGCGTGGAAATTGCCCGTGCCCTGGCAACCGCTCCCAAGTTCATCCTGCTGGACGAACCGTTCGCGGGTGTCGACCCGATCTCCGTGGGCGACATCAAGCAGATCATCCACCATCTCAAGGCCAAAGGCATCGGTGTACTGATCACCGACCACAACGTGCGTGAGACCCTGGATATCTGCGAAACCGCCTATATCGTCAATGATGGCCGCCTGATCGCCGAAGGCGACGCCGAGACCATCCTGGCGAACGAACTGGTCAAAGAGGTTTACCTGGGCCACGAGTTCCGACTCTGACCCCCGGTACGCGCCTGGAGTACTGGCAAATCGCCCCGAATCCAGGGTTAAAGTTGTTACGGTACTCTAGGCAAACGCTACAATTTAAGGCATAAAACTTGCTTGATCAGGCGCCTCGGCGCCCTCGTGTAGTGGATGGCGCATGCGCGCCGGCGAACAAGGTACTAAGCCCCTGCCATGAAACCATCGCTCGTCCTAAAAATGGGCCAGCAACTGACGATGACACCGCAGTTGCAACAGGCCATCCGCCTACTCCAGCTTTCCACCCTGGACCTCCAACAGGAAATCCAGGAAGCGCTGGAGTCGAACCCGATGCTTGAGCGCCAGGAAGACGGCGACGACTTCGACAACAGCGACCCGATGGCGGACAACGCCGAGAACAAGCCGGCCACCGAAGCCCAGGACAACAGCTTCCAGGAAAGCACCATCAGTGCCGACAACCTGGAAGACGGTGAATGGAGCGAGCGCATCCCCAACGAGCTTCCAGTCGATACCGCCTGGGAAGACATCTACCAGACCAGCGCCAGCAGCCTGCCAAGCAATGATGACGACGAGTGGGACTTCACCACCCGCACATCAGCCGGCGAGAGCCTGCAAAGCCACCTGCTGTGGCAGCTGAACCTGGCGCCGATGTCCGACACCGACCGCCTGATTGCCGTCACCCTGATCGACAGCATCAACGGCCAGGGCTACCTGGAAGACACCCTCGAGGAAATCTGCGCCGGTTTCGACCCGGAGCTGGATATCGAGCTGGACGAGGTAGAAGCGGTACTGCACCGCATCCAGCAGTTCGAGCCAGCCGGCGTCGGCGCGCGCAGCCTGGGTGAATGCCTGCTGCTGCAACTGCGCCAGCTGCCCGCCAACACCCCATGGATGACCGAGGCCAAACGCCTGGTCAGCGATTTCATCGACCTGCTCGGCAGCCGCGACTACAGCCAGCTGATGCGGCGCATGAAAATCAAGGAAGACGAACTGCGCCAGGTCATCGAGCTGGTCCAAAGCCTCAACCCGCGCCCCGGTTCGCAGATCGAGTCCAGCGAACCCGAGTACGTCGTGCCCGACGTCATCGTGCGCAAAGACAGCGACCGCTGGCTGGTGGAGCTGAACCAGGAGGCCATCCCGCGCCTGCGCGTCAACCCGCAGTACGCTGGCTTCGTGCGTCGTGCCGATACCAGCGCCGACAACACCTTCATGCGCAACCAGTTGCAGGAAGCACGCTGGTTCATCAAGAGCCTGCAAAGCCGCAACGAAACCCTGATGAAGGTCGCCACGCAGATCGTCGAGCACCAGCGCGGCTTCCTCGACCACGGCGATGAAGCGATGAAGCCGCTGGTGCTGCATGACATCGCCGAAGCCGTGGGCATGCACGAGTCGACCATTTCGCGTGTTACCACACAGAAATACATGCACACGCCGCGCGGCATCTACGAACTGAAATACTTTTTCTCGAGCCACGTCAGCACCTCTGAAGGCGGAGAATGCTCGTCCACAGCGATCCGCGCGATCATCAAGAAACTGGTTGCAGCGGAAAATCAGAAAAAGCCATTGAGTGACAGCAAGATCGCTGGTTTACTGGAGGCACAAGGCATCCAGGTAGCCCGTCGCACCGTCGCCAAGTACCGCGAGTCCCTCGGCATCGCACCGTCGAGCGAGCGCAAGCGACTGATGTAGCCCCTGAGATGTGCCACAGCGTTTGCGGGGCAGGTGCAAGACCTGCCTCTTTATGCACGGGCAACAAAGGAGAAGCTGTATGCAAGTCAATATCAGTGGACAGCATGTAGAAGTCACCCAGCCACTGCGCGATTATGTGCTTGAAAAGCTCGCTCGCGTGGAAAGTCACTTCGACAAGATCACCAACGTGCAGGTCATCATGAAAGTCGAGAAGTTGCAGCAGAAGGTCGAGGCGACCCTGCAGATTCCCGGCGGCGAAGTGGTTGCCAACGCCGAACACGAAGACATGTATGCAGCGATCGACGCCTTGGCCGACAAGCTCGACCGCCAACTGAAAAAACACAAGGAAAAACAGCAAAGCCTGCTGCAAGGTGCAGCTGCCCGCTGATCCCCCTCATCCATGATCCGACTTGAAACCATCCTGACCCCCGGCCGTTCCCTTGTGAACGTGCCGGGAGGCAGTAAGAAGCGCGCCCTGGAAAAGGTCGCCACCGTCATCGCCGAACAAGTGCCAGAACTGGAGATGCAAGACGTCTTCGAAAAACTGGTCGCCCGGGAAAAACTCGGTTCGACCGGTTTCGGCAATGGCATTGCCATACCGCATTGCCGGCTTGAAGGTTGTTCCGCCCCGGTCAGCGCCCTGCTGCACCTGGAGGCTCCAATCGATTACGACGCCATCGATGGCGCACCAGTGGACCTGCTGTTTGTCCTGCTGGTGCCAGAAGCCGCCACCGATGCGCATCTGGAACTGCTGCGCCAGATTGCCAGCATGCTCGATCGCAAGGAGGTCCGTGATCGTCTGCGTGCGGCCACCAGCAGTGAGGCCCTGTTCCAGGTTGTCCTGGACGTACAGAACGAGCACTGAACATGCGCCTGATCATCGTCAGCGGCCGGTCCGGCTCCGGCAAGAGCACCGCCCTCGATGTCCTGGAAGACAACGGTTACTACTGCATTGACAACCTGCCCGCCGGGCTGCTGCCGCAGCTGGCGGAAAATGCGCTGATCAATACCGAACTGCTGCAGCCCAAGGTTGCCGTGTCGATTGACGCGCGCAACTTGCCCAGCCACCTGACACGCTTCCCCGAGCTGCTTGAAGAAGCCCGTGCCCGGCATATCAAGTGCGACGTGCTGTACCTGGATGCCGATGAGGACGTACTGCTCAAGCGCTTCTCGGAAACTCGCCGGCGTCACCCGCTGACCAATGCTGATCGCTCGCTGGCAGAAGCCATACGCGTGGAAAGCGACCTGCTAGGGCCGATTGCCGACCTGGCCGACCTGAAGATCGACACCACCAACCTCAACCTGTACCAGTTGCGTGATTCGATCAAGCTGCGCCTGCTCAACCAGCCTGAGCCTGGTACCGCGTTCCTGGTCGAGTCGTTCGGCTTCAAGCGTGGCATGCCGGTCGACGCCGACCTGGTGTTCGATGTGCGCTGCCTGCCCAACCCGTACTGGAAGCCCGAGCTGCGTGAGCATTCTGGCCTTGATCAACCGGTGATCGACTACCTGGCCGCACAGCCTGATGTCGAGGACATGTACAACGATATCTCCAGCTACCTGCTCAAGTGGCTGCCCCGCTTTGCCGCCAGCAACCGCGCCTACGTCACCATTGCCATTGGCTGCACTGGCGGCCACCACCGTTCGGTGTACATCACTGAGCGCCTTGGCCAACAGCTGCAACAAACCCTGAAAAACGTCCAGGTCCGCCACCGCGACCTCTAGCCCAAGGATCCACCCCACGATGCCCGCCCGTGAAATCACCATCATCAACAAGTTGGGTCTGCATGCCCGGGCGGCAGCCAAGTTCGTCGGCGTGGCCGGCCGCTTCCCCTGCACCGTCAGGGTTGGCCGTGCGCCGGACAAGCTGGTGGATGGCAAGAGCATCATGGCAGTGATGATGCTGGCAGCCGGCAAAGGCACCCAGGTGCACCTGCATACCGAAGGCGAGCAGGACACCGATGCCATGGACGCGCTGGTCGAGCTGATCAACAACTTCTTCGACGAAGGCGAGTAAACCCCCGCAACATCTCCTGTCAATTGTCAGGATGCAATCAGGCGCGGTTGTCATTATACCTATATGGGTATAGATTGAGGCCATGCCATGGACGCATTCAAACGGATCAGGGCGCTGTACTGGGTAGGCAGCAGCAAGAAAGATCTTCAGGCACTTCCAAGTGATGTACAGGACATCTTCGGCTTTGCATTGCATCTGGCGCAGGAAGGTGGAAAACACCAGCAAACCAAGAGCCTTAAAGGTTTTTCAGGTGCGGGCGTGCTGGAGGTCGTGGAGGATTACAACCGCAATACTTACCGTGCTGTTTACACCGTGAGCTTTGGCTCGGCAGTCTATGTGCTGCATTGTTTCCAGAAAAAGTCCACCTCTGGCATCAAGACTCCCGGTCACGACATCGCCCTGATCAGGTCACGCCTGAAGCAGGCGGAGGCACATTCAAGAGGAGATACAAATGACTGAGATCGAAGCAGGCAGCGGTAACGTCTATGCCGACCTAAACAGTGCCGACGCCAATGAGATGCTGGTAAAAGCACAGCTTGCCAGCAAGATCTGCAGCATAATCAAGGCTCGTCACCTCACCCAGGTGCAGGCCGCGGCGGTACTTGGGTTACCCCAACCCAAGGTATCCGAGATGATGCGGGGCAAGTTTCGCGGAATCAGTGAAACCAAGATGATCGAATGTCTGGCGCGACTCGGGCGTGATGTACAGATTGTGGTCAAAGCGGCCCCCCGCTCTCGTCGCGAAGGACGAGTAGAAGTCATCTTCGCCTGAAGGGCGCCTACAACAAGCAAGCGCGCCCCAAGCTGATTTACGACATCGCCGTATCCATCACCATCATCAGGCAGAAGCCGATACACAGCCCCAGGCTAGCCAGGCGGTGATGGCCGTTGCTGCGTGATTCGGGGATGATTTCCTGGGTCACCACCAGCAGCATCGCCCCCGCTGCGCAGGCCAAGCCCAGCGGCAGCAGCAGTTCGCCAATATTCACCAGCCAGGCACAGATCACTGCGGCCACCGGCTCGACCAGTCCTGAGGCCGCGCCGATCAGGAAAGCCTTGAAGCGCGGCATACCCGCCCCGGCCAACACCAGTGCGATCACCAAGCCCTCGGGTACGTCCTGCAAGGCAATGCCCATGGCCAGGCTGTCGGCGTCGGCCATCCCGCCACCGGCCGACACGCCGATAGCCATGCCTTCGGGGATGTTGTGGGCAATGATGGCAATCACGAACAACCAGATGCGCGCGGCAATTACCGGCTGGTTCTCCGTGCCGACCAGCGCTTGCGGCGAGGCGCCGGACACCTTGAGGTCGACCAGGAACAGGCACAGGGCCCCGAACATCAGCCCAAAGCTGATCAGGCCACCCGCGCCCCAAGGGCTGAAGCCGATAGCCTGGGCTGCATCCAGGCCCGGAATGATCAGGGAAAACGCGGTGGCCGCCAGCATCACGCCGGCGCCGAAGCCCAGCAGCGTGTCGGCCAGCGCCACTGGCATGTTGCGAATGACTAGTACCGGTACCGCGCCCAGCGCTGTTCCCAGTGCGCACAATGCGCCGCCCTCCAGGGCGCGCAACATACGCGGATCCAGGTCCAGCCAGGCAAGACCGCGCGCCACCAGCAACGCGCTGCCGGCCAGCAACAGCAACGTTCCTAGCGCCAGGCGAAACAGGCGCACACTGCTGACAGACATCACCTCTGAACGCATACCGGCCAGGCTCACTTCAAGGCTTCAAGATAGCGGCGTTCCACTTCCGCCCAGTCAATGACGTTGTAGAAGGCCCCGATGTATTCCGGACGACGGTTCTGGTACTTCAGGTAGTAGGCATGCTCCCACACGTCCAGGCCGAGGATCGGCGTGTTGCCGTGCATCAGCGGGCTGTCCTGGTTGCCGCTGCTCTCCACCACCAGGGTTTTCTGAGGCGTGACGCTGAGCCAGGCCCAGCCGCTGCCGAAGCGGGTCAGCGCGGCCTTGGTGAAAGCCTCCTTGAAGGCCTCGAAACCGCCGAGCTGCGCGCTGACGGCTTGCGCCAGCTGGCCCACCGGCTCACCGCCGCCCTGCGGCGACATTACGGTCCAGAACAGGCTGTGGTTGGCGTGCCCGCCGCCATGGTTGATCACCGCACCACGCAGGTTTTCCGGCAGTTGCTTGACCGCGCCAACCAGTTTTTCCACCGGCCACTCGGCCCACTCGGTGCCTTCGATGGCAGCGTTGAGGCCGTTGACGTAGGTCTGGTGGTGCTTGGTGTGGTGGATCTCCATGGTCTGGGCGTCGATGTGCGGCTCCAGCGCATCGTAGGCGTAAGGCAATGCAGGCAAGGTATGAGGCATGTCAGTGAATTCCGTAGGCTTGGTGTCTGGGCGCCACGTCCGGCTGGGCTGCGAGTTCGCTGGCCCCGGCACTGTGGCGGTTGAGCAGGCGTTCGGTACGTGGGTACTGGCCATACTCGGCGATGAAACTCAGCAATTCGGTGTAGGTACGCCCACTGTGGCGCAGGGCCGCTTCACGCAGCACTTGGGGCAAGCGCGCCTCCTGGCTGGCCTGCAGCAGCCGCTGGTGCGCGGCGCACAGGTAATCGGCGCTTTCCTGTGGCTGGTTCAGGCGCAGGTGCAGGTCGGCCAGGTTGTGGTGGGCGATGACGAATGCGGCCACCGCTTCGTCGACGTCATGCCAGCGCTCGAACAGCACCTGGGCCAGCGCCAGGGCTTGCAGGTAGTGTTCCCGGGCATCGACCAGCTCGCCCTGTTCGAACAGGTGATTGGCGGTTTCCGTGGTGCGTTTCCAGTGCTGCATGGTGGTCTCCTGAGGCGGTGACGCAAGGTCAGATGCCGCCGGCGGTGAGTTTTTCCGGGTCCAGCAGGGCTTGCAGCTGGTCACGCGACAGGTCGGTGTGCTCCAGCGCCACATCGATGATCGGGCGGCCCTGCTTGTAGGCGGTCTTGGCGATTTCGGCAGCCTTGAGGTAGCCGATGATCGGGTTCAACGCGGTGACCAGGATCGGGTTGCGCGCCAGGGCCTCCTTGAGCTTGCCCTCGTTGACCTTGAAGCTGGCGATGGCCTTGTCGGCCAGCAGGCGGCTGACGTTGGCCATCAGCTCGATGCTTTCCAGCAGGTTGCGGGCGATCACCGGCAGCATCACGTTCAGTTCGAAGTTGCCGGACTGGCCAGCAACGGCGATGGTGGCGTCGTTGCCGATCACCTGGGCGGCAACCATGGCAGTAGCCTCCGGGATCACCGGGTTGACCTTGCCTGGCATGATCGAAGAACCCGGCTGCAGGCCTTGCAGCTCGATTTCACCGAGGCCGGCCAGTGGGCCGGAGTTCATCCAGCGCAGGTCGTTGGCGATTTTCATCAGCGCCACAGCGGTGGTCTTGAGCTGGCCGGACAGGGCCACAGCGGTGTCCTGCGAGCCGATCAAGGCGAACAGGTTCTGCCCCGGGGTGAATTCGACATGGGTCAGGCCGCTGAGCTGGCGGGCAAAGCCGGCGGCAAATTGCGGGTGGGCGTTGATACCGGTACCTACCGCGGTGCCGCCCTGGGCCAGCGCCTGCAGGCTCGGCAAGGTGGCTTCGATGTGCGCCTTGGCGCCATTGATCTGCGCTGCCCAGCCGTCCAGCACCTGGCTCATGCGCACCGGCATGGCATCCATCAGGTGGGTACGACCGGTCTTCACGTATTGATGCACTTGCGCCGATTTGGCCTCGATCACCTGCACCAGGTGCGCCAGGGCTGGCAGCAACTGCTCGTGCAGGGCCAGGGCGGCGCTGACGTGAATGGTAGTCGGGATGATGTCGTTGCTGCTCTGGCCACAGTTGACGTGGTCGTTGGCATTGACCACCTCACCCAGTACCCGGCTGGCCAGGGTGGCGATCACTTCGTTGGCATTCATGTTCGAACTGGTGCCGGAACCGGTCTGGAACACATCCACCGGGAAGTGCTGGATGAAATCCTCGGCCAGCAGCTGCTCGACAGCCTTGACGATGGCCTGACCCTGCGCCGCGGACAATTGTTCCAGCTCGACGTTGGCCTTGGCTGCGGCAGCCTTGGCCAGCAGCAAGGCACGAATGAACTGGGCCGGCATACGCAGGCCGCTGATCGGAAAGTTGTCGACCGCGCGCTGGGTCTGGGCACCGTACAGGGCCAGGGCCGGTACTTGCAGTTCACCCATGCTGTCACGCTCGATACGGGTATCACTCATCATCAAATCCTTGCATCAGTTCATCGGGAGAAATCGACGGCAGCAGGCGGCAATTGGCCAACTGCTGGGCGTAGGGCTGCCAGCGCTGGTTGTGTTCCTGGCGGTCGAGGTTGCGCAGGTCCAGCAGCGGGCGCCAGGCCTGGTCCAGGCACAGGCAGCGCCAATGCCAGGGCAGCATGCGGTCGCAGGCGGTTTCCAGCAGCAAGCGGAAGGACGTCAGCGCTACCGTCCATGGTAAGGTCTCGGTGCAGCACACCAAGTAGCGGCCTTCGGCCAGGTAATGCTCGATCAGGCGTGGCTCGTCGGGTTCGAGCGCGCAGCGGATGCGGCAGCTGAGCCAGCGCCAGTTTTCCAGGTAGGGCAGTTCGCGGAGGACGGGTTTCATGAACATCATCGCCGGGTTACTGGATAATGATATTCATTATTAAGTGATAAATAGAATCACTTCAAGGGAAAGCTGATGAATAAAAAACCCGGCGTGGGGGCCGGGTTGTTTGTTTCGCTGAGAATTCTCTGTTGCTTGCACTGGCCCATTCGCGGGTAAACCCGCTCCTACAAAGGAATGCACAGCCTTCAATGCTGGCGCAGACCTTGTAGGAGCGGGTTCACCCGCGAAAGGGCCAGTGCATGGTTAACGATCAGCTACCTGCCACAGTCATCCGCTCGATGAGCACCGAGCCAGTGTGGATATTGCTGCGGGTCTCAAGATCACTGCCAATCGCCACAATCTGCTGGAACATATCCTTCATATTGCCGGCAATGGTCACTTCCTGCACCGCATGCTGGATCTCGCCATTCTCGACCCAGAACCCTGCCGCGCCACGGGAGTAATCCCCTGTCACCATGTTCAGGCCATGCCCCATCAGCTCGGTCACCAGCAGCCCGCGGCCCATGCGGCGGATCAGCGCCGCCTGGTCTTCGACGCCATGGCTGACGAACAGGTTATGCACGCCACCCGAGTTGGCCGTGCTCGGCAAACCCAGCTTGCGCCCGGAATAGGTACCCAGCAGGTACGACACCAGCTCGCCTTTGTCGACGAACGGCTTGGCGTAAGTTGCCAAGCCATCACCATCGAACGCTGCACTGCCCAGCGCACGCGGAATGTGCGGACGCTCGTCCAGGGTCAGCCAGGACGGGAACAGGCGCTGGCCAATGGTCCCTTCGAGGAACGACGACTTGCGGTACAGGTTGCCGCCGGAAATGGCCGACAAGAAGCTGCCGAACAGGCCGCCGGCCAGTTCAGCCGAGAACAACACAGGCACCTCGCACGTTGGCACCGGGCGCGCGCCCAGGCGGCTGGCGGCACGCTGGGCAGCGCGTACGCCAATGTTGCGCGGGTCGGCCAGCAGGTTGCCTTGGCGGTTCACGTCATACCAGTAATCACGCTGCATCTGCCCGTCGCCTTCGGCGATCATCACGCAGCTCAAGCTGTGCCGGGTCGAGGCATAGCCACCGATGAAACCGTGGCTGTTGCCATACACGCGACAGCCCTGGTGGGTGTTGAGGGTAGTGCCGTCAGCGTTGAGGATGCGCGGGTCGGCGTCGAACGCAGCCGCCTCGCAGGCCAAGGCCATCTCGATGGCCTTTTCGGGCTCGATATCCCAGTCGTGGTACAGGTCCAGGTCCGGGATCTCACGGGCCATCAGCGCCGCGTCGGCCAGGCCGGAGCATTCGTCTTCCGACGTATGCTTGGCAATCGCCAGCGCAGCGGCGACGGTTTCGCGGATCGCTTCCGGGCCACTGGCCGAGGTGCTGGCCGAGCCTTTGCGCTGGCCAACGTAGAGGGTGATGCCAAAGCCCTGGTCGCGGTTGAACTCGACCGTTTCGACCTCGCGTTGACGTACTGTGGTGGACAGGCCCTGCTCCAGCGACACTGCCACTTCGCAGGCACTGGCCCCTTGGCGGCGCGCCTCGGCGATGATTGCCTCGACCTGCTCCTGCAATGCTGGCAGGTCTTTCGGACCTACGCTCTGGACTGCACTCATGGTTCTCTCCACTCAAATTCTGCGTTCGGCAAAGGTCATTCTACGACCGGGCCGGACAAGCGGCCCCCGACTGGTTATCATGGCGGCGATTTCTAGCGGACTGCCACCATGGTTGATTCAAACGACGACGCCTTCGACGGCGAAAAAAGCAAAACCCAGATCAAGCGCGAACTGCATGCGCTGGTCGAACTCGGCGAGCGCCTTACCACGCTCAAGGCCGATACCCTGGCCCGCCTGCCGTTGACCGACGAGCTGCGCAAGGCCCTGGCCGAGGCCAGCAAGCACACGGCTCACGGCGCCCGCAAGCGCCACATGTCGTTCGTCGGCAAGCTGATGCGCGTGCAGGACCTGGATGCCATCCACGCCTTGCTCGAGCAGATGGACAGCTCGACCCGCCAGTACAACGAGCGCTTCCACGGCCTGGAGCGCTGGCGCGATCGGTTGATCGACGGTAACGACGAAGACCTTGAGCGCTTCGTCAACGAGTACCCCGACACCGACCGCCAGCAGCTGCGCTCGCTGGTACGCCATGCCCAGCACGAGAAGGCGCGGAACAAACCGCCTGCCGCCGCGCGCAAGGTGTTCAAGTACATCCGCGACCTCGACGAGCTGCAGCGCGGTTTGCGCTGATATCGCTGGGGCCGCTTTGCGGCCCATTCGCAGCACAAGGCTGCTCCTACAGAAGCACGCGATCCCTGTGGGAGCAGCCTTGTGCTGCGAATGGACCGCGAAGCGGTCCCCACGGCCATCACGCCCCGGTACCGCCCACGGTAATCGCATCCAGCTTCAAGGTAGGCTGCCCCACCCCGACCGGCACCGACTGCCCGTCCTTGCCGCACGTCCCTACCCCGCTGTCCAGCGCCAGGTCGTTACCGACCATCGACACCCGGCTCATCGCCTCCGGACCATTGCCGATCAGGGTCGCGCCCTTCACCGGTGCGGTGATCTTGCCGTCTTCGATCAGGTAGGCCTCACTGGTCGAGAACACGAACTTGCCGCTGGTGATGTCCACCTGGCCACCACCGAGGTTGGCGCAGTAAATGCCTTTCTTCACCGAGCGGATGATTTCTTCTGGGTCGCTTTCGCCGGCCCGCATGTAGGTGTTGGTCATGCGCGGCATCGGCAGGTGCGCGTAGGATTCACGGCGGCCGTTGCCAGTCACCGCCATGCCCATCAGCCGTGCGTTCAGCTTGTCCTGCATGTAGCCCTTGAGCACACCGTTCTCGATCAGCGTGGTGCATTCGGTCGGGGTGCCTTCGTCGTCCACGCTCAGCGAGCCACGGCGGCCTTCAAGGGTGCCATCGTCTACGATGGTGCACAGGCTCGACGCCACTTTCTCGCCCATGCGGCCGCTGAACGCCGAACTGCCCTTGCGGTTGAAGTCACCTTCCAGGCCATGGCCAACGGCTTCGTGCAGCAGCACGCCCGACCAGCCCGAGCCCAGCACGACCGGCAAGGTACCGGCCGGCGCCGGGATCGCTTCCAGGTTCACCAAGGCCTGGCGCAACGCTTCGCGGGCATAGCCCATCACCCGTTCCTCGGTGAAGAAGCGGTAGTCGGTACGCCCGCCACCGCCCTGTCCGCCACGCTCGCGGCGGCCGTTCTGCTCGACAATGACGCTGACGTTGAAGCGCACCAGCGGGCGCACGTCGGCGGCCAGGCTGCCATCGGCCGCAGCGATCAGGATGCGCTCCCAGACCCCGGCCATGCTCACGCTGACCTGCTGGATACGCGGGTCCAAGGCCCGGGTGGCGGCGTCGACACGCTTGAGCAGCTCGACCTTCTCCGCCCGGCTGAGCACGTCCAGTGGGTTGTCTGCCGCATACAGGGCGGTCACGTCCTGGCTGCGGAAGGCCTGCACCGTGCCGTTCTGCCCGGCACGGGAAATGGAACGGGCGGCACGCGCTGCCGAAGTCAGGGCTTCGAGGTTGATGGCGTTGCTGTAGGCGAAACCGGTCTTTTCACCGGACTGGGCACGTACCCCTACGCCTTGGTCCAGGTTGAAGCTGCCCTCTTTGACGATACCGTCTTCCAGCGCCCAGGTTTCCGAGATCTGGCCCTGGAAATAAAGGTCGGCGGCATCGATGCCGGGGCCGGCCAACTCACCCAGCACGCTCTGCAGGCTGTCCAGGGTCAAGCCGCCTGGGGCCAGGAGCTGCTCACTGACGGTGGATAACATCTGGCTCATAGTCACTCCGAGGTGTGCGCAGGCCGCAACGCGCCCTGCGAGAAAAAGCGCCGGTGCGATACCACCGGCATGCGCGCCCGGATGGACGCTTGTTCTTCAATGTCGCGCTCGGCAAGCAGTACCGCTTCGCCTTGCGCCTGTTGCGCGACGATGCGCCCCCAGGGGTCGACGATCGCCGCATGGCCATGGGTTTCCCGTGGGCCCGGGTGGGTGCCGCCCTGCGCCGCCGCCAGCAGATAGCACTGGGTCTCGATGGCCCGGGCACGCACCAGCACCTCCCAATGCGCCGCTCCGGTCACTGCAGTAAAGGCAGCCGGTGCGGTGATCAGTTCCGCGCCGGCAGCACGCAGCGCGCTGTACAGCTCGGGGAAGCGCAGGTCGTAACACACGCTCAAGCCCAAACGCCCGACCGGCGTATCAGCCACCACTACCTGTGCGCCATGGGCATAGTCATCCGACTCACGGTAACGACCGCGGTTGTCGGCAACGTCCACGTCGAACAGGTGCAGCTTGTCGTAGCGTGCCGCCACCTCGCCGTGCTCGTCGATCAGCAGCGAGCAGGCATGGGCCTTGGCTTCGGGCTGGCCGACCGGCGGCAAGGGCAAGGTACCGGCAACAATCCATAACTTGAGGTCGCGGGCGGTACGTTTCAACCACGGCAGGATCGGCCCTTCGCCCAAGGCTTCGGCACGGCCGATGGCAGCAGCGTCCTTGCGGCCCATGGCGGCGAAGTTTTCTGGCAGCACCGCCAGCCGTGCGCCGCCCAGCGCGGCCTGCTCCAGCAAGGCACCGGCACGCTGCAGGTTGGCCAGTACATCGTCCTGGCTGACCATCTGGATTACCGCTGCCTTCATGGGCACTCCTAGCGGGATTTCTCGAAAGGTTTCACAAATGTGATTCTAGGCTCTTTCACCGGGCCTTCGACACGGTAGTGCACGCTGGCAAAGCGCGACACGCGGTCACCGATCAAACGGTCGACCAGGAACAGCGCCCCGCCCACGGCCGGCGCGCCGACGATCAGGGCCGCCAGTGGCAGGTTGTTGGTTACCGGCAGGGTCACCTGCAGGTTGGCATCGACCCGGTCGCGCACCAGGTCCAGGGTGCCATCCAGTTCGAAGTTGCTCGACGGCCCGGTTACGGTGATCGGCTCGCGGGTCACGTAGACGCCGCTACTGGCGACCAACAGGCCTTTGACCCGGTCATAGGCCAGGCCCTTGTCGAACAGGTCGGAAAAGTCCAGGCGCAAGCGGCGGCCAATCGAGTTGAAGTTGAGCAGGCCGAACACCCGCAACGCCTGGGCGCTACCTTCAACCTCGACGAACTGGCCAGTGCGCAGCGCCGCATCCATGCTGCCCGAGAAGCGCTTGAGGCTCACCGAGGCAGGCGAGCCCGGCCAGCGGCCATCCACATCCAGGCGGAAGTCGCGGCTGGTCACGGTCGGGGCAAAGCCCCAGGCCTTGAGCACATCGGCCAGGTTCTTGCCGTCCAGGCGCCCCTTGTACCAGCTGCTGGTGCTGCCGGGTTCGCCTTCCCAGCCGCCACCGCCATCGATGCGCAGGCCTTTGAAATCGAGGTCGATATCGCTGGCGGTAACGCCACGCGCGGTCGGCCGCAGCTTGATCGATGCGCTGCCGAACAGGTCGTCACCGCGGTAGAGTTTATCGATGCTCAGGTCTAGTGCCGGTACTTTGCGCGGGTCGAACGACGCCAGCGGGTCCGGGCCCTCCTCGGCCTGTTCCTGGGCCTGCTTTTCGGCTGGGCTGGCAGCGGGCAGGCGCAGGGTTTGCATGCGCACGACCATGGGCGCCCCCTTGGCATCTGGCACCCGGGCATTGCCGATAACCTCCTTGCTGTCGAGACGCAAATCCCAGGCCGGGCCGCCACGGGCCAGGCGCACCACGGCCTGGTTCAGGTCCATGCCAAAGGCTTTCAGCTGGCCGATACTCAGGTCCACGCTCTGCAGGTTCTGCCGTGCGCTGCCGCCTGGGTCGTTGCCGGCAAGGCGTGCCGCCTGTTCTTGCCAGGGCGCCAGGTCCAGCGCCTGCAGGCGCCCGCGCACGCGCAGGCCCTGCCCGGCAGGTACCTGGGCTTCGCCTGCACCCAGCAGCAACTCACCACGGCCCTGGCTCAGCTTGTCTGCCGGCGCGGCGTAGGCAAAGCGGGCAAGGTCGGTATATGCGGCATCGAAGCGCCGCTCCGGGCCCTGCAAGTTCATGCTGAAACGGCTGTCGCGGGTATCTGCCGCTGCCTTGCCGAACGGTGCCGGCAGGTCGATGGCCAGGCCCTTGAGGCTGGAGGTGACGCTCAGGCGGTTTTCCCGGCTACCCAGGCTGACCTGCAACTGGTACGGCAGGTCACCAGAGGCTGGCAAGGCTTGATTGAACTGCAGCCAATCGGTCAGCGCCTTGAGCGACACCTGGCCATTGGCGTTGATACGCGTCTGCATCTGCCCGGGCTGGCCTTCGGCGGTGATTTGCGCCGTCACTGGCTTGCCGAAGGCTTGCAGGCTGATGCCCTTGCCACTCAGCCCCTTGTCGAAATCGAAGCTGAAGTCACCCTTCAGGCGGCTCAATTCCAGGCTCGGCGGCGCGACCTTCAGGCGCGCATCATTGGTGACGAAATTCACCTGCACTTTTGGCCGCTGCCCGTGGGCCAGCGGGATATCGAGCTTGACCTTGCCCTTCAGCGGCCCCTCGCCCTCCCAGCCAGCAAAGATTTCGCCCGTGCCGATCGGCGCTTCCTTGAGGATCTTCAGGCCATCACCCAGGCTGCCGTCGAAGTCACCATCAAGGTACAGGTGGCTGTGTTGGCCCTCGTCAACATGCGGGATATCGACATTGATATTGCTGACCTTGGTGTCGAGCAGCACGCCACGCTGGGCCTTGACGCGCACACCGCTGTCCTCGATCAGCACATCGCCATCCACGTGCTGCACTTGCGGCCAGCCAGGCTGGAAATCCAGGGCCGCGTCATGCACCTTGAAGAACAGGCTGATGCTGCGAGCCTCCGGCGCCACGCCATGGTTCAGTGAGCCCTGGTACTGGAAGTAGCCTTCGTCCACCGCGCCTTTGACGATGGCGCTGCGCAGCCATTCGTCGAGGGCCGGGCTGAGCACTTCGGGCAGGTACTTGGCGGTGTAGCGGCCATCGCCTTCGGTCAGGCCGACGCGCAGGTCCATGTAGTCCTCGCGGCCTTCTTCGAACAGCAGGCGAATGAGGAAGTCCCCGGCAATCTTGCCCTCCTCGCCCAGCACCTTGAGGTACGGCGCGATCAGGGTGAAACCCTCTTTGTCCAAGGCCCAGGTCAGGCGCGCATTGGCCTTCTGATAGTGCCAGGGCTTGGCAAAGATCGGGTACAGATGCAGCATGAATGCATCGGTATCCAGGCGCAGCTCACCGTGGCCCAGATCTCCGCTGATGCTGCCGCTGACGTTACCGGCAGCCGGGGCGCTGTGGTAAGCATCGAAGCCGACCTTGTCCAGGTTGGCCTCGAACTGCAGGCGCTGGTCACCCTCGGCCTTGGGGCGGGCAACCAGGCGTACATTGCGCAGCGCACCGGTCACTTTCAGGCCATCGACCACGTCCATGACTTTTTCAGGCAGTGGTGCCCAGGCATCGATCAGCGAGGTCAACGGCGTAAGGTTGAGGTGGTCGGCCTGCACCTGCCAGCTTTCATCGGCTGCATGCTCGCCTGGGCGTTGCTGCAACTGCAGGTGCGACTCCCAGCGGGTCTTGCCGATATCCATGGCCAGGGAGTCGACCACCACATCAAAGCCTTGATCCTGGCGCTGGAACCAGGCGCCAAGGGCCAGGTTGTTCAGTTTGGCAGCCTTGCGCCCGGAATAGGCGCCCTGCAGCTCAGGTGCATTGAGCCGCACCACGGCCCGCTGCAACTGCCCCTTGCCCCAGTCAACCCAGAATTCACCGCCCGCCCGCAGGGCGTCGGCATGCCACTGCCCCAGCAAGCTGGGTGGCAACCAGTGCGACCAGTCACTTTGTGGCAGGCTCAGGTAGGCTTCGACCTCGCCATCACGCCAGTCCTTGGCCGACGCGCGGCTGCGCAGGTTCAGCGCCAAGGGTTGGCCATCGGGCAGGGTCGCTCGCAGGTCCAGGGCCTGGCGCGAAGCCCCGGCTTGCAGGCCGGCGCTTACATAGGTCAGGGTCAGCGGGTCGCGCTGCCAGGGGTGCAGGGTGACTTGGCTGTCGAACACATCAACGCGGCCCAGCTGGCGCAGGCGCTGCAGCAGCTCGGCGGGATCAAGCGCTGTATCGTCCTTCTTCGGCAGGCCTTCGAGGTTCCAAGCCCCCTGGTCGTTCTCGCGCAGGATCAGTTGCAGGCCGCCCAGCTGAATGCGCGCCAGACGCACTTCGCGGGCAGCAAGGCTGGCCCAGACGTCGGGGACTACCTTGACGTCATCCAGACGCAGCGCCGTGGCACCCTCGCCCAATTGCAGGTCGCGCACCCGCAGCACCGGCGCCAAGCCGCTCCAGCGCCCCTCCAGGGCACCGACATGCACGGGTAGGCCCAACGCCTGCTCGGCCTTGCTTTCCAGATCGGCGCGGTACTCGGCCACCAGTGGCACCAGTTCGCGGCCCAGGCTGACATACAGCGCCACCAATACCGCCAGCAGGGCGCATATACCCAGCCCCCAGCGGGTCAAGGCGACAAGAACGCGGGTCAGACGTCCCATGGCCATGGCCCTCCAAGTCGTCTATCCATGATGGCCCGTAGCGCCAGTTTTGCCAGCCCGACCCTGCAGCGGCGTGTTTCAAAAGGCCTCAGAGCAGCACCACGTCATATTGTTCCTGCGAATACATCGACTCGACCTGGAAGCGAATGGTTCGACCGATGAACGCCTCCAGCTCCGCTACGTTGCCCGACTCCTCATCCAGCAGGCGGTCGACAACCTTCTGGTTGGCCAGCACACGGTAGCCTTCGGCCTGGTAGGCTCGGGCCTCGCGCAGGATCTCGCGGAAAATTTCGTAACAGATGGTCTCGGGGGTTTTCAGCTTGCCGCGGCCCTGGCAGGCAAGGCACGGCTCACACAGCACCTGCTCAAGGCTTTCACGCGTGCGCTTGCGGGTCATCTGCACCAGGCCCAGTTCGGTGATACCGATGATGTTGGTCTTGGCGTGATCGCGCTCCAGCTGCTTTTCCAGGGTGCGCAGCACCTGGCGCTGGTGCTCTTCGTCTTCCATATCGATGAAGTCGATGATGATGATGCCGCCGATATTGCGCAGGCGCAGTTGCCGAGCGATGGCGGTGGCGGCCTCGAGGTTGGTCTTGAAGATGGTCTCTTCAAGGTTGCGATGGCCGACGAACGCGCCGGTGTTGACGTCGATGGTGGTCATCGCTTCGGCCGGGTCGACCACCAGGTAGCCACCGGACTTCAGCGGCACCTTGCGCTCCAGGGCACGCTGGATTTCGTCTTCGACGCCATACAGGTCGAAGATTGGCCGTTCGCCAGGGTAATGTTCGAGGCGGTCGGCAATTTCCGGCATCAGTTCGCCGACGAACTGCGTGGTCTTCTGGAAGGTTTCCCGTGAGTCGATGCGAATCTTCTCGATCTTCGGGTTGACCAGGTCGCGCAGGGTACGCAGGGCCAGGCCCAGGTCTTCGTAGATGACCGTGGGTGCACCGCAGGTCTTGATCTGGGTGCCGATCTGCTCCCACAGGCGACGCAGGTAGCGGATGTCCTGGAGGATTTCCTCGGCACGCGCGCCCTCGGCAGCGGTACGCAGGATGAACCCGCCGGCATCCTTTATGTTTTCGCTCTCCATGCAGTTGCTGACCACCTGCTTGAGGCGCTCGCGCTCGGCTTCATCCTCGATCTTCAGCGAAATGCCGACATGGCTGCTGCGCGGCATGTACACCAGGTAGCGCGAGGGGATCGACAGCTGGGTGGTCAGGCGCGCGCCCTTGCTGCCGATAGGGTCCTTGGTCACTTGCACCACCAGGGCCTGGCCCTCGTGCACCAATGCCGTGATGTTCTCGACTGCCGAGCCTTCGCGCTGGGAAATTTCCGAGGCATGGATGAACGCTGCGCGCTCCAGGCCAATGTCGACGAAGGCCGCTTGCATGCCCGGCAGCACACGAACCACCTTGCCCTTGTAGATATTGCCGACGATGCCACGGCGCTGGGTGCGCTCGACGTGCACTTCCTGCAGTACCCCGTTTTCCACCACCGCCACGCGTGACTCCATCGGGGTGATGTTGATCAGGATCTCTTCACTCATGGCAGGCTCTCGTCAAAGGTCTTGAATAATGATGGATGGCGTATGCAATGCTGGCTAGCGCGGGTTTGTTACCTCGGGCGTATGCGCAGGCGATTGCCAGCAGGCGATGCCGAATTGACCAAGCAACTCGGCCGTTTCACTCAGGGGTAAGCCGACCACCGCCGAGTAGCTGCCGGAAAGACCAGTGACAAACACCGCGCCCAGGCCCTGGATGGCGTAGCCGCCGGCCTTGTCAGCTGGCTCGCCGCTGGCCCAGTAGCGTTGCGCTTCATCGGCGCTGATCACACGGAAACGCACCTTGCTGGTGACGCACAGGCTGTGCACGCGCTGGCCATCATCGAGGGCGACAGCGGTCAGTACCTGATGCTCGCGGCCTGACAGGTCGGCCAGCATGGCCAGGGCATCTTCGCGGTTTTCCGGCTTGCCGAGAATACGACCATCGAGCACCACGGCGGTATCTGCGCCGAGTACTACAGCCGGCCCTTCGACACAGGCCAGGCCGGCGGCAGCCTTGGCCCGGGCCAGGCGTTCGACGTAGGCCGGGGCGCTTTCGTTAGGCAGTGGGGTTTCATCGATGGGGGCGCTGACGACGCTGAACGGCACGCCGATCTGGGTCAGCAGTTCACGACGACGGGGCGAGCCGGAGGCCAGGAATAGAGGGTTCATGCAGACATCTCCCTGTCAGTTGCGGCATCGCCGTCAGTTGATACGCAAGCGTCGGCGCAGGTCGCGCAGGGCAAAGCTGATCCATGGCCAGAGCAAGGCACTGATCACTGCCGACCAGACCAGCGCCAGGGTAGGCAGGCGGTTGCCGGTCAGCGCGCTGAGCCACAGCTGGATCAACTGGGCGATGCCGAAGATCACCAGGATCACCAGGCTCTGCTGCCACATGGGGAACATGCGCAGGCGCTGCTGCAGTGACAGCACCAGGAAAGTGATGAGGGTAAGGACCAGCGCGTTCTGCCCCAGCAGGGTGCCATACAGCACATCCTCGGCCAGGCCCAGCACGAACGCCGTGGTCATGCCGACCTTGTTCGGTACGGCAAGGGTCCAGAACGACACCAGCAAGGCCAGCCACATAGGCCGGAATACTTCCATGAACTGCGGCATGGGCGAGACACTGAGCAGCAGGCCGATGGCGAAAGTCAGCCAGACGACCCAGCCGTTGTTGCGGCGTGATGCAGCCATCATTGCCTCCGGGGATGAGCGGGTGCGGCAGGCGCGGCAACCGGCGTGGCAGGTGCAGCCGCCGAGGTTGCAGGCTGTGCCGGGGCCGCAGGTGCAGGCGGTGCGGCAGGTGCGCCCTGCTCGCCCGTGCTGGCCGGCTGGCCGGAAGCCGAGGCGCCCTTGCGGTCGGCCTCTTCCTGGGCAATGGCGGCATCGGTAGCGCGCTGTTCCGGGGTACGCCGGTCGCTGAACACCAACAGCATGTAGCGGCTGCGGTTGAGCGCGGCGGTGGGGATAGCGCGAACGATGGCGAACGGCTGGCCGGAATCGTGGATCACTTCGTTGACCGTGGCCACCGGGTAGCCGGCCGGGAAACGCTGGCCCATGCCGGAACTGACCAACAGGTCGCCTTCCTTGATATCGGCGGTATCGGCCACATGGCGCAGCTCCAGCCGCTCCGGGTTGCCGGTGCCGCTGGCGATGGCGCGCAGGCCGTTGCGGTTGACCTGCACCGGAATGCTGTGGGTGGTATCTGTCAGCAGCAGCACCCGCGAGGTATAGGGCATCAACTCGACCACCTGGCCCATCAGGCCGCGGGCATCGAGTACCGGCTGGCCGAGGAACACGCCGTCACGCTCGCCCTTGTTGATCAGGATGCGGTGGGTGAACGGGTTGGGGTCGACACCGATCAGCTCGGCCACTTCGACCTTTTCGTTGACCAGCGCCGAGGAGTTGAGCAGCTCGCGCAGGCGCACGTTCTGCTCGGTCAGGGCCGCCAGCTTCTGCAGGCGCCCCTGCAGCAACAGGGCTTCGGTCTTGAGCTTTTCGTTTTCGGCGATCAGTTCTGTGCGGCTGCCGAACTGGCCGGCCACGCCTTGCCAGGCACGCTGCGGCAGGTCGGTGATCCAGTAAGATTCCATGAGCACCAGGCCCATCTGGCTACGCACCGGCTTGAGCACGTCGAAGCGCGCGTCGACGACCATCAACGCGACCGACATCACCACCAGAACGAGCAGGCGAACGCCCAGCGAAGGGCCCTTGGAAAAAAGCGGTTTAATGGGCCGTTCCTCGTGGACGACTCAGGAGGTCATTGGACATGGGACAACGCACCAGCCTGGTTGCGGGTTGACGGATACGGCGCCACAAACAGGCGCCAG
Source organism: Pseudomonas sp. NPDC089392 (assembly GCF_044749595.1). Taxonomy (NCBI): domain Bacteria; kingdom Pseudomonadati; phylum Pseudomonadota; class Gammaproteobacteria; order Pseudomonadales; family Pseudomonadaceae; genus Pseudomonas; species Pseudomonas sp. NPDC089392. The sequence goes on from NZ_JBIVIF010000005.1 coordinate 225,694, forward strand.
CCCAGCACATACAGGTAGCACTGTGCGTACTACCTGTAAACCGGGCGCTCGTGAACAGCGAGTGGAATCACTCGCTGGAGAGCAGGTCCATCGCGTGCTTGTCCATCATCTCCAGGGCGCGACCGCCGCCACGGGCGACACAGGTCAGCGGGTCTTCGGCGACGATTACCGGCAGGCCGGTCTCCTGGGCCAGCAGTTTGTCCAGGTCACGCAGCAGCGCGCCACCACCGGTCAGCACCAGGCCGCGCTCGGCGATGTCCGAAGCCAGCTCGGGTGGCGATTGCTCCAGCGCGCTCTTGACCGCCTGGACGATGGTCGCCAGGGATTCCTGCAGCGCTTCGAGCACTTCGTTGGAGTTCAGGGTGAAGGCACGCGGTACGCCTTCGGCCAGATTACGGCCACGCACGTCGACTTCGCGGACTTCGCCGCCCGGGTAGGCGGTACCGATTTCCTGCTTGATGCGCTCGGCGGTGGATTCGCCGATCAGGCTGCCGTAGTTGCGGCGCACGTAGGTAACGATGGCTTCGTCGAAACGGTCGCCGCCAACACGGACGGATTCGGCATAGACCACACCGTTCAGGGAGATGAGGGCGATTTCAGTGGTACCACCACCGATATCGACGACCATCGAACCGCGAGCCTCTTCGACCGGCAGGCCGGCACCAATAGCAGCGGCCATCGGTTCTTCGATCAGGAACACTTCACGGGCACCGGCACCCAGGGCCGACTCGCGAATGGCGCGGCGCTCTACCTGGGTCGACTTGCACGGCACGCAGATCAGCACACGCGGGCTGGGCTGCAGGAAGCTGTTTTCGTGAACTTTGTTGATAAAATATTGCAACATTTTTTCGCAGACGCTGAAGTCGGCGATGACGCCGTCCTTCATCGGACGAATGGCTGCAATGTTGCCGGGCGTACGGCCCAGCATGCGTTTGGCTTCGGTACCGACGGCGACGACGCTTTTCTGATTGCCATGGGTACGGATGGCAACAACCGAGGGCTCATTCAGGACGATACCGCGCTCACGCACGTAAATAAGGGTGTTGGCAGTACCCAGGTCGATGGAGAGATCGCTGGAAAACATGCCACGCAGTTTCTTGAACATGGGAAAGTGACCCTGGGGAAAGCGTGGGTAAAAAAGTGCGGCAAACTCTAACAACGGCGGGGATTTTGGGCAAGGAGCCAATATGTTAAATTGGCTGTTTTTCCGAGCACGCCAGCAGATGATCGCGGCCGTTAGACCGCCAGAAAGCTGACATGTTCCTCACCACGGACATCATTCCGTTCTTTGTTTCCCCTGGAGATCCCCATGGCGCTTGAACGCTGCGACGTGGAAAAGATCGCCCATCTGGCCCGCCTGGGCCTGAATGATGGCGATCTGCCACGCATTACCGACGCCCTGAACAGCATTCTTGGGCTGGTTGACCAGATGCAAGCGGTCGATACCACTGGCATCGAGCCCCTGGCCCACCCCCTCGAGGCCAGCCAGCGCCTGCGTCCCGACCAGGTCACCGAAAGCAACCAGCGCGACGCCTACCAGGCCATTGCGCCGTCGACCGAAAGCGGTCTGTACCTGGTTCCCAAAGTCATCGAGTAAGGGATAGAACCTGCCATGCATCAATTGACCCTGGCCGAGATCGCCCGCGGACTCGCCGACAAGTCGTTTTCTTCCGAAGAGCTGACCGGCGCCCTGCTGGCGCGCATCAAGCAGCTCGACCCGCAAATCAACAGCTTCATCAGCGTCACCGAAGACCTGGCCCTGGGCCAGGCGCGTGCCGCCGACGCCCGTCGCGCCGCTGGCGAAACCGGCGCGCTGCTGGGTGCCCCGATCGCCCACAAGGACCTGTTCTGCACCAACGGCGTACGCACCAGCTGCGGCTCGAAGATGCTCGACAACTTCAAGGCCCCGTATGACGCCACCGTGGTTGCCAAGCTGGCCGAGGCCGGCATGGTCACCCTGGGCAAGACCAACATGGACGAGTTCGCCATGGGTTCGGCCAACGAATCCAGCCACTACGGCGCGGTGAAGAACCCATGGAACCTGGAGCACGTGCCGGGCGGCTCGTCGGGCGGTTCGGCTGCAGCCGTGGCCGCGCGCCTGCTGCCGGCCAGCACCGGTACCGACACCGGCGGTTCGATCCGCCAGCCGGCGGCACTGACCAACCTCACCGGCCTCAAGCCGACGTACGGTCGTGTTTCGCGCTGGGGCATGATCGCCTACGCCTCCAGCCTCGACCAGGGCGGCCCTCTGGCACGCACTGCAGAAGACTGCGCCCTGCTGCTGCAAGGCATGGCCGGTTTCGATGCCAAGGACTCCACCAGCATCGAAGAGCCGGTGCCGGACTACAGCGCCAACCTCAATTCCTCGCTGCAGGGCCTGCGCATCGGCCTGCCGAAGGAGTACTTCGGTGCCGGCCTCGACCCGCGCATCGCCGACCTGGTCCAGGCCAGCGTCAAGGAGCTGGAAAAGCTCGGCGCCGTGGTCAAGGAAATCAGCCTGCCGAACATGCAGCACGCCATCCCGGCCTACTACGTGATCGCCCCGGCTGAAGCCTCGTCCAACCTGTCGCGTTTCGACGGCGTGCGCTTCGGCTACCGCTGCGAAGAGCCAAAAGACCTCACCGACCTGTACAAGCGTTCCCGTGGCGAAGGCTTCGGCGTTGAAGTGCAGCGCCGCATCATGGTCGGCACCTATGCCCTGTCGGCCGGCTACTATGACGCCTACTATGTGAAGGCGCAGCAGATCCGCCGCCTGATCAAGAACGACTTCATGGCCGCCTTCAACGACGTCGACCTGATCCTTGGCCCAACCACGCCAAACCCGGCCTGGAAGCTTGGCGCCAAGAGCAGCGACCCGGTCGCCGCCTACCTGGAAGACGTCTACACCATCACCGCCAACCTGGCGGGCCTGCCGGGCCTGTCGATGCCAGCCGGCTTCGTCGATGACCTGCCGGTCGGTGTGCAACTGCTGGCGCCGTACTTCCAGGAAGGCCGCCTGCTCAACGTCGCGCACCGCTACCAGCAAGTGACCGACTGGCACACCCGCGCCCCCAACGGCTTCTGAGGAATTCACACATGCAATGGGAAGTTGTGATCGGGCTGGAAATCCACACTCAGCTCGCCACCCAGTCGAAGATCTTCTCCGGCAGCGCCACCACCTTTGGCTCCGAGCCGAACACCCAGGCCAGCCTGGTTGACCTGGGCATGCCTGGCGTACTGCCGGTACTGAACCAGGAAGCCGTGCGCATGGCGTGCATGTTCGGCCTGGCCATCGATGCCGAGATCGGCAAGCGCAACGTGTTCGCGCGCAAGAACTACTTCTACCCGGACCTGCCCAAGGGCTACCAGATCAGCCAGATGGACCTGCCGATCGTCGGCAAGGGTCACCTGGACATCGCCCTGGAAGACGGCACCATCAAGCGCATCGGGGTAACCCGCGCGCACCTGGAAGAAGACGCCGGCAAGAGCCTGCACGAAGACTTCAGCGGCTCCACCGGCATCGACTTGAACCGTGCCGGCACGCCGCTGCTGGAAATCGTCTCCGAGCCTGACATGCGCAGCGCCAAAGAGGCGGTGGCCTACGTCAAGGCGATCCACGCACTGGTGCGTTACCTGGGCATCTGCGACGGCAACATGGCCGAAGGCTCGCTGCGTTGCGACTGCAACGTGTCGATCCGCCCGAAAGGCCAGGCCGAGTTCGGCACCCGCTGCGAGATCAAGAACGTCAACTCGTTCCGCTTCATCGAGCGTGCGATCAACAGCGAGATCCAGCGCCAGATCGACCTGATCGAAGACGGCGGCAAGGTGGTGCAGGAAACCCGCCTGTACGACCCGAACAAGGACGAAACCCGCTCCATGCGCAGCAAGGAGGAAGCCAACGACTACCGTTACTTCCCCGACCCTGACCTGCTGCCGGTGGTGATCGAGGACAGCTTCCTCGCAACCATCCGCGCCGGCCTGCCAGAGCTGCCACCGCAAAAGGTCGAGCGCTTCCAGAGCCAGTATGGCCTGTCGGCCTACGACGCCAACGTGCTGGCTTCCAGCCGCGAACAGGCAGATTACTTCGAAGAAGTGGTGAAAATTGGCGGCGACGCCAAGCTGGCCGCCAACTGGGTAATGGTCGAGCTGGGCAGCCTGCTGAACAAGCTGGGCGTGGAAATCGACCAGGCACCTGTCAGCGCCGCGCAGCTGGGTGGCATGCTGCTGCGCATCCGCGACAACACCATCAGCGGCAAAATCGCCAAGACCGTGTTCGAGGCCATGGCCGCCGGTGAAGGCGATGCCGACAGCATCATCGAGAGCAAAGGCCTGAAGCAGGTCACCGACACGGGTGCGATCGACAAGATGCTCGACGAAATGCTGGCCGCCAACGCCGAGCAGGTCGAACAGTACCGTGCGGCTGATGAAGCCAAGCGCGGCAAGATGTTCGGCTTCTTCGTCGGCCAGGCGATGAAAGCCTCCAAAGGCAAGGCCAACCCGGGGCAGGTGAACCAATTGCTCAAGGCCAAGCTCGAAGGGTGATTGTTTTACCGCTGTAATGCTGCGAGGGCTTCGCCCTCGTTCGCGGGTAAACCCGCTCCTACAGGTCCGCGCTGTACCTGTAGGAGCGGCTTTAGCCGCGAATTGCCGCCCCAGGAGAGCACCTGACTTGCTAAAACGATCCCTCGGCACCTTGGCCCTGTTTTCCTTCCTGGCCGGCTGCGCCAGCCACGACATCGACCCGCGCGGCTACAACCAGACGGGCACCGCGTCCTATTACGGCTCACGCCACCACGGCAAACGCACCGCCAGCGGCGAACCGTTCAACCAGCACGGCCTTACCGCCGCCCACCGCAGCCTGCCCTTCGGCACACGCGTGCTGGTCACCAACACGGCCAACCAACGCAGCGTCGTGGTCCGTATCAACGACCGTGGCCCACACACCCGCGGCCGCCTGATCGACCTGTCACGCGCCGCCGCAGAAAAAATCGGCATGCTCCGTAGCGGAACAGCGCGCGTGCGAGTACAAGGGCTTAGCGACTGACGCGACAGGAGTCCGACCATTTTCGACCTGGCCACCCTTCCCACCTTCAGCCTGCTGCAACTGGGCATCGCCCTGCTGTTGCTGGTTGGCGGCGCCGAACTGCTGGTGCGCGCAGCCTTGCGCCTGGCGCAGCGCCTTCATGTTCGCCCGCTGATCATCGGCCTGAGCCTGGTGGCCTTCGGCAGCACCGCGCCACAACTGACCGTAAGCCTGCAGGCCGCCTACCAGGGCGCGCCGGACGTGGCGGTAGGCAGCGTGATCGGTAGCAACATCTTCAACGTACTGGTCATTCTCGGCCTGGCCGCGCTGATCATCCCGCTGCGGGTGTCGCGCCAACTGGTACGCCTGGACATACCGCTGATGATCGTCGCCAGCGGGTTGGTCTATGCGCTGTCCGCCAACGGCCATCTGGGCCGCATCGAAGGGACCTTGCTGCTGCTGGGCCTGGCCGGTTACCTGGCCATGCTCTGGCACCAGTCGCGCCACTATGCACGTACCTACCCTGCCCCGGACGCCGCCAGGGCCAGCGCCGGGCGCTTCTGGCCGGGTACGCTGCTGCAGGTACTGGTCGGCCTTGGCTTACTGAGCCTGGCGGGTCACTTGTTGCTGGAGGCCGCCGTCGAGGTGGCTACCGACCTGGGTCTATCCGAGCGCATCATCGGCCTGACGGTCGTCGCCATCTGCACCTCCCTGCCGGAACTGGCCGCCGCACTGATCGCCGCCCTGCGTGGCGAACGGGAAATCGCCGTGGGCACGGTGATCGGCAGCAACCTGTTCAACCTGCTGGCCGTTCTCGGCCTGACTGCACTGGTTACCCCCGAGCCGCTGTCGATATCACCCAATGCACTGTCTTTCGACCTGCCGGTGATGCTCGGCGTTGCCGTTCTGAGCCTGCCGGTGTTCTATTCCGGGTACCGCATCACTCGCGCCGAGGGCCTGGTATTCCTTTGCCTGTACCTTGCCTACGGCCTGCACGTGGCGGCGTTTACCATGGGCCTGCCGCTCGCCGGCCGCCTGGAACAATTGATGCTGTTCTATGTGCTGCCGGTGCTTGCGCTTGTGTTGTTGTACACGACGGTGCGGGCATGGCGGCGGCAGCATTGAGGGAGGTGTGGAATGGGAGCGCGTCAGGGCCGCCAAGCGCAGGCCTTTAGCCTTGCATCGTCGGTGAGATCGAGCGCCGCCCGCGCGGCGCTTCGCGGCTAAAGCCGCTCCTACATTTGTTTCGGGCCAGTCCATCCTGTGCCAGGCGCGCGCGACCGCCCTGTTTGTACGGCGCGATTTCGAGGTGTGCGCCAAGGCGTTCGCGCGCAAATCCCACAGGAATAATTGGCCCGAAACAAACGTAGCGGCTTTAGCCGCGAAGCGCCGCGCGGGCGGCGCTCGATCTCATAGGCGCTGAAAATGTTGCGGCAAACATCTACGGCGCTCGATCTCCCAGGCGCCGAAAACCTAACGGCATACCCCTCAAGAACAAACCCAATTCAGCCCTTGGCCTGCCGAGCCTTCTTCAACTTGAAGGCCACCCACAGCACGGCAATCCACCCCGGAATCAACATCACCGAGATGCGAATCGGCGGGGTCAGGTACATCACCACCAGAATCAGCACGATGAATGCCAGGCACAGGTAGTTGGTCAGCGGGTGCCCCAGGCTCTTGTAGAACGGGGTAATCCCGGCGGCCAGCTTGGCCTTGCGGAACTTCAGGTGGGTAATGCTGATGCTCGCCCAGTTGATCACCAGTGCCGATACAGCCAACGCCATCAGCAGGCCAAAGGCTTCACCTGGCATCAGGTAGTTGATCAACACACACAGGCCGGTGGCAAAGGCCGACACCCCCAGCGCTGTCAGCGGCACGCCGCTGCGGCTGACTTTCAACAGCTGGCGCGGCGCGTCGCCCTGGCTGGCCAAGCCGAACAGCATGCGGCTGTTGGCGTACACGCAGCTGTTGTATACCGACAACGCAGCGGTCAGCACGACGATATTGAGGATGGTCGCCACCAGGTCACTGTCCAGCTCGTGGAAGATCATCACGAACGGGCTACCGCCCTGCACTACCTTCTGCCATGGGTACAGCGACAGCAGCACCGCCAGGGCGCCGATGTAGAAGATCAGGATGCGGTACACCACCTGGTTGGTGGCCTTGGGGATGCTCTGGCGTGGGTTGTCGGCCTCGGCGGCAGTGATGCCCACCAGCTCCAGGCCACCGAACGAGAACATGATCACCGCCAGGGCCATCACCAGCCCGGTGACGCCGTTAGGGAAGAAACCACCGTATTGCCACAGGTTGGCCACGGTGGCATCCGGGCCGCCATGGCCGCTGCTCAGCAACCAGGCGCCGAAGCCGATCATGCTGACAATGGCCACCACCTTGATCAGGGCGAACCAGAACTCCATCTCGCCGTAGACTTTTACCTGGGTCAGATTGATCAGGTTGATCACCACGAAGAAGATCGCCGCCGTGGCCCAGGTGGGGAAATCCGGCCACCAGTACTGCACATAGATGCCGACCGCCGTCAGTTCGGCCATGCCTACCAGCACGTAAACCACCCAGTAGTTCCAGCCCGAGACAAACCCGGCGAATTCGCTCCAGTACTGGTGGGCGAAGTGGCTGAAGCTGCCGGCCACCGGCTCTTCCACCACCATTTCGCCCAGCTGGCGCATGATCAGGAAGGCCATCAGCCCGGCAATGGCATAGCCCAGCAGGACGGAGGGGCCGGCCAGCTGGATGGTCTGGGCGATGCCCAGGAACAACCCGGTACCGATAGCCCCGCCCAGCGCAATCAGCTGGATATGGCGATTCTTCAGCCCGCGCTGTAACCGCTCGGGCGTGCTCTGGTCTTGCATGAAGTGTCCTTTAGCTCAGTGAGGCAGTGTTGTTGCTGTTATTTGCAGTCAAGGATCTAGATCCATCCGCCCCACTGCAAGATGAAAATACCAATGTTGGTGGTGATCGCCGCCATTAACGTGGTAATCACGATGATCGAGGCCGCCAGTTGATGGTTGCCGTTCGCCGCCCGCGCCATCACGTAGCTGGCCGCAGCCGTCGGGCTGCCGATATAGAGGAACAGAATGCCCAGCTCGGCCCCGCGGAAGCCGCACAACCAGGCGCCAAGCGTACCGAGCACCGGCAACCAGACCATCTTCACCAGGCTGGCATCGAAGGCCAGCCTGCCACTGTCGCGCAATGCCGCCAGCGACAGGGTGCCGCCGATGCAGATCAGCGCCAGCGGCAGGGTCATCTGCGCCAGGTAGTCGCCCGAGGTCAGCAGCCAGTTGGGCAGCGGCACCTGGCCGTAGGCCATCGGGGTTGCCACCAGCACGCTGATGATCAGCGGGTTGCTGAAGATGCTCTTGCAGATGCTCCACGGGTCGGACTTCAGGTCCGGGCTGTACACCGCCAGTACCACTGCCGACAGCGAGTTGTACATGAGGATGACCAGGCCGGCGAGCACCGCGCCCAAGGATATACCGTAGTCACCGTACAGGCTGGCGGCCAAGGCCAGGCCGATTACGCCGTTGTTGCCGCGGAACGCGCCCTGGGTATAGATGCCCCGGTCGGCAAGCGGGCTGCGCCAGATAGCCAGGCCCCAGGCGATGGCGAAGCCGACCAGGGTGGCGACGATGAAATAGAGGATGACGCCAGGTTTGACCGCTGCGGCCAGGTCGGCGTGGTAGATGCCGAGGAACAAAAGCGCCGGCATGCACACGTTGAACACCAGCTGCGACGCGACGCGGTTGAAATTGTCGTCGATCAGGTGGATGCGTTTGAGCAGCACGCCCATGAACAGCATGGCGAAGACCGGTGCCGTGATGTTCAGCGTCTGGATAAGAAGGGCGAGCATGCGCAAGCGATCCTGGAGGGGGTTGCCGTTAGGTGGCTAATGATACGCCAACAGCCGGGATTTGCGCGGATCGCGGGGTGTTATAGAGAAATTTCTCTCTGCACCGGCCTCTTCGCGGGTGAACCCGCTCCCACAGGGACCTCACAGGTTCCGAAACCTGCACAAGACCTGTAGGAGCGGGTTTACCCGCGAAAAGGCCGGTACTGCCAGTAAAGATTCAGCGCCGAACCGGCCGCTTCTGCAGCTTGCGCTGCAAGGTCCGGCGGTGCATGCCCAGCGCCCGGGCAGTGGCCGAGATATTGCCCTCGTGCTCGTTAAGCACGCGCTGAATATGCTCCCACTGTAGGCGGTCGACCGACATCGGGTTTTCCGGCACCAGGGTATCCAGATCGGTGTGCTCCGACAGCAGCGCCGCCAGCACATCGTCAGCATCGGCCGGCTTGCACAGGTAATTGCAGGCACCGCGCTTCACCGCTTCTACCGCCGTGGCAATGCTCGAGTAACCGGTCAGGATCACCACGCGCATTTCCGGGTCCAGCTCCAGCAGCTTGGGCAACAGCACCAGGCCGGAGTCACCGTCCATCTTCAGGTCCAGCGTGGCGTAGTCCGGCAGGTCCTGCTGGGCCAGGATCAAGCCTTCCTCGGCCGAACTGGCCGTGCTCACGCGGAAACCGCGGCGGCTCATGGCACGGGCCATGACCCGGGTGAAGGTGGCATCGTCATCCACCAACAGCAGGTGCGGCAGCTCTTCGCTTTCGACCTGGTTTTCTTCGCTCATCATTCATCTCCTCGCTTGCCATAGGGCAGGCGCAGTTCGGTCAGGGTGCCACCCTGTTCATGACTATAGAGTTTCACCGAACCGCCCGCACGGGTCACGCTGGCCTTGCTCAAGAACAGGCCCAGGCCGAAGCCTTTGCCTTTGGTGGTAATGAAGGGTTTGCCGATGGCTTCGGCAATGGCCGGCGGCACGCCGGGGCCATGGTCGCGGATGCTGATGACGATGTCCTGGGCGTCCCAGTCCAGGCGCACTTCAAGGTCATCGGGGCAGGCATCGGCTGCATTGTTCAACAGGTTCAACAGCGCCTGGGTCAGGTCCGGCGGTGGGATCAGGCGCGGCACCTGGCCGTCGCGCAGGCGCTGGAAGCGGTAGCTGGCTTCCGGGCGCATCAGGTGCCAGCGGTTCAGCGCTTCGTCCAGCCAGGCGGTCACGTCCTGCTCGACCACGGCCAGGCGGCGGTTGGCTTCGGCAGCGCGCACCAGCTGTTGCAGGGTTTCTTTGCACAGCTTCACCTGGTCCTGGAGGATCTGCAGGTCTTCCTGCAACAGCGGGTCGGTGTGGTCCTGGCGCATTTCGTTGATCAGTACGCTCATGGTCGCCAACGGCGTGCCCAGTTCATGGGCGGCACCCGCAGCCTGGGTGGCCACGGCCAGCAGCTGCTCGTCGCGCAGGCTTTCTTCACGGCGCTCGGAGCGCAGCTGCTCCTGGCGGCGCAGCTCTTCGGCCATGCGCGCGGCAAAGAAGGTGATTACCGCTGCGGCCAAGGCAATGCTCAGCCACATGCCGTAGACCTGCATCTTGTCCCGCGCCATAGGCAGGCCTTCAAGCGGGTAGAACTGCACCAGCAGCAGGCTGTAGGCGGTCAGGGCTATGCCCGAGAGAATCAGCGAATACAGCCACGGCAGGGTCACCGCAGCAATTGCCAGTGGCACCAGGTAATACGACACGAACGGGTTGGTCGAACCGCCGGAGTAATACAGCAAGGCACTGTGGATCAGCAGGTCACAGGCCAGCTGCAGGGCATACTCCATTTCGGTGACCGGCAACGACAGGCGCAGGCGCAGGGCCGTGAAGGCACACAGCAGCGACGACAAGGCCAAAGTGCCGGCCAGCGACAGCCAGGGCAGCGGCAGCAGTTCGGTCCAGTAGGCAACGCCCACGGAGCCAGCCTGGGCAGCCAGGACCAGGACCCGGATGACGGTCAGGCGCCAGAGGTTCTGGCGGGTAGCGGACAGCGGTTGTACGGCAGCGAGCATGAGCTCTCCTGATGAGTGCTCCAGAAAAATCGGCTGGAGTATACCGAAGCCGGGCGCCCTGCTGCAGCGATGCGGCAAAGCGCCACACTTTGTCACACAGTGATGATGGCACTTTTGAACCCACTACACTGTTGCCGGTCTGATGGGCCATGCGTGGCATGGATGACCAGAGCCCACGCCTTTTATTGCCAAGGAGTACCCCATGCAAATCCCACGTCGCGGCGCCGCGCTGATCCTGTCCTGCGGCCTGCTTGCCAGCCTGCCGGCGCTGGCCGCCGATGAGCCACGTTACAACCAGGTATCACTGCGCGCCGAAGTCAGCAAGGAAGTAGCGCGCGACCTGATGGTCGTGACCCTGTACAGCGAAGCGCAGAACAGCGACCCGGGCAAGCTCGCCCAGCAGATCACCGAAACCATGAACAAGGCCGTGCAGCAGTCGCGCCAGGTCAAGGACGTGAAGATCAGCCAGGGCAGCCGCAACAGCTACCCGGTGTATGACAGCAAAGGCCAGAAGATCACCGGCTGGCGCGAGCGTGCCGAGCTGCGCCTGGAAAGCGCCAACTTCCCGGCCCTGTCGCAGCTCACTGCCGACCTGCTGCAAGAACTGAAAATGGGTGGCATGGACTTCTCCATCGCCCCGGCCACGCGCAAGTCCAGCGAAGATGCACTGCTCAAGGATGCGGTGGATGCCTTCAAGGCGCGCGCGCAACTGGCTACCGAGGCGTTGGGTGGCAAGGGCTATAAAGTGGTCAGTTTGAACCTGAACAGCAGCGGCTATCCACGCCCGTACATGCGCAGTGCGCCGATGGCGATGAAGGCCATGGGGGCTGATGAAGCGGCACCGGCGCCGGATATTGAAGCCGGGACCAGTGAAGTGAGCATGAATGCTGATGGGTTGATTGAAGTGCAGATGCCTTAAAGCCACGAAGCACCTGTACAGGCTGTGTGAAAACCTGAAATTTTGAGCCAGCTCCTGCAAAATGCCCCGCATCAACGATGCGGGGCATTTTTCATGGCGTACATCCAGGGTGA
>NZ_JBIVIF010000006.1:0-102406 GCF_044749595.1 Pseudomonas sp. NPDC089392
GGATGGCACCGGCGTTGCCGGTGTTCGCGGGCCAAGCCCGCTCCCACCGGGATCGCGCCAGATCTTGGAAATTGAGCAAGACAGTTGCTCCCACATCTGTTTCGGGCCAATTATTCCTGTGACATAGGCGCGCGCACCCTGGGTGCATGACAGGAGATTGATGAAGAGCAGGTGTGCAACCCTCGATATCGAAGGGAACAAACAAGGCGGACAGAGGTGAAGGTCCAGGATAGACTGGCCCGAAACAGATGTGGGAGCGGCCTTGTGCCGCGAAGCGCCGCGCGGGCGGCGCTCGATCTTATAGGCGCTACATACCTCAAGCCGAACACATCCGAGACAACACCAGCCCCAAGCTGTGTCCGTCCTTAATGGGTCGTTAGCTGCCAGTCGCGAGTGTCCGCTATCGACCCAAAGCTGTCATGCTTGCTTCAAAAAATGCCCTGCCCTTCTGCCCCCGTTCTTTCGGTACACCCAAACATCCCAACCTTTCAATCATCAGCCTGATGGTCTACGATGCCACTCGCCGGTTTCCACCTCGGAATTAATAGGGAATCCGTCGCTCGCCTGCACGTGAGCCAAACGGAACTGCCCCCGCAACTGTAGGTGCCGAGCCTGCTCCTGAAACGCCACTGGACAAGATCCGGGAAGGTTGGAGCCAGGCCATGACGCATCAGTCAGGAGACCTGCCGGCAAACATATACCAACCGGCGGGGTGTCCGGGATGGCCATCCTTTACCCTCTTCAGGGTGATGCCCCGTGCTTTCACGGGGCATGGCGATGCCTGTCCGTGCGTAATTCCCGCGCATTGTTCGATAGGAGATCGCCCCTTTGTTGCCTCGCGTTTCTGTACTGCTCGCCACATTGAGCCTGCCTGGGAAGGCGCCGCAGTGATGGCCTTGTTCATGCGTGCTCTCGCACTGCTGCTGGCCAGTGTCGTTGCAGCCCCGGCGGCCTTGGCCGAAAGCCATGAGGTCAAGATGCTCAACCGCGGTGCCGAGGGTGCCATGGTCTTTGAGCCTGATCACCTGCATATCGCGCCGGGTGACACGGTGCGCTTCGTACCCACCCACAGCAGCCACAACGCCGCCAGTGTACCGGCGTTGCTTCCGGCCGGGGCCGAACCGTTCAAGAGCAGGATCAGCCAACCGTTCGAACAGACCTTCACGGTGCCGGGCCTGTACGGCATCCAGTGCATTCCACACCTGGCGATGGGCATGGTGATGCTGGTCCAGGTAGGTGGGCCGGGCGCCGGCAAACCGGTACTGCCCGACGAACTGCCAGCCCGCGCCAGAACACGCTTGAGCGCACAACTGGAAAAACTGGAGGCGGGTGAATGAGCCCGAGGGCTCATCCTTCCTCTATTACTGCTACGTCATGAACATGACTAAAGGTTCTGTGAAATCAATTCAGTTCCACTTGATCAGCCCACTGCATAACATACATCTCAATCTCAGAGCCTATAAATATTCGAGTGGGGCACCCGATCATGACGAATAAAGATTTCGAATTTTCCATCAAGCGCATCCGCTTCGACGAAAACTACCACCCCTCCGACAACACGCGCACCACCACCAACTTTGCCAACCTGGCACGGGGCGCGAGCCGCCAGGAAAACTTGCGCAATACGCTGCGGATGATTGACAACCGCTTCAATGCACTGGCGCAGTGGGACAATCCAACCGGAGACCGTTACAGCGTCGAACTCGAAATCATTTCCGTCGAAATGAATATCGATGCCCGCTGCAGCGATAACGCCCTTCCGTTGATCGAGATCCTCAAGACAAACATTATCGACCGGAAAACAGGCGAGCGCATCGCAGGTATGGTCGGGAACAACTTTTCGTCCTATGTACGGGATTATGACTTCAGCGTACTGCTGCTGGGGCACAATAAAGACCAAGCGGCCTTCAGCACCCCAGAGGACTTTGGCGAGTTGCATGGCCAGCTGTTCAAAAGCTTCGTAAATTCAGAGACTTACAAGGCGAATTTCGAGAAGGCTCCGGTCATCTGCCTGAGCGTTTCGAGCAGCAAAACCTACCACCGAACGGAAAACCAGCACCCCGTACTGGGCGTTGAATACCAGCAGGACGAATATTCACTGACCGATGAATATTTTGAGAAAATGGGCCTGAAAGTTCGTTACTTCATGCCGCCAAACAGTGTCGCGCCGTTGGCGTTCTATTTCGCCGGTGACTTGCTGGGTGACTACACCAATCTCGAACTGATCAGCACCATCAGCACCATGGACACGTTCCAGAAAATCTATCGCCCCGAGATCTACAATGCGAATTCTGCGGCCGGCAAGTCCTACCAGCCAAGCCTGCAAAACCAGGATTATTCGTTGACGCGCATTGTTTATGATCGCGAAGAACGTAGCCGCCTGGCAATTGAACAGGGGCGGTTTGTCGAAGAGCACTTCATCAAACCTTACCACGCTGTGCTTGAACAATGGTCCGCCCAGTACGCTGCCTGAATTACACGGAATACAAGGTCTTACCCCATGAAAAAACTGCTCCCTACTTCCACCGCCGGCAGCCTGCCCAAACCCTCTTGGCTGGCACAACCAGAAACACTCTGGTCGCCCTGGAAGTTGCAAGACGAAGCACTGGTCGAAGGCAAACAGGATGCCCTGCGCCTATCGTTGCAAGAACAGCAACATGCCGGCATTGATATCGTCAGTGACGGTGAACAAACCCGCCAGCATTTCGTCACCACCTTTATTGAGCACCTCAGCGGCGTCGATTTCGAGAAGCGTGAAACCGTGCGCATCCGTGATCGCTATGATGCGAGCGTACCCACGGTCGTTGGGGCTGTCGCTCGCCAGAAGCCGGTGTTCGTCGAGGACGCCAAATTCCTGCGCCAGCAGACCCAGCAGCCCATCAAATGGGCCCTGCCTGGCCCGATGACCATGATCGACACGCTGTACGACAGCCACTACAAAAGCCGCGAAAAACTGGCCTGGGAATTCGCCAAGATCCTCAACCAGGAAGCCCGGGAGCTGGAAGCGGCCGGCGTCGACATCATCCAGTTCGACGAGCCGGCCTTCAATGTGTTCTTCGACGAAGTCAATGACTGGGGCGTTGCCACCCTGGAACGGGCCATCGAAGGCCTCAAGTGTGAAACCGCGGTGCACATCTGCTACGGCTACGGCATCAAGGCCAACACCGACTGGAAGAAGACCTTGGGCTCCGAGTGGCGCCAATATGAAGAAGCCTTCCCCAAGCTGCAGAAATCCAGCATCGACATCGTCTCGCTCGAATGCCACAACTCCCATGTGCCGATGGACCTGATCGAACTCATCCGCGGCAAGAAAGTGATGGTCGGTGCCATCGACGTGGCGAACCGTGCCATCGAAACGCCCGAGGAAGTGGCCAACACCTTGCGCAAAGCGCTGCAATTCGTGGATGCCGACAAGCTTTACCCGTGCACCAACTGCGGCATGGCGCCCCTGCCCCGCCAGGTGGCCAGGGGTAAGCTGAATGCCTTGAGTGCCGGTGCAGACATCGTTCGCCGAGAACTCTTGGCCCGTTGAAGGCAGCCCCTCTGCTTATGATCGATCTGAGACACCTGCGCACACTCCATGCCTTGCGCGAAACGGACAGCCTGCCCGAGGCTGCTGAATTCCTGCACCTGACCCAGTCGGCGCTGTCGCACCAGTTCCGCGAGCTGGAAAGCCGCGTCGGCATGCCGGTGTTCGTACGCAAGTCCAAACCGGTACGCTTCACCACCGCAGGTCTCAAGTTGCTGCAACTGGCCGACCAGGTGCTGCCCTTGATCCGTACGACGGAGCGCAACCTGAGCAAGCTTGCGGGTGACGCGGCCGACCGGCTGCACATCGCCATCGAATGCCACAGCTGCTATCAGTGGCTGATGCCCTCGCTGGATGAATTTCGCAGCGCCTGGCCAGAGGTTGAACTTGATCTGGCATCGGGGTTGTCGTTCGCGCCACTCCCGGCCCTGGAGCGCGGCGACCTCGACCTGGTGGTGACCTCCGACCCGATGCCCCTGCCGGGTATCACTTACGTGCCTCTGTTTGGTTACGAGGCAATGCTGGCCATCGACAAACACCATGCCCTGCGCGAAAAACCGTATCTGCAACCCGCCGACATCGCCAGCCAGACACTGATCACATACCCCATCGAGCGAAACCGCCTGGACATCTTCACCCGCTTTCTCGACCCAGCCGACATCGAGCCGGCACAGATACGCACCGCAGAAATGACGGTCATGATGATGCAGCTGGTGGCCAGCGGCCGTGGTGTGTGCTGTCTACCAAACTGGGCGGTGCATGAATACACTTCCCGCGGCTATGTGATTGCCAAGCGCCTGGGCGAGCAAGGGTTGCAGGCGACGCTGTTCGCGGCTGTGCGCAGCGACATGCTCGAAGCGCCTTTTATGAGTGAGTTCCTGCTCACCGCAAAGGACATTTCATTTGCGACTCTGGAAGGTGTGAATGCTGCGTCGAGGGTTGTTACCTGACGTCTAATGCCCTTCCTCAAGCTGGTTGTCGTTGCCGTGCAGGCCCAGCCGTGACCGGCTTTTGCCACTGGTAGCCTCGGGTAGAAAGCAGCCCCTCTCGACCGGCAGCTTCCGCCCCATAGCTGCCTTTCGCAGAGGGCTGCAAGCGACCAGCAGCGAGCAGCTGCATTACATCCCTAGGCAATGGGCTTGCAACAACTTATCAGAATCGTTGGCCGTAGCCGGTGCGGCTACAGTGGAGGTCGCTCCAACTGAACCCACTCCTGCACGGTCGGGCGCTGCCATTGCCGCTGAGCATAATCCTCCAGTCGAACGGGAAGGCGATCTCCATTGAGTATCAGTCGATTTAGCATCAAAGCGAGATCGACATCGGCGATAGACCATTCGCCAAAAAGATAATCCGGGCTATCGCCCAGCAGCCGTTGCGCAGCCTCCACCAACTTTTGCGACGAGGACTCAGCCGAGGCTGACAAAGCACCGTATTTAACGCCGTAGAACACAACAAGCGTGGAGCGCTCCTGGCGGATAGGTAGCAAGTCACTTCGCAGCCAGGCTTGAACTTGCCGCGCCTTGGCACGTTGCCGCGGGTTTGTCGGGTAAATCGGCGTCTGGGGGAACAGGTCTTCCAGGTACTCGGTGATTGCAGATGATTCAGACAATGCAAATTCGCCATGCCCCAGAGTGGGTACTCTCTGAGTCAGCGAAAGACGGGAATAGTCCCGAGCCTGATGCTCCAGCGTGTCGAGGTCAAGGGTATTCATCTTGAACTCGATTCCCTTTTCACGAAGCGCCACAAAACATGACTTCGCCGTGAAATACTCAGCGCCTTTGAGATCGAGCGCCGCCCGCGCGGCGCTTCGCGGCACAAGGCCGCTCCCACATCTGTTTCGGGCCAATTATTCCTGTGACATAGGCGCGCGCACCCTGGGTGCATGACAGGAGATTGAAGAAGAGCAGGTGTGCAACCCTCCATATCGAAGGGAACAAACAAGGCGGACAAAGGTGAAGGCCCAGGGGAGACTGGCCCGAAACAGATGTGTGGCCTTGTGCCGCGAAGCGCCGCGCGGGCGGCGCTCGATCTCCTAGGCGCTACATACCTCAAGGCGAACAAGCAGGCTCTGGTTTCACATACGCAACATGTGAACCGCCAGGCCGACCAATGCGCAGGCGAACAGCACCTGAATCACACCCCGCTTGAAGCGAAACAAAGCAATCGCAGCTGTAACCGCGATCACTGCAGAAGGCCAGTCGAACGCCCCATTGAAGCCCATTGGCCAAAGCACGTGGTAGCCGAAGAACATGGCGAGGTTCAGGATCACTCCCACCACGGCGGCGGTGATGCCTGTAAGCGGGGCGGTGAATTTCATCTCGTTGTGAGTCGACTCCACGAGCGGGCCTCCAGCAAGAATGAAGATGAACGACGGCAGGAAGGTAAACCACGTGACGAGGCTCGCCGCAACTGCTCCGGCAAGGAATGGGTGTTCGGCACCGAACATCGGATAGACGTAGCCACCGACGAAGCCGACGAAGGCAACCACCATGATCAATGGCCCTGGTGTGGTTTCCCCTAACGCGAGGCCATCGATCATCTGGGTGGGTGACAGCCACCCGTAGTGCCCGACAGCCCCCTGGTAGACATAAGGCAACACCGCGTATGCACCACCGAAAGTCATCAGTGCGGCCTTGGTGAAGAACCAGCCCATCTGCGTCAAGGTGCCACCCCAGCCAAACGACAGCGTCAGCATCCCCATGGGCAGGACCCACAGCCCAGCACCGACCAGCAGCAGACGTACCAGATGCCCAGAGCTGTAGCGGGCATGCTCAGGGGTTTGGGTGTCGTCATCGATCAAGGCCGGCCCGTAGCTGTTCTTCGCAGCCCCATGACTGCCACCGATCACGAATTTGCCAGGGGCGAAGTGACCGCCTATGTAGCCAATGATGGCAGCTACCAAAACGATAAGGGGGAACGGCACGTTGAGGGCGAAGATGGCCACGAACGAGGCTCCGGCCATGGCCCACAGCCAGCCATTCTTCAGTGCTCGCGATCCAATCCGATGGGCTGCGTGGACGACAATGGCCGTGACTGCCGGCTTGATGCCATAGAAGATCCCCGCGACCACCGGTACCTCGCCAAAGGCGACGTACACCCAGGACAAACCGATCAGGATGAACAGCGAAGGCAGCACGAACAATACGCCGGCAATCACCCCACCCCAGGTGCGGTGCATGAGCCAGCCAATGTAGGTGGCAAGCTGCTGAGCCTCAGGGCCAGGCAATAACATGCAGTAGTTCAGCGCGTGCAGAAACCGCTTCTCGCTGATCCAGCGGCGACGCTCGACCAGTTCCTGGTGCATGATCGAGATCTGTCCGGCGGGCCCGCCAAAGCTGATGAAGCCCAGCTTGAGCCAAAACAGAAAAGCTTCATACAGGCCAATCGGCTGCCGAGTCACTTGCGATGGCGGCTGCCTACTCACAGCGGAGGTGGTATCAACCATGGTGTTTTTCCTTACTCGCAGAAGCTGTCAGATCGACGTCAAAGGCAGCGACAAGGTGGCAGCCAATCCGCCACTGACTCGGTTCTCGAGACGCACCCGCCCGCCAAGACGTTCGATGATGGTGGCCACGATGGATAACCCCAGGCCGGCACCATTGGGGTTGTTGCGGCTGTAGAAGCGTTCGAACACGCGTGATAGCTCAGCCTCTTCGATACCCGGCCCCTCATCCTCGACAATCAACTCGAAACGCTTGTCCAGACGCCTGAGCAGCACCGTGATGCGCCCTCCTGGAGGGGAATGCTCTACCGCGTTGGAAACCAGGTTCTGCAGCGCAATTGTCAACGCACCGGCATCAATGGCCAGATGGTGATCACCTTCGCCAATAGCCAGCGAAGGCTCCAGGCCACGGTCCAGAATCCACGGGGTCAATTCGGCCAAGGTATCAGTGACCACCCCAGCCAGGTCGACCTGGGCAGTAGCGCGCTGACCCAGCCGGGGTTCGACACGTGCCAGTGTCAGCAACTGGTTGACCACCCGGGTCAGCCGATCGACGCCGCCGATGAGAAAAACCAATGCCTTGTGGCGCTCGGCCTCTTGACTGGCCTCCAGTGCGTTCTGCGCGTGCAGCCGCAACACCGCCAGGGGCGTGCGCATTTCATGGGCAGCATCAGCGATGAACCGATGCTCACGCCGCAGCAAGTCCGCGATCTGGGCCAGCAGGCGATTGATGGCAGCCTGCATGGGCTCCAACTCCGATGGCAATGGCACCAGACGCAGAGGCTCCAGGGATTCAGCATGACGTGCGCGGATGACGTTGGCCATGTTCTGTAGAGGTCGCAAGCCCCAGCCAATGGCGGCCCAGACTAACAGCGCAAGGGCCAGGCTACCGAACAGGAACGGGAACAGTGTGTGGCGTACGATGCGGTCAATCAGGTCATAGCGCACATCATCGCGTTCGCCCACCCAGATGAGCCAGTGTTTTTCCGGCACGGGCAGGACAAAACCACGCCATTGTTTGCCGTCACTGGCAAAGTCGTAGAAACCCGGAGCAGCCGGTGGCGGATCAAGGCCGGGGGCACTCGGTGTGCGCACCAGCACCACACCGCCCTCCCCCAGTACTTGAAACGCCAGCTTGCTTTCGTAAGGGTGGCCGACCCGATGACGCCCTGCCTGCCCCAGCGCCTCGTTGAAAGCGCGGTACATGGCGTCACGCGAGTTGCCCTGCACAGGCAGGTTCATCACCCCCTGAAGCAGGCGCGCGTTCTGGGCGAGGTGCGCGTCATACACCTCGTTAATTTCGTGGCGGCTGTCGTGGTAGTTATAGAAAGCCAGCAGGCCAGTACCGATCAACAGCAACAGCATGACCCGCCAGAGTGTTCGTTGGCGCAGCGAACTCATGCCTTGACCTCAACCAGATAGCCGATGCCGCGGACCGTGCGGATCAGGCCGTTGAAGAGCTTCTTGCGCAGCTGGTAGATATTTACCTCCAGCGTGTTGCTCTCGGGCTCCTCATCCCAGCCGTATAGCAACTGGGTCAGGCGTTCCCGGGTGAAGACCTTGCCGGGTTGCGCCAACAACTCATGCAACAAGCGGTATTCCTTCGGGGTCAGAATGACTTCGGCGCCGTTGTAGTGCACTTGCCGGGTGGCGGGATCAAGCGTGATACCGGCGTGTTCGATCAATAGCTTCGCCCGCCCGTCGCTGCGCCGTAGCAAGGCACGCAAGCGGGCCTTCAGCTCGTTGAGGTCGAATGGCTTTACCAGGTAATCATCGGCGCCGGCGTCCAGCCCGGTGATGCGGTCATCGAGGGCATCCCGCGCGGTGAGGATCAGCACCGGCAGGCTGTCGCCACCAGCCCTCACACGCCGCAGCAGCTCGATGCCATCCAGGCGGGGCAGGCCGAGATCCAGGATCACCAGGTCGAACGCCTCATGTTGCAACGCATGCAAGCCGCTAATGCCATCACGCAGCCAGTCCAGCGTGTAACCCTCCTGGCGCAAGCCGTCGCAGATGCCTTCACCCAGCGCGGTATCGTCTTCAAGCAGCAGCAGCCGCATGTTCAGTCCTGTTTGTCCTTGATGGCCTTGAGTAAAGCATTTATATCGGAGCGTCGGCCCTGGTCAGCCAGTTCACGCCCTGGCCTAGGCGGCGCCTGCAAGGCTTTCTGCAAGGCAGCGGTGGCTTCAGGGTAGCGCTTTTGCCGGTACAAGTGATCGGCCCAGAAGTAGTTGCTGTCGATTCCATTGGGGTTGATCTGCAAGGCTTTGCGCAGCATCTTGTCGGCCATTTCAGCGTCACCAAAACCGATCGGCCAGCCCGGCACCTGGTCATAGAGCGTGCCCAGGCTAGTGTAGGCCGAGCCTTGCAGGGCATTGGGGTCCAGCTTCATGGCCTGCTCCAGGCTGGCTTTGGCCGCCTTGACCTTGCCCAGCGCGCCCAGGCCACCGACGGCGCCCGCCCAACTGCTGTTGATGATGCCATCCCAGATCAAGGGCTCAGGTGTGCCGGGGTATTGATGAACGAACGCAGTGGCATCACCGGCCAGTTTTTCGAATGCGTCAGCACGTTTTTCCTTCGGTAGCTGGTACTGGATCTGCGCCCAGCGCTGCTGCAGATCGCTCAGGTGTTGCGTACCTGCCGGGTCCAGTGCCCAGGTGAAGGGGGCGAATGCCAGCAGACTGACGATGAAAGAACGCTTCATTTGCTCGACTCCTTGGAATGACTACCGATGTATCGCCGGATTACCGGCAATTGCTTGCGCAGCGCACGGTCGACCACCCCAGGCAACATGCCGTTGATCCGCACGAACAGTTTCTCCGGCCAACCCAGGTAGAGCTCGCTGCGCTCGGACTGCACCGCCTTGAGCACGGCGCGGGCGACATCGGCGGGGTCGTCCATGCCGACTTTCAGCGCCTGATTGAGCGCGGTCGCGGCGCTGCTGTTCATGGCCGTACGGGTTGCACGGGGCGCGGCGTACAGGACATTCACCGTGGTGTCGGCCAACTCGCGCCGCAGCGCTTCGGAGAACCCCCGCAGCGCGAATTTGCTGGCGCAATAGCTGGCATAACCGGGGTAGCCGATCGAGCCATAGGTGGACCCGACATTGACCACCAGCGCCTTGGGTTGCTCGCGCAGCAGCGGCAGGCAGGCACGGGTCAGCTGCAGTGGCGCCTTGAGGTTGATGTCCAGCAATTCGTCCAGCGCTTGTTCATCCAACTGGTCGAGCAAGGCGAACCGGTTCACACCGGCGGCGTTGATCAGCACATTGAACCCGCCCATTTCACGGGCCCGGCTGATGACCTGCTCGCGACCGTGCTGGGTACGCAGGTCGGCAGTCTGCCAGCGCAAGCGATCCGGGTAGCGGTTCATCAGGCTTGCCAGCTTGCCCAGATGCCGGCTCACCGCCAGTACCCGGGCCCCGGCCGCGCACAGTTGCTCGGCCAGCTCCAGGCCGATGCCGCCACTGGCCCCGGTCAGTACCACCACCGACTCAGGCAAGCGCATGTTGTACCTCGACCTGGCCCGCGCGCGGCAAGCCTTCGAACATCTCGGTGTATAACCGGTAAACCACCTTGGCGGCATGTATCACGGCCTGGTGGTCATCGACCTCGTCCAGCCGGTCCATCAGCCGCTTGTAGGTGACCATGTGGTCCTGGTCCAGCGCGCCATGGGAGCTGAGGTAGCTGAACGCGCTATCCGGCAACCCCAGGCTGCTCTGGATCGAACCGGCGGCATGGGTGGCCAGCGCGATGCTGGTGCCCTCGAGGACGTTGACCATGCCGAACAACCCCACCGGGTTACCCCGGGCAATGAGGTCGTACAGGTAGGCGACCATCAGCTCGATCGGCAATGCCGGCCGGCCGTCACGCACCGCCTCCCAGTCACCGCCACAGGCCTTGATATCGTTGAGGATCCACTGCTCATGGCCATATTCCTCCTCGATGTATTCGCATACGGCGCCGCGCAACCATTCCAGTCGCGAGGGCAACCGCGCGCCGCAGGCCATCATCAGCGGCACGGTGTGGCGCACGTGGTAATAGGCCTGGGTCAGGAAGGCGATATAACTGTCATGGCTGACTTGGCCAACCAGCGCTTCACGGATTACCGGCACTGCGAACAGCGCCTGGCGTTCGTGGCTGGTTTGCAACTGCAGGGTGTCGAAAAATGACATGGCGAGCCTCACAACGGAATGTCGGACAAAAGGGTGTGATAACGCTGCAGGATCGCCTCGCGTCGCGGGCGGCCATTGGCAGTCAAGGTGTGCTCGCCAGAAGTAAGCGGGCCAGGCAGACGCCGCCAGGCATGCACCCTGGCATAGTCGGGCAAGGTTGCATTGCTGTGCTGCACGGCCTGCTCGATGACCTCGTCGCAGGCAACGGGGTCAAGTGGCCAGAGCAATGCCAGGTTGCGCGGCAGCCCTTCGCCATGCACGAACGCCTGGGCGATCACGCCGCTCTGGGTCAGCTCGGCTTCCACCCATTCGGGGTTGACGTTGCGCCCGAAGCTGGTGATGAACTGGTGTTTCTTGCGTCCATTCAAGTACAGATAACCGTCGTCATCGAAGTAACCCAGGTCACCTGTGGCCCACCATTCCGACGAGACGGGTGCCTCCCCCAGGTAGCCAAGCAGCACGGAACCGCTTACCAGTACCTCTCCATCTTCAGCGATTCGCACCTGAACATGGGGCAATGGCCGGCCGACGCTGCCTTGGCGCACCGCCCCCGGGCGGTTGAGCGCCACCACCGACGCGCACTCCGACAGCCCATAGCCTTCAAAAACCGGCAACCCGATGGCCTCGGCCCGCGCCAGCAGGCTGGGCGATACCCGTGCCCCGCCGACCGCGACGAAGCGCAGTGGGCCAACCTGCATCAAACCACGCTCGATCGCCGTGACCAGGCCCATCAAAAGCTGCGGCACCAGGATCAGGCTGTGTGCGCCGCTCAAGGCAATGGCCCCGAGCAGGCGTTTGAAATCGACCTGACTGGCGCCGCCCATGCCCAGTTGCGCCTGTGGGTAAAGCAGCACGCTGGCCCCGGCCATCAGTGCGGCGTAGACGCCCAGGTTTTCCAGCAGTACCCCCAGCGGCAACACGGCCAGGTATCGCTGGGGCACAGTAGATCGGCTGGCCTGCTCCAGTTCCTCTGCGACGCGCAGCATGGCATCGGCGCCCAGGCAAACACCTTTGGGCGTGCCTGTGCTGCCGGAGGTATAGGTGACCTTGGCGGTCCCCTCAGGTAGCACCACCGGCGCTGCCAGATCGCGCATCCAGAATGCCTCCTGCTGCACGAATCCCAGCTGGCTGAACACGCCCTCCCAGGCAGGCTGGCAAAGCACCAGGCTTGCGCCGCACTGTTCGATGCAGTGGTGCACCTGCGCCGTACTGAAGAACGTTGGCACGATCACGCAGGCTCGCCCTGATACCAGTGCCGCCAAGTCCCAGAACAGCAATTCAGGGCCGTTGTCCAACGCCAGGACCAACGCGCCAGGAGGTTGCGCGCTCAAGGCCTCGGCGCGCAGCCAGACCTCGGCCAGCAATTGCTTGTAGGTGAACCGCTCATTGGCGCCCTCCACGGCCAGGGCATCGCCGTGCTCACGGCCAAGGGCAAGCAACTTCTGCTTGAAGCGCTCCAGCTCATGCGGCATGGCCGGTCTCCTTGCTCAGCGCAGGCAGCCCCAGGCGCTGGAACACACCTGCCGACTCCAGGCGATCGAAGCCATGGCGGATATCGCCGACGAACACGTGCGGATGCTGGTCGTAATAGTGCCCCCAATGCTCAGCTGGCTCGTCCAACCGGCTCGGATCGGCCTGCGCCACTACGGTCGGCACCAGGCCCAGGCGCTGGAAACTGTTGATCAGCGTCGAAGCCCCGGTAAACGCCACCCACCGCAGCTCTCGCGTGGCAAGCAGCCAGGTCACGGCGGTTATCATGATCCGGGCGCTGCCGGCGCTGAGCGAAGCCAGGTTGCCAACCTCGACCATGCATTCGCGCGGCAGCGTCACTCCTGCCACCCGAGTAATCGCGCTTTCCAGGGGCTCATCCAGATAGCGTTCGAGAAACAACAGCCCGCTGCTGGCGGGACGTACTCCCGCCGCAGCGATCAGTCGCCCGTGGCTGTCCCGCAGGGCCAGAAGCTCCGGCAGGTAGTGATGGACATCGGCATGGTGTACATCGGAGAAGCACTGGTGAATGAAATGTTCCAGCTCGCCACGACCAGGGTCGTGATGCAGATGCAGGGACAAGTGAGCGTGATGGTCAGCGTGAGTGCCGATGGATAGTGGGAGCAGGCTGCTCCAAAGGGTTTGAGTCATGAAGCTCCCCCCGACTGGGTTGGTCAGGGTGAGTATCTGCGGCAAATCTGAAGGGAGTCTGAAGCCGGATGCAAGTCACCACAGTGCCTGTGGGCTTCAGCCGCGAACACCGGCAACGCCGGTGCCATCCACCTCATCGCCTGCTTCGCGGGCAAGCCCGCTCCTACAGGTTCTGTGCCAGCCTTGAAGGTGATGCAGTCTAGGTGGGAGCGGGCGCGCCCGCGAAGAATCCACCGCGGTGCATGGCACCGGTTTCGCCGGTGTTCGCGGCGGTTCGACACACCCGCTCCCATAGGGTCGTCATTTTTCGGATATGACCCGCACCCTTCGAAGCTAAGAGATCTCCAGCCGCCTACATCTGTCACAGCAGCTCGGGGAATGCAGCGCCAAGCAGGCCAGGATCCTTCAGGATCGCTGCACTGCTGGCGATATCCGGGGCCAGCCAACGGTCCTGGGCATAGGCCGGGACCCGTTCGCGCAACAACCGCCAGGCAACGTGGGTACCTGCGCCAAAGCGCTGCTGCTTGAGGAACTCGAATGCCTGGGCCGCCAACAGGTATTCGATGGCAAGGATCTGCGTACAGTTCTCCAGCGCCCGGTGTAGCTTCAACCCGGCATTGGTCCCCATGCTCAGGTGATCCTCCTGCAGGCCGGAGGTGACGTAGTTGTCGATGACTGCCGGCTGTGCCAGCTGGCGGTTTTCTGCACACAGTGATGCGGCCACGTACTGCACAATCATCATGCCCGAGTTCACGCCCGGCTGGCTGACCAGGAAGGCCGGCAAACCGCTGACCAACGGGTTGATCAGGCGATCGAGACGCCGCTCGGCAATCGCTCCGATCTCGGCCACCGCAATGGCTAGCAAATCGGCCGCCATGGCCACGGACTGGCCGTGCGGGTTCGCCTGGGAAACCACCCGGTAAGAGTCAGGCGTACCCAGCAGCATCGGGTTGTCGGTGGTGGAGTTGAGTTCGGTTTCGATCTGCCGCGCAGCGTGTGCCAACTGATCGCGCGCGGCGCCATGCACCTGCGGAATCGAGCGAATGCTCAAGGCGTCCTGGGTGCGAATGCCATGGCTGCTGGCAATGATTTCGCTGCCGTCAAGCAGGCGGCGCAGGTTACTGCCCACACGCTGCATGCCGGGGTGCGGTTTCATCGCGATGATTTCAGGGTCGAAGGCATCGAGTTGGCCACGCAGGGCCTCGAAGCTCATGGCGCCGATAACGTCCGCCCATTGGCTCAACCGAGTGGCGTCGTCCAGAGACAGGCAGCTCAGGCCGGTCATGCAAGGGGTACCATTGACCAGGCACAGGCCATCCTTTGCACCCAGTTTGACCGGCGCCAGGCCCGCCTCGGCCAAGGCTTGCTGCGCCGGCACGATCTGGCCGCGATAGCTGACCTGGCCAACGCCGAGCAAGCTGATGCTGATATGGGCCATGTGGGTCAGATACCCCACCGACCCCTGCTTCGGCACCTGCGGGGTGATGCGCTGGTTGAGCAAGCTCAGCAGTGCCTCGACCACCTTGCGCTGAAGGCCGGAACGGCCCTGGCAGAAATTGATGATCGCCGCGCACATGATAGCCCGGGTCTGTTCGTCCGACAGCGCCGCACCCACGCCACAGGCATGGCTGAGCAAGGTGTTGCGTGACAGCTGGCTGAGTTGTTCGTCCTGCAATGAAACATTGCACAAGGCGCCAAGCCCGGTGTTGACGCCATAGGCGCGTTCACCGCTGGCAACGATACGCTGGACAATCGCCTGGGCGTTCTCGATGCGCGCCCAGGCCGATGGGGCCAGCTCAATCTGCGCCCCATGCCGCGCCACGGCCACCACGTCCTGCCAGCGAACGGGCGCATCGGCGATGATGATTTTTTCCGTAATCGACATACACGCTGTTCCTTAAAGCGAAGCTACGCGGCGCTGCACGAAACGATCTACGTATTCGTCCGCAGGCTGGTAGAGGATTTCCTTCGGCGTGCCGACCTGGATCAGGCGACCGTCCTTGAGAATGGCAATCCGGTTGCCGATACGCACCGCTTCGTCCAGGTCGTGGGTGATGAAGACGATGGTCTTGTGCAGGGTCTTTTGCAGTTCCAGCAACTGGTCCTGCATTTCGGCGCGAATCAGCGGGTCGAGCGCACTGAAGGCTTCGTCCATCAGGATGATGTCGGTGTCGGCAGCCAAGGCACGGGCCAGGCCGACGCGCTGGCGCATGCCGCCCGACAACTGGTGCGGGTACGATTTTTCGTAACCCTTGAGGCCCACGGTACTGATCCAGTGCAGGGCACGCTCGGTGCACAGGGCCTTGCTCTCGCCACGGACTTTCAAGCCATAAGCGACGTTGTCCAGCACGGTGCGGTGCGGCAACAGGCCGAAGCTCTGGAACACCATGCTGATCTTGTGCCGACGGAATTCGCGCAGGGCTTGCCTGTCGTACTGCAGAATGTCCTCGCCATCGACCAGGATCTCGCCGCTGGTGGGGTCAATCAGGCGGTTGAAGTGACGCACCAGGGTCGACTTGCCCGAGCCCGACAGCCCCATGATCACGAAGATCTCACCGCTGCCGATGGACAACGACAGATCGTTGACCCCGACTACGCAGCCGGTTTCGGCCAGCACCTGTTCCTTGGCTTTTTTCTGGCGGATCAGTTTCAGGGCATCTTCGGCGCGGGCACCGAAGATTTTGAAGACGTTCTTGACTTCAATCTTGTTCATCATCTGCTTGGCGCTCATTTGCCCACCCCATGCCGTGGCCGGCCATAGGCCTGGGTAATGCGGTCGATCACAACCGCCAGAATCACAATGGCCAGGCCCGCTTCGAGGCCGCGGCCCACATTCAAGGTCTGGATGCCGACCAGCACGTCTTCACCCAGGCCACGGGCGCCGATCATCGAGGCGATGACCACCATCGACAGGGCCATCATGGTGGTCTGGTTGATCCCGGCCATGATGCTCGGCAACGCCAGTGGCAGCTGCACGCCGAACAGTTGTTGCAGGCGATTGGCACCAAAAGCATTGATCGCCTCCATGACCTCGCCGTCCACCTGGCGAATGCCCAGATCAGTCAGGCGGATCAGCGGCGGGGCGGCATAGATGACAGTGGCAAAGATCGCCGGCACCTTGCCCAGGCCGAACAGCATCAGTACCGGAATCAGGTACACGAAGCTGGGCATGGTCTGCATGATGTCGAGCAGCGGCATCAGCACCGCCCGCAGGCGGTCGTTGCGCGCCGACAGGATACCCAGCGGAATGCCGACCAGCACCGATATCAGCGTTGCTACCAGCATCAGCGCCAAGGTCTGCATCAGCTTGTCCCAGAGGCCTACCGCACCGACCAGGAACAGCAAGCCAACGATCACGGCAGTGGTCGCGGCTTTACGGGTGGCGTGCCAGGCGATACCGGCGACGATGGCCAGCATCAGCCACCAGGGTGCTGCGCGCAGCAGGCCTTCGAGGTTGACGATGGCCCACAACAGGGTGTCGGAGATGTGCCGGAACACGTCACCGTAGTTGCTTACCAGCGCATCGACCCAGCCATTGACCCAGTCGGCAATGGAAAACGTGAAGTTTTTGGGAAACATGGAATTGTCTCGAGCAAGTGCATGGAGCGGACTGTCGTGTGGCTTGCCCGGCAGGCGCCGGGCGACACCATAAGCTCAGAGTGCCGCGGCTACTTTTTTGGCTGCGTCTTCGCTGACCCAGCTGTGCCAGACTTCGGGGTGTTCCTTGAGGAACAACCTGGCCAGCTCCGGCGACTCGATACGGTCCTTGCTCATGCGCGCCAGGTTCTGGTTCAGCAGATCGATCGGCAGATTGACCTTTTCCAGCACCGCCACCAGTTCCGGCGCCTGCTCGTGGAAGGCCTTCGACACACCCACCTTGATGGTCAGGGATTTATCCGCGCCGGGCTCGTCCAGCTTGACCAGGTCGGCCTGGCCCATCAGCGGCGTCGGCGACCAGTAGTAGAACAGGATCGGCTCGCCACGCTTGTAGCTCGACAAGACGGCGGCATCCAGCGCCGGGCCGGTGCCCGGGCGGAAGTTGGTATAAACGCTTTCCAGGCCATAGCGCTTGAGCATCTCGCTGTTGTCCAGCTCGCAGGTCCAGCCGGCCGGGCAATTGTAGAAGCGCCCCTTGTCCGGTTCTTCCGGGTCCTTGAACACCTGGGCGTATTGCCCCAGGTCGTCGATGCTCTTGAGGTTCGGTGCCTTGGCTTCGAGTTTGCGCTTGGCATCGCCTTCGATCACATAACGCGGCACGTACCAGCCTTCGACCGCGCCAGCGACCGGTGAGCCGACGCCGACGACCTTGCCGGCAGCCGCTGCCTTGTTCCAGACCTCACTGCGCCCTACCCACTCTTCGGCAAACACCTGGATATCGTTGCTGCTCAGGGCGTTTTCCATGGAAATGGAGTTACCCGGCAGGCTGTCAGTTTCACAGCCATACCCATTTTTCAGCACGAACTGCATCACGTCAGTAAGCAGCATCCCGCTTTCCCAGTTCAAACCGGCGAATTTCACCGGTTTGCCAGACTCGCACCAACCGGCCGCCTGGCTGGCGCCAGCGGACGCCAGCAGCCCGAAAGAAAGTGTCGTAGTCAGCAGAGCCTTTGTAATTGTCATTGTGACGCTCCCAAACAAGAACATTTGCACGGGAGAAATATTTCATAACCTCAAAAAAGGATAAAATAATAAGTACTGATGCATCACAAAGGTAAAACCTATGAAGTTCACACTGCGACAACTGCGCTATGCACTCGCAGCGGCCAAGCACGGCAACCTGACCACGGCCGCCATGGAGCTTCATGTTTCACAACCCTCCATCTCGGCGGCCATCACCGAACTGGAGGAGGTGCTGGGTCAATCCATCTTCATCCGCCAACGTGGCCTTGGCATATCGCTGACCCCATTCGGTCGCACCGTCATGGTCCAGGCCCGTCGCGTTCTGGCAGAGGCTCAGACCTTTGCCGAGATCAATGCCAATGCAGGCGAGTGCGTCGGGGAACTGGTGGTCGGGTGCTTTGAAGACCTGGCGCCCTACTGCCTGCCACAGATTGTGCGGCGGATGCAGGAGTCTTGCCCAAGAGTCACTGTCGATATGCGCGATGGCAGCTTCGATTACGTTGGCAAGCGGCTTGCCGAGGGGGCGATAGAGTTGGCTATCACCTACGACCTGGGTTTACCGCCGAACACTCAATGCACGCAACTGTGTCAATTGACCGCTCAGGTACTGCTGTCGGCCGATCACCCGCTGGCCAGGCAGTCGCGTGTCAGTCTGAAGGCGCTGTCCGAATACACCCTGGTCGTCACCGATCAGGCGCAAAGTTGGCAGCATGTGCTGGACCTGTTCAGCTTTTACGATCTGTCACCCGCCGTGGTGCACCGTGTGCGCACGTTCGAGTTGCAGCGTAGCCTCGTCGCCAATGGGTTTGGTGTGGCGCTGATCTATACCCGGCCATTTGGTGACCGTAGCTATGATGGTCAAGCACTGGTATGTCGGCCGACCGAGGAGAAATTACCAACGCATAGCATCGTACTGGCACATGATCAGCGCTATCCGCTGACGCCTTCGGCTGAGGCATTCAAGGAGCTGGCGGTGGCGTGGTTTGCGGAACGGCCGTCGTTTGCATCTGAATGAACAGCGCGACGCGCATTCTGTGGGAGCGGGTTTACCCGCGAAGCAGGCGCCGCAGGGGATGGCACCGGCTGTGCCGGTGTTCGCGGGTAAACCCGCTCCTACACTGATCCAAATCTCTTTATAGGAGCGGGCTTGACCCGCGAACACGAGCATAGCCCGTGCCAGGCAAATCCGTTTCCAGGGCTGGCCTCTTCGCGGGGCAAGCCCGCTCCTACAGAAATTGCAGCTGGATTCACTGGCAGCTATCGGTCGATAACAGCCATCCACGACAGGCAGCTAACGACCCATAGCGGCCATCAAGAGAGTGCTGCTCTTGCTCATTTTCAGAGGCCGGCGCAAACCCTGTGGGAGCGGGTTTACCCGCGAAGCAGGCAACGCGGAGGACGGCACGGGCTTCGCCCATGTTCGCGGGTAACCTGAACTGGCCTAAAGATTTTGGCCCCCTTCTACATCAGCTGATCGGAGCAGCCTGGCTCCTCAAGTTGCCTGGCCACTTTCATCGCCAGTTCGACGAAGGCCCTCGCTGCAGCCGTTTGGTAAACCCCTTTTCGTTGCATCAGAACAGCAGTGCGTCGCAAGCGCTGCTGGTCTAGCGCGATAGCGACCAACTGCTCGTGAGCCAGGGCGATGTTGGCCGGCAACAAGGTCGAGAGCGTGGTCCTGCTGACCACCTCGATAAGCGCACTGATGGTATTGGCTTCCACTTGAACATGAGGGCGAATGTTGTGCTGGCGGCAGTAGCTGTCGATCTGCTCACGCGTGGCGAATTCGGCGCTCAAGAGTATCAACGATTCTGAGTTCAACACCTCCAGGCCAATACTGCCCGTCGTGGCGAGAGGATGATGCTTGCCGACCACCAGCGCGAGGGTTTCGACCAGTAGCGCTTGGGCCTCCAGGTCCAGATGATGGCCGTTGTCGAACGCAATTCCCACATCAACCTCGTCGGCCAACAACAGTTCTTCCAGCGCCTCTTGAGCGATCTCTCGCAGCACCAGCGTAATGTTCGGGTACCGGCTATGGAACGCCTCAACCAGCGGGCCAACGAGGTAGCTGGTGAATGTCGGTGTTACCCCCACCCGAAGTGATCCGCGGCTCAGATCGCCGAGGTCATCAATGGCTCGTTTTGCCTCTTGCAGTTCCTGCGCGGCTCGCTTGGCATAGCGCAGGTACACCTCGCCGGCATCCGTCAATCGCGTGGTCCGGCCGGAACGATCGAACAACGGAGTGCCGAGACTCTCTTCCAGCTGGCGGACCTGCTGCGACAAGGCCGGTTGAGACACATGCAAGGCCGCTGCGGCGCGCGTGAAACTGAGGTGGTTTGCCACTGCGATGAAGTACTGAATGTGCCGGGCAAGCATGGATGAACCTATAAGATTATCTGATCCACCTGATCATAAATCAGACTTTTACCTTATTTAAGGTGCTGCGTAACCTTTGCTTCAACACATCGCGTCACTCAAGGAGTCAGCCATGAAAGACATCATCGACGGGTTTCTGAAGTTCCAGAAAGTCGCCTATCCCGAGCGCGTCAAACTGTTCAAGGATCTGGCCAGCCAGCAGAGCCCACGTGCCCTGTTCATCTCATGCTCCGACAGCCGCCTGGTGCCGGAGCTGGTCACCCAGCGCGAACCCGGGGACCTGTTCGTCATCCGCAATGCAGGCAACATCGTGCCGTCCTACGGGCCTGAGCCTGGAGGCGTATCGGCCTCGGTCGAATATGCCGTGGCGGCCTTGCAGGTTTCCGACATCGTCATCTGCGGCCACTCCGATTGCGGCGCCATGACGGCCATCGCCACCTGCAAATGCCTGGACCACATGCCCGCAGTGGCCGGCTGGCTGCGCTACGCCGATTCCGCCCGAGTGGTTAACGAAGCCCGCAACCATTTCGGCCCGCAGGCCAAGGTCGAAGCCATGGTGCGCGAAAACGTGATCGCCCAGCTTGCCAACATCCAGACCCATCCCTCGGTGCGCCTGGCCCTTGAAGAAGGCCGCGTGACATTGCATGGCTGGATCTACGACATCGAAAGCGGGCTGATCGAGGCCTTCGATGGCAGTACCGGCAAATTCGTATCCCTCGCCCACAACCCCGAAGTGCACGCCGTTTCCCATCAACCCAAGCGCGTTGCCTGAACATCTTTCAACCAAGGAGAAACACCATGATCCAATCGCAAATCAGCCAGAACGCCCGCCTTGCCCTGAGCGAAGTCATCCTTCTGGCCAAAGCCCGCAAAGACCTCTCGTTCTCCCAGATCACCGAAGGCACCGGTTTGTCCGAAGCGTTCGTCACCGCAGCACTGTTGGGCCAGCACCCGTTGCCGGCGAGCGCCGCCCAGGTGGTGGGTGACAAGCTCGGCCTCGACGCGGACGGCATCGCACTGCTGCAGACCGTGCCACTGCGCGGCAGCATTCAAAATGGTATCCCGACCGACCCGACCATCTACCGCTTTTACGAGATGTTGCAGGTGTACGGCACCACCTTGAAGGCGCTGGTTCATGAAAAGTTCGGCGACGGCATCATCAGTGCCATCAATTTCAAGCTGGACATCAAGAAAGTCGAAGACCCCGAGGGAGGCTCGCGCGCAGTGATCACCCTGGATGGCAAATACCTGCCCACCAAACCGTTCTGATTTGGCTGCAACACATGGGCTGGGCCGCAATTTAGCGGCCCAGCCACAACCTGAAGGTGATCAAAATTGAAAGCGTTGTTCGCATTGATACTCGGCGCGCTGTGCAACGTGGCGATGGCTACCGACGTTGAGCAACAGGTCGAGCAGGCTCCGGTTGAACAGTACAGCTACTCCCAGCACCTCGATATTGCCCGTGTCATTTCCATGAGCGAGGTCCCCAATGTCTGTCAGGTAGTGCCCGCTCGCATGACGTACGAAGACTCCCAAGGCAAAGAGCATGTGCTTGAGTACCGCGTGATGGGCAATGGTTGCTCGAATAACTGAGCCCGGCCTTCGCAGCGCTACAGCACTCCTTATGAGGACTGAAGTTGATGGACCTTATCTTTCGAAATGTACGCATTGACGACGCCCAGCCTCGGGTAGATGTGGCCGTGCAAGCGGGCAAAATCGCCGAGATCGCGCAACACATCGCCACCACGGCGGAGCACGAAGTCCAAGGCGACGGCAATGTGCTTGTTGCTGGGTTTGTCGAAGGCCACCTGCATCTTGAAAAAGCCAACGTCATGCAGCGCAAGGCCAATCGTTCCGGCACCTTGAAGGAAGCGATCGCCGTCACCGCCGAATTGAAGCCCACACTGACCCGTGAGGATATCCGCGAACGTTCGATCCAGGTGCTGCGCGCATTGGTACAAGCCGGTACCACGCATGTCCGCGCCCATGCCGAGTTCGACCCCGCCCAAGGCTTCACCGGGCTCGAAGTGGTGCTGGAGCTGCGCGAGCAGTTGCGCGAGGTGATCGACATCCAGGTCGTGGCCTTTCCGCAAGAAGGCATTCTCAAGCTGCCTGGCATGCAGGCCATGATGGCCCAGGCAATGGAGATGGGGGCCGATGTGGTGGGCGGCATTCCCTACAACGACGTGTCGCCGCAGGAGCACATTGATTTCGTCTTTGACTTGGCCAAGCGCTACGGCAAAGACATTGACTTGCACCAGGACTTCGCCGATGACGCCGAGCACATGACCATCGAGTACGTGGCACGTCGAACCATCGCCGAAGGCTACCAAGGGCGGGTCTGCGTTGGGCACCTGACCAGCCTGGCCGCCGTCTCGCCAGCGCGGCAGGCACAGGTCATCGCGTTGCTACGTGAGGCCGACATCAGCGTGATGTGCCTGCCCGCCACCGACCTGCACCTGGGAGCTCGGGGTGACAGCCACAATGTAAGACGCACCCTGACACCTGTGCGTGCGCTGCGCGACGGCGGTGTCACGGTTTGCCTGGCCACCAACAACATCCGAAACGCATTCACACCCTATGGCACTGGCGACCTGTTACACATTGCACAACTGGCCATTCCTGCGTGCCACTTAGGTGGCGCGGATGATCAGGCCACCGTGTTGTCGATGCTCACGACAAACCCTGCCAAAGCCTTGGGGTTGAAACACCACGGTTTGGCGGTGGGCAATGATGCCGACCTGGTGCTGGTCGATTGCCGTGCTGTGGCCGATGTCATTCTCGACCTGCCGACACGGTTGATGGTGCTCAAGCGCGGCAAGGTGGTGGCAACGGCCGAGCATCGTAGGTCAGTCGCGTTTTGAGGCCATCTTGAAGATTTCGTAATCAAGGAAGCCTATTTATGGGAGTGGTCGCTCTTGGGAAGGCTACTCGAACCCCCCTTCGACTACGGTCCTGTTCACTAGGCCAAACGAATGGCCTTGCCGGAATGCTATGGCGTCGAGGCATGCAGATGGACAGGTAAGTGGGGAGCGATCAGACCATTGGCAATGGCACTGGCTTCAAGCTTCGCATGCTCCGCGCTCAGAAAGACATAAGCGGCTTGCAGCGTGGTGATCTTCGCTTGAATTTCGGCCATCTTGCTGGCGACCAAGGCTGCGCCTTGCGCGCAATCGATCTTGTTGCCTCGCTTGGCTGCAAGAATTTCTCCAATCTCAGCGAGGGAAAAACCGCCACTCTGGGCGCTCTGAATAAAGGCCAGATCAACAACCGTCTGATCGCTGTAGCTGCGGTAGTTGTTGGCTTGTCGCTGGGCCACGATAAGCCCGAGCTGTTCGTAATAGCGCAATGCGTGCCGGCCGACACCACTCCGGCGCTCTAACTCTCCAACATTCACACTAAAAACTCCTTGACTGTAGAGCGGACTCTACACATTAGCCTGCGCCCATCATCCAAACAAGGAATCAGGCATGAGCGTGGAATGCTTCGTTACAGGCGGCAGTGGATTTTTGGGGCAACACTTATTGGCCCGTCTTACTTCGACAGGGTACAAGACCTGGGTGCTTATGCGCACCCCAGGAAACATTGAGCGCCTCAGAAAACAGGTAGGCCAACTGGGCGGTAATCCGGCGTACATCCATGCCGTTGAGGGCGATATCAGCAGAGAGGGGCTTGGGCTCAGCGAGGCGGACAAGCAGTGCGTGTCTTCAGCCTCTGTGGCCTTCCACCTTGCGGCGGAGTTTTCCTGGGGGCTGACGATGGAGCACGCTCGAGCAGTCAATGTGCAAGGGGCGCTGAGAGTCGCCAGGCTTGCGGCAAGCCAGCGCATCCGATTGCTGATGGTGGGCGGCTTTATGCTGCAAAACCTTATCCACCTTGCCAGTATCGGTGTTGATAAAGAGTGCCCTGAAAACACCAATTGGCCCGCAGTCTACCGCCGTGCAGGTGGCTACGAAGGCAGCAAGATCGAGTCTCATTTTGCCGTCATCCGTTATATGCAGGATGCGGGCGCGGACTACACGATCGTTCATCCTGCTACGGTGTGTGGCCACAGCGAGAGTGGGCACATCCTGGAAGGACAGCCTCTGGCCGAACTCGTTCGAAACCTGGCACAAGGTCGGTTCAAAGCCGTCCCCGGCTCCGCCAGGCACTGGTTGCCATTAGTCAGCGTCGACTACCTGGTGGCGATGATGACCTGTGTGGCGTTCGATCCCTCGATGGCCAACCGGCAGGTCCTGGCGCTCTATGAGCACACATTGAGCCTGCAGGGGATGCTTGAGCAGATCGCTAGAACGCTGGAGGTCAAGGCGCCCCGCCGCCATGTCCCGATAAGGTTGCTCAGGTGGCTTTTCACAATTCCCGGACTAGCAGCACGATTTGCAATCAGCGCCGAGTCATTGGACTTTATCCAGACGCAGCGCTTCGATATGAGTAATAGCGAGCAATTGGAACGCAAGTATCAGCTAGCACATCCCGATATGGCGCGCACTTTGGAAAAGACGGTGCGCTACATCAAGGATCACTTTGCCCACTAAGGAAGCCCAGGTGTGTTGAAGTGGTTCGAAGAACAGGTGGAGCAGACCATGCCGCCAGGAAAGCCTCAATACTCTGGTTCGAACAGGCCTGCATAGCCCTGGCACAGGGGCTGTACGGTACCTGCAAACAGCCCCGATCAATCTTCACATTTGCCAAGGCTTCGGACAGGGTCCATACCAATGACATCTCTGCCAAAGGAGTCACCGCATGTCCAAGCTATATCCCAGTATTGATCCTGAGGGGCTGGTCGAGTACTCGGTGGTCTACACCGACCGCTCGCTCAATCACATGTCGCAGACATTTCAAGGCGTGATGAGGAACATTTCCAGGACCCTGAAACAGGTCTACAACGCCCAGGCTGTTGCGGTAGTGCCGGGCAGCGGTACATTCGGCATGGAAGCGGTAGCGCGACAGTTTGCCACCGGCCAGCAATGCCTGGTGGTCCGCAACGGCTGGTTCAGTTATCGCTGGAGCCAGATCCTTGAGATGGGCAACATCCCGGCAGCCACCACGGTGCTGAAAGCCCGGCCGGTCGATACGGGCCGCCAGGCTGCCTACGCTCCCCCGCCTCTGGACGAGGTGCTGGCGGCCATTGAGGCGCACAAGCCGCAGATTGTCTTCGCCCCCCACGTTGAAACCTCATCCGGGATTATCCTGCCCGACGATTACCTGAGGGCCATTGGCGACGCCGTGCATGCCGTGGGGGGGCTGTTCGTGCTCGACTGCATCGCCTCTGGCACGATCTGGGTTGATATGCACAAGTGCGCAGTCGACCTGCTGATCAGCGCACCACAGAAAGGCTGGAGCGCCTCCCCTTGCTGCGCCCTGGTGATGCTCAGCGCCTTGGCCCTGGAGCGCATCGAGCAGACGCAAAGCAGCAGCTTTGCCTGCGACCTGAAAAAGTGGCTGCAGATCATGCAGGCCTACGAACAGGGCGGGCATGCCTATCATGCGACCATGCCCAGCGACTCTCTCGCGCGATTTAACAAAGCAATGAACGAGATGCGAGCCTGCGGCTTCGACAAGCTCCGCAGTGAGCAACAGGCTCTGGGCGACCGGGTGCGCGCCATGTTGACCGGCAAAGGCATCAAAAGCGTGGCCGCAGCCGGCTTTCAGGCCCCGGGCGTAGTGGTGAGCTACACCGATGATGCCGACATCAAGAACGGTAAGAAATTTGCCGAACACGGCCTACAGATCGCCGCCGGAGTGCCGTTGCAATGTGACGAACCCGCCGACTTCCAGACCTTCCGTATCGGGCTGTTCGGGCTCGAAAAACTGCACAATATCGAGCGCACGGTCAGCACCCTGGAGCAGGCACTGGATGAAGTGATGGTGAGTTAAGGCCGCCACTGGGCTGCAGCACGGCGGATCGCTTTGGGTCGATAGCGGTCAGACGCGAATGACCGCTTTCGATCCATTGAGGACGGACCCGGCTTGGGGCTGGTGTTGTCTCGGATGTGTTCGTCTTGAGGTATGTAGCGCCTATGAGATCGAGCGCCGCCCGCGCGGCGCTTCGCGGCACAAGGCCGCTCCCACATCTGTTTCGGGCCAGTCTCTCCTGGGCCTTCACCTCTGTCCGCCTTGTTTGTTCCCTTCTATATCGAGGGTTGCACACCTGCTCTTCTTCAATCTCCTGTCATGCACCCAGGGTGCGCGCGCCTATGTCACAGGAATAATTGGCCCGAAACAGATGTGGGAGCGGCCTTGTGCCGCGAAGCGCCGCGCGGGCGGCGCTCGATCGAATAGGCGCGACATATCTCAAGGCGAACATTCCGAGACCAAACCAGCCCCAAACCACAAAAACGCCACGAGCCCTTGAGCATAGGGCAGCGTCGCACGCCGTACTGACGGTGTCGCCCAGAGCAAGATGGGAACCGTTCAACCCGCCTACCCTGCCACCCTGCAAAGGCATAATCCTTGAAAACTAACCACCCGATCCCATGAGAGCACTGTACATGCCTATCGACTTCAGACCCGCTCAAGCCTCGGACGCGCACGATATTGCACGCTTCTTTCAACTGACATCGGAGGGCATGGCCGATTACATCTGGAGCAAGCTTGCCGCACCTGGCGAAGCATTGCTGAGTGTCGGTGCGTCTCGCTATGCCAGGGAACAGGGCGACTTTTCCTACAAGAACTGCCTGATGGCCACTTTCGAAGGGCGCGTCATTGGCATGATGCATAGCTATGCCTTGCGCGAGACCCCTGACAGGCCTGTCGAGACAGACCCGGTCCTCGCGCCTTATTCCGACATGGAAATACCCGACACCTTGTACATATCCAGCCTGGCCCTGGATGAGGCCTGGCGCAGCCAGGGGCTGGGCGTCCAGTTTCTTCGCCACGCCCAGCAGCGCGCTGAGGACTCTGGCCTGGATGGGCTATGCCTGATCGATTATGCAGAAAACCACGGTGCACGCCGCTTCTACGAACGTCACGGTTTTCAAACTGTTAAAACCTGCCAGATCGTTCCGCACCCGATGCTGGGCGTAACCGGTGAAGCCTATTTGATGTATCGCCCTACCCACAACGTGCTCGAGAAAAAACCATGAACAAGCAACTGACCGTGTTTCGCGAACTGGATATCCAACCGGTGCGCGACCTTCCCTTTTTTGAAGAGGTGGTGGAAGGCACCCCTCATACGCTGACGTCCAAGTACTATCACGATGAACAGCAAGGTCGCATTTCCGGAGAATGGGAAGCCAGCACCGGAGCGTGGCGCATCGACTACAAAGTCTGGGAATTCTGCCATGTCCTGAGTGGACGCTGCGTCATCGAGCTTGAGGGTTGCGCCCCTGTCACACTGGCCGCTGGCGACACATTCATTATCGAACCGGGCGCCAAGGGCAAATGGACCGTGCTGGAAGACATGAAAAAGAACTTCGTGATCCTCTTGCCCGCGAACTAATCAGGATCTTGAGCCTGCCTCAAGATTGCCGGGGCCGCTTAGCGGCCCATCGCCGGCAAGCGCGGCTCCCACAAGTACAGCGCAGGTCTGAAGCTGCTGACAATCCTGTGGGCCGTGCGCTACAAATCAAGAGCCCGCACTAGACACTGTCTGCCATCCTGAAGCACAGGTTGACCGTTGTTCCCTTATGTTTGCCAGTGACCAGGCTCGCGTGACCGCCAAAGCGCTGCATGATCAATTTCACCAACATCAAGCCGATCCCAAAGCCTCCCTGCTTGATCGCACAACGCGGCCGAAACAACGCTTTCTGTTGGGCAGCGGTCAATCCCTTGCCGGTGTCCTGCAGGATGATGTTCAAGCGCTTGGGCGAGCGCTGATTGATGGTTATGTACAAAGTCCCTCCGTCCGGCATCGCCTCTATCGCATTGGATACCAGACTGTCCAATATTTGAACCAGCAACGGGTGATGACCTATGACCGTTAGCGTGCTGGTTGCTGAAAATTCTACGTGCACATTGGCGTTGCTTAATGGCAGTTCAAAATTTCGCAAGGTCTCAAGTACCGCATCTACCGGGTCGACCTTGCCGATTTCACCCTTCAGCGATGTGGATGCAACATGCAGCTCCTTGATCCAGTCTGACATGCAATCGACCTGGTCGATGATGTCCCCGATGTTTTTGCAGGCAGCATCAGTTCCGATTTCCAGGGCCAACTCGGCGCTGGAGCGGACCGCGGCAAGGGGGTTGCGCAGGTTGTGAGCTACGACGCTGGTCACTTCGTTAAGCAAGGTAGCCATTTCGTGGTCGATATTTTTTTGAATCCTCGAAGGAAACAGGTTGCCAAGCCTACCCGTAAAGGAGAGTAGGCCAAGGTAGATCAACGCTGCGGCAATCGAGCAGGCCAGCCACACCACCAGGTAACCCGACCGAGTATGTACCAGCCAACCAGAGGGCTCTGTATAAAATTCCACGACGGAGGGTACTTCCCCCGCTTTGTTGACCAGCGGGATGTAATGCTCGATGAACAGGTTGCTTGGCTGTCGAATGAACTGCTGTTCTTTACGACTTTCTTTTACCTGGTGGTAATTTGCGACGACGCCACCCTTGCCGGCCTCGGTACTCTCAAGTTCGTCGTTATCCGGGAATTGCTGGCCGATCAGTTTAGCGTTGCTGGACCAAATGATGACCTTATCGGGTGCATAGACATTGATTAACAGCGTATCCGACTGATTGGCAATATTGCCCAGGCTGGCAAAAAACAGATTCCGTGATTTCTGACGATTGGCCCGGGCTTCACGGGACAAGCCGCTGTCCGCACGCGCGTCAAGTATGTCGCTTGTTTGATATCCCGGCAGCCCCGCGTTAGCGGTATCCACGGCACCCAAAGCCTGGATGAACTTGGCCGTGAGTGCCGTACTTTGATCGGTGCTGATACTGATCATCAGGCTGGTAGCAATCAACCCAACCATGGCGGCGACTGAAATGATACGGGGCCCAATGGGTAGCGAGAGCCATTGGATAGCTTTGATTTTCGCCCAAAGCGAGGCGCGTTTATCCCGGCTGGACTTTTCGAATCCCGAGGTTGGCGAGTTACTCTCGTGAGTTTTCTGCATGCGCTTCACCTCGAGATTGTGAGAGAACACTCTGCAATGCCATTTCG
Organism: Pseudomonas sp. NPDC089392; assembly: GCF_044749595.1. NCBI lineage: Bacteria > Pseudomonadati > Pseudomonadota > Gammaproteobacteria > Pseudomonadales > Pseudomonadaceae > Pseudomonas > Pseudomonas sp. NPDC089392. Next base: position 29,378 of record NZ_JBIVIF010000006.1, read on the forward strand.
ATCATGGAACAAGCACGCATCATGCCAGGCTCGATAGCGCCTGGCGCTTGGGTTGAAGCCCAAGCGCGCTAAAAGGGTTGCCCAGAATTACCCTTATATGGGGGTTTTTGGGTTTCCAGCCACCCAAACGAGGGTTTTCGGGGGTGCGGACTTCAGCCCAGCTCGAAAGTGGTGACGCCGAACACACGTTCGTGCGCGATCGCAGGCGCAGGGCCCAGGTACATGCGCGCGCAGCCGAACACCTCGCTCATACCCAGTTGATGCACGAGCGCCATGGCGGCGGGGTTATTCTCCGGGGCATCGAGAAACAGCGGGCCACCCTGGGCAAACTCCGCCAGGGGCGCATAAAGCGTATTGGCTGCCAAGGCATCATCGGCAAACAAAGGGCCAATCTTGAAGCCTTCACGGCAGCGCCTTGCTACGCCATAGCCGCTGAGCCGGCCGTCACGCTGGCAACCTACGGCACATGCATCGGCTTGGGCTATCCACTCGCTCAGTAAGGTTTCGCGTGCGGCGGGGAAGCAGGTGCGGTCGTAAGCTCAGCGCCCTTGGACGCCGCGATAAAGGCTGCAGGGTCAGCAGCCCAGAACAGCTCGGCATCGTGAAGGCGGGGTTCCAACCCTCACGGGCAGCCCAATCGACAAGCTCGTCCAACTCGGGACGGGTCATGTTGCGTATGACCAGCTGAGTCGACACTGCGACGTTCTCCTCGGATGATTCGAGCCTGTGAAACAACCTCCACTCCGGCCCCTTTCGGTATAGCTTCATCCCGAGTTTTGATCCAGCAAGCTGATCACTCCGCCTTACTTCGGCTACCCCAGCGCCTGGTGCAGTAACTGCCTGGCACCAGGGTGGCTATGCCACCCCGATGCAAACCAGCGGCAGTTAGCGGTCTTTGTCCCACTGCGGGTTATCGCTTTGCGATTGCTGCCCGCCCATGCGGTCTTTATCAGTCGGGTTCTGCTTGTCGGTTGTGTTCTGGTCTGGGCGCCCACCTTTGCTCCCAGTATCGCGAGAGCGGTCCCAGTCCTTGTTCATTTTGTCTTCAGGCTTCTGCCCTGACTGACTGCCACCTTGTTGTTGCTTGTTCGGCATGTCACTGCCCGCACCTTGCCCGCCTTGCTGGCCGGTACCCGCGGTGTTGTTGCCCATGCCGGTGTTGGTATCGCCCTGGTTGCCGCCCTTGTCTTGATTATTAGCCATGATCGCTTACCTCAAGTCAGACACAGAAAGGCCTGTGTGTTCTTACGACTGCGGTTACCTTGGTGGGATGAATGTATTTGCGACTTTTCGGATAAGCGATACGAAATGCAGTTACCTGATACTGAGCCGCGCTAAATACCGACGTGCCGTTGGTTCAGGTCATGATGGGCAGGGCCACAGTGCTGATCAGCCGCGTTGAACCCTGCCGCTTGCTCCCTACTCCACCTATGGCAATCGTGACTTTTCCAGCCCATGAATAGGTGCCCCACCTGTGCCAAACCACCGATGTGTGTGCACCCTCGATTAATGTAGGAGCGGGTTCACCCGCGAATGCGGTGGCGGCTGCAACGGTGAACGGCCAGGAATATTGGCCGGCAGGCCCGGCCTCTTCGCGGGTGAACCCGCTCCTACAACGGCTTGTGCCGAACCATCGAGGTGTGTGCACCACCGGTCGACGTAGGAGCGGGTTCACCCGCGAATGCGGTGGCGGCTGCAACGGTGAACGGCCAGGGGTATTGGCCCGCAGGCCCAGCCTCTTCGCGGGTAAACCCGCTCCTACAACGGCTTGTGCCGAACCACCGAGGTGTGTGCACCACCGGTCGACGTAGGAGCGGGTTCACCCGCGAATGCGGTGGCGGCTGCAACGGTGAACGGCCAGGATTATTGGCCGGCAGGCCCGGCCTCTTCGCGGGTGAACCCGCTCCCACAACGGCTTGTGCCGAACCACCGAGGTGTGTGCACCACCGGTCGATGTAGGAGCGGGTTCACCCGCGAATGCGGTGGCGGCTGCAACGGTGAACGGCCAGGAATATTGGCCGGCAGGCCCGGCTTCTTCGCGGGTGAACCCGCTCCTACAACGGCTTGTGCCGAACCATCGAGGTGTGTGCACCACCGGTCGATGTAGGAGCGGGTTCACCCGCGAATGCGGTGGCGGCTGCAACGGTGAACGGCCAGGAATATTGGCCCGCAGGCCCGGCCTCTTCGCGGGTGAACCCGCTCCTACGACGGCCTGTGCCGAACCACCGATGTGTATGCACACCGTCGACTCATCACGCCTCGCGTCATGAAATGAAAATTCGCTGACGTGTGATGAGAAGTGGCCACAGCCACTGCTGCCTTAGAGTCGGTGCACAACAAAACCGCGCCCGGAATCACGAGAGCAGCCATGAGCAGATCCACCCGAACGAGCGAGACCGCAACCCCCACCCAACGCCCCCCTGCAACCGGCCGAAAGCGTCGCGCGCGCAAGGAGGCCGACCACCCGGACAACGCTCAGCACCAAGAACTGATCGCCGCCGCTGCCAACCAGACCCTGGCGGGCAACCCGCTGGTCAGCGTGCGCCCGGCCGACCTGGCCAACTGGGCCGGCTGCCTGTTCAAGGCCGTGGGCAAGTCGCCGCTAAAGGCTGGCGCTCACGCCGGTGGCTACCTGAAATCGCTGCGCGGCATCGTCGGTGGCCAGTCCAGCATCGCGCCAGACCCAAAGGACAAGCGCTTCGCCGATCCGGCCTGGCAATCCAATGCTTTCCTGCGCGCACTGCTACAAAGCTACCTGGCCGGCCAAAGTGAGCTGACCCGCTTTATCGAGTCCACCGACCTTGCCCCGCTGGAAAAGAGCCGCGCCCGCTTCATAGCAGCACTCCTGGCCGATGCCATGGCACCGAGCAACTCACCGCTGACCAATCCGGCGGCGCTGCGCAAGCTGGTGGACACGGGTGGCATGAGCCTGGCCAGGGGCATCCGCCAGTTCGGCCAGGACATCGTGAACAACCGCGGCCTGCCCAGGCAGGTCGACAGCACGCCGTTCAAGGTTGGGGAAAACATCGCCACGGCCAAGGGCGAAGTGGTTTTTCGCAATGAAATGTTCGAGCTGCTGCAGTTCGCCCCCACCACCGAAAAGGTCCATGCCAGGCCTTTGGTGATGTCGCCGCCGCAAATCAACAAGTACTACGCCATCGACCTGTCGCCGGAGAAAAGCCTGATCAAGTGGATTCAGGACAGCGGCGTAAGCCTGTTCGTCATCAGTTGGCGCAACCCCACCCGCGAGCATCGCGACTGGGGCTTGTCCGATTACGCGTTGTGCCTGGACCAGGCTGTGGACGTGGCGCGCAGCATCACCCGTAGCCCGGATGTGAACATGTGGGGCTCCTGCTCGGGCGGCATCACCCTGGCAGCCTACCTGGGCTGGCTGGCAGCCCGTGGCGAAGGCCACAAGGTGGCCAATACCTGCTGGGCGGTGTGCGTGCTCGACATGCAGTCGGCGCTGGAAGACACCACCCTGGGGCTGTTCACCTCCCCTTCCGCCCTGCGCGCGGCCAAGGCCAGCTCCCGGCGCAAAGGCGTGCTGAGCGGCCAGGGCATGGCCCGCATGTTCGCCTGGATGCGCCCAAACGACCTGATCTGGAGCTACTGGGTAAACAACTACCTGCTGGGCAACAAACCGCCGGCTTTCGACATCCTGGCCTGGAACAACGACACCACGCGGCTACCGGCCCAACTGCACGCCGACTACCTCGACCTGATCCAGCAAAACCCCTACAGCAACCCGGGTTGCCTGGAGATTGCCGGCGAGTCGATCGACATGACCCAAGTGCAAGTGGGCGCCTACGTGGTTGGCGGCACCACTGACCACATCACACCGTGGCAGGGCTGCTACGGCACCGCCCGGCTGTTTGGCGAGGACAGCACCTACGTGCTGTCCAATGCTGGGCACTTGCAGAGCCTGGTGAACCCGCCGGGCAACCCGAAGTCGTTCTACTACGCGGCACCCGCCGCAGCCGAGGCCCCGCAGGCCTGGCTGCAGAACGCCGGGGAGCGCCAGCAAGGCAGCTGGTGGCCGCATTGGCGCGAATGGATCGGCCAGCGCTCGGGCGACAGCCGGGCGGCGCCGAAGAAGCTCGGCTCGCGCAAGTACCCACCGCTCTGCCCCGCGCCTGGCACCTATGTCATGGAGCGTTGAGGCTGCCATCTGCTCCTGAGGCTGCCCCACGCCGAACGTGGGGTTCAGCACTTTGCGCAGGTCAGGACCGGCCGAGTGGCATAGCGCTTGGGTCACGCAGGCTGGCTCGGTAGGCTAGGCTTTCGGAGGGCGTTCAAGAGCAGGGTCTGGATACATATGCGGCTGTTCCAATTCATTGAGAGCGACATGGAGGGGATTCTCCAGGCGTGGGAGAACTATGCCCGCTCAGTTGAAACAGACCTGCCGAAGCAGGATGCCATTGGCTTGCGCGATCATGCCGAGAAAATGCTGCGCACTGTTGCCCTGGACATGAGAACACCCCAGACCAGCCACCAACAAGCTGAAAAGGCACAAGGGAGAGGGCCCAGGAGTTCCAGCGATACGGCAGCGGAAACCCATGCGGTTGCTCGTTTGATAGCCGGTTTTTCAATGGATCAGATGGTGTCCGAATACCGGGCATTGCGCTCCAGCGTCTTGTCACTCTGGCTTACCCAAGAGTCGTTCGCAGAGGCGCTTCATGTCCAGGACATGATTCGGTTCAATGAAGCCATCGACCAAGCGCTCGCAGAGTCAATCGCAGCGTATGGGTCAGCCGTCGAGTCGACCCGAAAAATGGTGCTGGCAGTGCTCGGCCATGATCTGCGTTCCCCTTTGGGCGCGATTCTCATGGCTGGCGACCTGATCCAGCGGCAAAAGGGGTTGGATGAGAAAGGCAAGGTGCTCGCGACCCAAGTCTGTACCAGCGCACGCCGGGCGAACCTCATGATCAACGACCTGCTGGATCTGGCCCGCTGCAACCTGGGCACAGGCATTCCAGTGGATTTGCAAAAGGTGGAATTGAATCCGATCTGCCACGCGGTCATTAACGAGCTACGCACGGCGTTCCCGCAAGCGCAGATCTTCCTGGATGAGCAGGTGCAGATCACCGGTCAATTTGACCCTGACCGCATCTCTCAGGTGTTCACCAACCTGATAGGCAATGCCCTGCGACATGGTGATTCGACGGCCCCGATCAAGGTCACGGTTGGCAAGGTGCAAGGTATTCCACGGGTCAGCGTGCAGAATTCGGGAGAGCCTATCCCTCCCGAAGTGATGCCCTATCTGTTCAAGCCGGAAGGCAGATACTCAAGCTATTCATCCGGCGAACGGGGCTCTGCGGCGGGGCTGGGCCTTGGGTTGTTCATCGCGTCGGAAATCGTCGCAAGTCACGGTGGCAAGATCGAAGTGCAATCTAACGAAAAGGACGGGACCACTTTCGAGGTCATTCTGCTCCCTTCAACCGGGTAACCCCATTTCATCACCGGGTGCCGCCTGAACGTCCACAGCTTGTACGTACATCCTTGTTTTGTAGCGATTTCCTTGCCGGTTGTCTGATTCCAGGCCGCCACGTTCCTGTGCAGTTGAAACGTCATCATCGCCAGCTATCTTTGACGGACTATAAGACTAAAGTCGTAGGAGAACGGCATGCGTATTCGCGGTGATGTGTTTTGGGGTTGGGCCGATCCGGTGCTTCATCATCGGGCTCATGACGAGGAGCTGGACGACGGCACCTCGATTGATGTCAAGGTCAGGCTTTCCCGGGTTGGCCAGACGCAGATGTTCATTGGCGTGTATGCAGGCTGCGGCATGGCCCTGCACGAAGAGGCCTTCGACTCGCGACCGGGTGAATCGATGAGCCGCGCTTTAGCCTGGGGCGTAGGGCGTGCAAGACGACTCGCTACCGATCAGCGGCCTACTGTGCAGCAAGTGGCCTAGCAACCCTGGCCTTTCGGGTGGTCGTTGCACAACGATGCCAGCGACCACTCAAGCGGGCAGCATAATGCCCTGCTCCGAAAAATATCGGCTCAAGGTGGATGCCTCCCCCTCAGGGTCAGCCAGCGCGACATAGGTATCAGGCCGCAACAGATAAGTAGCATTTCTGGCAACGCCGGCTTTCTCGTACGCTTGCTCCCATGCGAACACATGCAGTGGTATGCCGTGCTTTGCGCACCATTGGGACACGTCTGCCTTGGCCTCACCGTACACATGCACTTGCCACAAGATGGCTGCCAGTGAATCGTAATTATCTGCCCTGCCCCCAGGCAGCCAAGGCAGGCGATCACCGCCCTGCACCCCACCGGCCTTACCCCGGCTCAGTGGGCTGTCGCGGTAATCAAGGGTGGTCTGCGAAACCACTCGAAACAGGTATTCACGGACGTTTTCGCTCTTGTAGGCAACGCTCGCGAAGAGCGGCGCGATGCGAGTGCGTACAATGTCGGCAAACCCGCCCTGAGCGGTAACAAACGTGAACAGTTTGTCCGTTGTCTCTACCAGCGTGCGGGCAAATGCCTGGCGTTCAACCTGGTAGCTGTCGAGTAATGTATCGGGCGCCTTGCCTTTCACCACAGCGGCCAACTTCCACGCCAGGTTGATCGCGTCCAGAATGCCGGTGTTCATGCCCTGACCACCGGCCGGGCTATGGACATGCGCAGCATCGCCGAGCAGAAACGCTCGGCCATGGCGGAAATGATCCGTGACACGATGATGAACACGGTAGGTGGAAAACCAGTTCACCTCGGCAATCTTGAGGTTCAACCCGTTGATGGCATCATGGCCAACGTCCGCGAACGTCAGCTGCTCAGGATGCTCGGCGCGCTCGTCACGCACGGTGCCAATCAGGCGGTATTGGTCATTTTCGCCGTAGCACAAGAGCAGCACAAAATCGGATTTATCAAATGCGATGTGTGCCTCACCCGCAGGCTCGATGCCAGTTACCCTGACATCCGCGACATAGAAAAGCTGTTTGTAGGTCCCGCCCTCGAAGCCACTGCCGATCTCATGCCGAACGAGTGACCTAGCACCATCGCATCCCGCCAGGTAAGCCGCAGTAAAGGATTCTTCCTGCCCATCTGCATGCTTGAGGCGTGCGGTGACATGACGTTCATCCTCTTCAAAGGACAGCATTTCGGTCTGCCACGCCACCTCCACGCCGAGTGACTGAAGCTTCAGCACCAGTAAGCGCTCATGGCGATCTTGGGGGTAAATCAACACGAAGGGATAGGCAGAAACCTCTTTGCCTGCATCGATCAAGGGGATTCGCGCTCTGTGGCTGCCACGCGCCCACATGTTCATGGCAGGTGTTTTATAGCCGGCAGCTATCACCGCCTCGGCCATATCGAGCTGCCGATAAAGCTCCAGCGTGCGGGCTTGAACAGCCATGGCACGAGAAGCTTCGCCTGGGCCACTGCTCTTGTCGACGACCCTTACGGCAACGCCTTGCCTGGTGAGCCAAAGCGCTAGCGTCAGCCCAGTTGGGCCAGCGCCAACAATCAGAACATCAGTTTGCGCCATGATCTCACCTCAAAACTGATTGATTTCGCGGCGAACCCCACGCACAAAAGGACTGCTGTTCATCGAACGGCTTGAGCGAGTGCTCGATGCCCGCGAAAGCCAGGTTTTGGGCGCCGGGCTGGATGATGTCAGTTCCAGCTACAGTCGTTGGTAGCTGCGGGCTTCGAGCACTCATGCGCTAGCCTCGGTTGCGCCTTGCCAACATAAGGCTATCAATGCTTGGTTTGCTGTTGCATTTGTACTTGGTCGTCAGCGAAATGCTCATCTGGCACAGGCGCGTTGGGGTGCATCGAGTGGGAACCATTTCTCCCCACTGCCCGCATAAATCCAGATGCGTCATCGTCAGCGTATTGCCTGACTGCTATAGGCGCGCTGGGGTGCATCGAGTGGGAACTCGTTCTTTCGACGGTCTGGATATACCCAGATGTGCTGTCGACCTCGTCGTTGGGGTCTGCAAATGCGGCTGGGCAGGCTGCACCTAGCAGCACTACGGTCATTGCGCTCGGTATGGCAGTATTCATTATCGTACGCCTCCGTTTAGAGTCGCACATCGCAGTTTGAACCCTTGGGTAAAAAGCGTGCTTGCAGGTGACCAACGGCGGGCTTGCCCCGCGAAGCAGGCGACGCGGTGCATGGCACCGGCTTTGCCGGTGTTCGCGGCTGAAGCCGCTCCTACATCGGTACAGCGTGAGCCCGCAACCTGCGCGGTACGTGTAGGAGCGGGCTTGCCCGCGAAGCAGGGGACGCGGTGGATGGCACCGGCTTTGCTGGTGTTCGCGGCTGAAGCCGCTCCTACATCGGTACAGCGTAAGCCCCTAGCCTGCGCGGTACGTGTAGGAGCGGGCTTGCCCGCGAAGCAGGCAACGCGGTGGATGGCACCGGCTACGCCGGTGTTCGCGGCTGAAGCCGCTCCTACATCGGTACAGCGTAAGCCCGCAGCCTGCGCGGTAGGTGTAGGAGCGGGCTTGCCCGCGAAGCAGGCGACGCGGTGGATGGCACCGGCTACGCCGGTGTTCGCGGCTGAAGCCGCTCCTACATCGGTACAGCGTAAGCCCGCAGCCTGCGCGGTTGGTGTAGGAGCGGGCTTGCCCGCGAAGCAGGCGACGCAGTGGCTGGCACCGCCTCAACGCAGGTAATCCTGGACCCACTTCACCCAACAATCGGCACCAATCTTCACCAACGCATCGTTGAAGTCATAGTGAGGATTATGCACCGAACAACCATGGAACTCGCCGGTACCATTACCCAGCATGAAGTAACAGCCAGGCCGCGCCTCCAGCATGTAAGCGAAGTCTTCGGTGCCCATAACCTTTTTCGGCATCTTGTCCAGCATCGTACCGTCGGCAAACAACGGCCGCAGGCTTTCCCGCAGCAACGCACTTTCGTCATCGCTGTTGCACAACGCTGGCGCCAGTTGGGTGAATTGCACGTCAATCTGCACACCAAAGCTTTCTGCGTGCCCGTTGGCCAAGGCGTCAATGCGGCTGTTGATCTTCTGCTGGGTCTCGGCCGTGTCGGTGCGCACGCTAAGCAGCATGCAGGCCTCGTCGGGGATGATGTTATAGACGGTACCGGCCTGGATCATGCCGATGCTGATGACGGCATACTCCTCCACGCTCAGGTTGCGCGACTTGATGGTCTGGATGCCACTGATCAGGCTGTTCAACGCCATCACCGGGTCCACCGAAAGTTCTGGCATCGCACCGTGCCCGCCTTTGCCGGTAATGCGAATGCTGACGCGCTCGGAGGACGCCATGGTCGGCCCGGCCTGGACCACGCAGGTGCCCACCGGCATGCCGGGCATGTTGTGCAGCGCATACACCGAGTCACACGGGAAGCGCTCGAACAGGCCGTCGTCAATCATCGCCTTGGCCCCGGCCAGGCCCTCCTCGTCCGGCTGGAAGATCACGTTCAACGTGCCATTGAAGTTGCGCGTGGCCGCCAGCTGCGCGGCGGCGGCCAGCAGGATCGCGGTATGCCCGTCATGGCCGCAGGCATGCATGCGGCCAGGGATCTTGCTGGCATGCTCGAAGGGATTCTTTTCGCTCATCGGCAATGCGTCCATGTCTGCCCGCAAGCCGATGCTGCGCGGGCTGTCGCCCACCTTCAACACCCCGACCAGGCCATGCCCACCCACGTTGCGATGCACCTCATAGCCCAAGGCCTGCAGCTTGTCGGCCACCAGCGCCGCGGTATCGGGGGTGTCGCCACCTAGCTCCGGCGCGGCGTGGATCTGCCGACGAATCATGACGAACTCATCCAGCTCTGCTGCCGAACGTCGAGGTTGGTTGCTCTGCAAAATGCCCATATCACTCGCATCCTTTGTTTTCGGGGAAGTATTTGAGGCAGGCCAGGCTGACAACGCCGCCGGCCAACAAGAAGTACGCCGGCGCCAACGGTGTGCCCAGCGCGCCAATCAGCCAGGTAGCCACCAGCGGCGAGAAGCCACCGAATATCGTCACCCCCAGGCTGTAGCTGACCGAGGTGCCGAATGAGCGTCGAGCCTTCGGGAAGCCCTCCATGATCAGCGCAAAGAACGCACCGGCACCGATGCAGGTCGGCAGGATCAGGACCGCCACGCACATCATGGCCAGGCCCATGTGCTGCACTTGCCCAAGCAGGTAGAACACCGGCAGGGTCAACACCACCGGGGTGGCAACCGTCCATCCCAGCAGGCGCTTCCTGAGTTGGTACTTGTCGGCAAACTTGCCCGCCAACGGGCAGATGATCGCCATGCAACCGCTGCTGATACAGGCAATCGCCATCGCGCTGCCTTGCGGGTAATGCAAGGCCGTGGTCAGGTAGGTGGGCATGTAGAACACGAACAGGTACATGCCGATGGTGGAACTGGCCATCAGGCCGATGCCTTGGACGATGCGTTTGAGCAGTTCGGCGTCCAGCCCCTGCTCGCCCTTGTGCCCAGGCTCGGCCTCATGGGTTTCCGGCAAACGCGTGCGAATGTACCAACCGACCGGTCCGATCAGCAGGCCGAAGATGAACGGTATCCGCCATCCCCAGCCTTCCAGGGCCGCAGGGTCGAGCCACAGGCTGAGGGCAAAGCCAAAACCGGCCCCCACCAGTGCGGCGTAGCCCTGGCTGGCGGCCTGCCAGCTGACGCTCTGGCAACGCTTGTGCACCGCACTGGACTCCATCAGGAACACCGACGCAGTACCGACCTCCCCGCCTGCCGACATACCCTGGATAAGCCGCCCGGCCACCAGCAGCACTGTTGCGAAAATGCCGATCTGCGAATACGTGGGGGCAAAAGCGATCAGCGCGGTGCCCAGGGTCATCAGCCCGATGGTCAGGCTCAATGCTGCCTTGCGCCCGCGCCGGTCGGCGTAGCGACCGATGACCATCGCCCCGACCGGGCGCATCAGGAAACCGACGCCAAACGTGGCCAACGACATCAACAACGACGCCATCGCTGAGTCGGAGGGGAAAAAATGCTTGCCGATCAGTACAGCGAAGAAGCTGTAGATGGTGAAGTCGTACATTTCCAGCGCATTGCCCAACGAGCAGGCAATCAAGGTTTTACGAGAAGAGGATGCCTGCGCGACTGAAGGCGCGCCCGTCTGCAGGATTGGCGGTGCGGATAGCGGTGTGGTCATTGTTATCTCCGTTGGCAAATCGCGGCGTGCAGCGAATATCAGCCAATCGGGCACTCAACACACTTGCAGTTTCGGCATGTGGCTAACCAATGGTTAATTGACCAGACCGGCCGTTGGCCAATTTGCCCTGAACTGGCGCACAGTTCGCCATGCCTGTGCCTGCCGCCCCAGAATCGTTCACTGATCCGCGCCCATAACGCGGCCTGGCGGCGGGTTCGCAGCCTGTCTAGCGCAGAGGTTGTTACCAGCCCAGACGCCGCGCCGGCCCATGATTAACCAAACGGCATGACCAGGCCGAATAAGCAATCACGCTGCAACGCCCTGTTCACTGACGCTACAGCCACCACATCACTGTGCTGGCCTGGAGTCGTGAATGAACACTCGCATTACGTCGTTGCTGTTGATGATCCAAGGTGCTTGCCTTGCCGCGCAGGCACAGGCAGAGGGCTTTCCGACGCTCGCCCGGATTGCGCCGGGCTTTGGTTACTACGGCGTGGATTACGGTTTCGATGACAAGCTCAAGGTCTACGGTACCGTGGACGCATTCGCCAGCTATCACGACTCGCAGCACCACTCGGGTTACAAGCTGGCCGGCGGCGGCGCCTGGACCAACAAGCTCGGGCTTTATGTACGCAAGGGGCTGACCCCTGATAGCGCGCTGGAACTGGTCGCCGAAGAGGGCTTCAACATCAATGGCAAGGCCCTGGAGGGTACCTGGGACACCGTTGGCAGCCTGCGCCTGGCGGCAGTCGCGCTGCGCTCGAAAACCTTGGGCAAGCTTGAATTCGGCAAGACCTACAACATGGGCACGCCCACCTACGCCGACCCGTTCCTGGCCACCTACGGCTCGCCCTACACCTACCTGGCCCTGCCTGCCGCTGGCAAGGGCGCCTTTTACCTGGACATGCGCCCGAAGCACACCCTGGCCTACACCAGCCCTAACTTCAACGGTTTCACCCTCGGCACCGCGCTGAGCTTCGGTTTCGACGATGCCGCCAGCCAGGGCCGCACCGTGCGCGGTGGCGGCGCCCGGCTGCAATACCGCAACAGCCGCGTGATACTGCTGGGCTCCTACAACCTGTACTACAGCGACCCATGGGACGACGCTGGCGACTCGCGCCAGACCGCCAACTACTACAAGAGCCTGTCGGCGTTCTATGACTTCGGCCCACTGTCCACCAGCCTGACCTGGCAACGCCAGGACGTGGACCAGGCCGGCACGCCCAGCACCACGCTGTACACCTTCGGCGTGATGGCGCCGGTCGGCGAGCTGGACGTGCTGCGCCTGGCCGTGATGCAGCGCCAGGTCAGCGCCCACGACAAGGACGCGCTAGGGGTGATGGTCGGCTATGACCACTTCTTCACCCCGCGCTGGGCCGTGTATGGACGCGTCGGCATGATCGCCAACCAGCGTGCGTCGTCGGTCACCTACGCCGGCACCCCGGTGGACCAGGTGGGTGACAACCCAAGCAACGTCTCGCTAGGCATGTACTACCACTTCTGACGCCACAGCACGGGTTTGCCTGAGCACCTGCCCGCGCAAGCTGTGGAACAGCTCCTGGGCAGGCGCCGTGAGGCTGTGGCGGTCGATACAGACCAGGTTGATGGGGTAATCCGGAATCAACTCCTGCACCGCCATGGCCACGTACTCGCAATCGACGCCAAAGGTGATCCCCTGGTCCACGGCCAACTCACTGATGGTCATCAACGATTCGGTGTTCTTCAGCAGCTTCAGCGCCATCATCACCGAGGTGCACTCAACGGTGTTTTGCGGTACCCGCAGGCCGTTGGCCTCGAACAGTTGGTGAAACTGCGAAGCCTGGTCGGACAGCTCGTCCAGGCTGATCCAGTGGCCATACTGCAAGGTGCGCAGTGACTTGGTGAACTTGTGCTGGTTGGACGCATGGCAGATCACCCTGCCCTTGATGCTGCCCAGGGCCTCCCAGTCCAGGCTGAGCCGGCTCAGCGGTTGCTGCGAGGTAATGGCAAAGTCCAGGCTGCCATCGCGCAGGCGCTGCAGGATCTGGCTGGGGCGCAAGTCGGTAATGGTGATTTTCACCCGCGGGTACTTGCGCCTGAAAGCCAGGATACTGTCATCTACCCCATCGAGCATCGCCGTCAGCGATGTGACCCCGATCGTCACCGCGCCCAACGCGGCATCCTGGATGCTCGCCGCTTCGATCTGCAGGCGGCGAATGCTCTCCACCACCAGGTTGGCATGGCGGATGACGCGCTTGCCTTCCTCGGTAAGGGCCATGCCTTTGTGCGAGCGCTGCAACAGGGTAAAACCAACCTCCCGCTCCAGGTCCTTGATCGAACGGCTCAGCGCGGGCTGAGTGATGTGCATGAGCTTGGACGCTTCGAGGATGCTGCCGGCGTTATGGATGGCAACCAACGCCCTGAGTTGGTGAAGTTTCAACCGTCTGTCCTTATTGTTAGCGGCCGGTCTGAACTGTTCTGCGGCGGCCTCGACAGCCATTGACTGCAAGGCCTGGACCATAAAACCTAACGCAACGCGGCAAGCATGCTCATGGCATCACTGACCTCGAACTTGCCGGGCGCTTCAAGCGCAATGTGCTCGACGACCAGATCGTTGACCAACATGGCATAGCGCTGCGAACGACGCCCCAGACCGCGTGCCGAGAGGTCCTGGGTCAGGCCTAGCGCCTCACTGAATTCGCCATTGCCATCGCCGATCATCTTGACCGCATCGCCCACCTGCAGGCTGTTGCCCCAGGCATTCATGACAAAGGCATCGTTCACTGAAATGCAGAGGATTTCGTCAATGCCAGCCGCGAACAACGCAGGTGCGGCCGCTACATAACCGGGAACGTGGCGTTCAGAACAGGTCGGCGTGAACGCGCCGGGCAAAGCGAAAATCAGCACTTTCTTCTGCTTGCAGCGCTCGCGAATGGAAAAGGCATTCGGGCCGATCGCGCAGGCGCCTGCATCGTTGTTGTATTGGTAAAGGGTAATGTCGGGCAGTTGGTCGCCGGTCTTTATCATCGCTGTCTCCTGGGTGAGGTGATGATTGAGCGGAACATGATGCCGCAGTCTGGTCGAAATGTCCGTGCACGCAGTAAGGGCTGACAGGTGCTTGCCTTGAGATGTTGGGTGCTTGTGAGATCGAGCGCCGCCCGCGCGGCGCTTCGCGGCACAAGGCCGCTCCTACATTTGTTTCGGGCCAGTTATTCCTGTGCCTTTGGCGCGCGCACCCTGGGTGCATGGCTGGAGATTGAGAAACAGCAGCAAGTTCAGACAGCGGCGCCAGGCAATATTAATATGATATCAATGCTGACTACCGTTCAATGCGCCAATATCGCCTGGCTATGGTCGATGGAAGGGACCGGCACCACATCACGCCTTGCCGCCAGCCATTCGCGCATTCGCACGGTATCGAATATCTGCCCCTCTTCCATCATCACCAGAATGAGCGCTTGGGACATTCGGTAACAACCACATTGGGCACAACACCGCTCTTCCCATCCGTGGGTACACACAATGGATTCGGCCTGTCCTGCGCAAATTAGACAGCTCATGTACGCCCCCTGTTGTTGTTCTTCCCTGGAGGGTGGTTGCAAGGTTACGAAGATCACATGTTTTTTAATAACCATGAGATTTCCATGCCAACTCTGGGCAATCGAGGTGTTCTCCTTCTTCGGGACCGGCCTCTTCGCGGGTAAACCCGCTCCTACACTGACGGTATGATTCGCACAGGGGGTGCTGTTCCCGTAGGAGCGGGTTTACCCGCGAAGAGGCCAGAACAAGCGAAACATCAACCAAGCCTGGGTGCCCTGCGTCATGAGCAGCGCTAAAAAATACTGATCAGCACCCTAGCGCCTGCTGGTCAGCATGGTAAGACGAGCGCACCAACGGCCCGGATGCCACGTTCCTGAAGCCCATCGCCAAAGCCTGTTCGGCCAACCAGGCAAAGGTGTCCGGGTGGACGAAGCGCTGCACCGGCAAGTGGCTGCGCGAGGGCTGCAAGTATTGCCCCAAGGTCAGCATATCCACCCGATGCTCGCGCAGGCGCTGCATCACTTCGAGCACTTGCGCATCGGTTTCACCCAGGCCGAGCATCAGCCCGGACTTGGTCGGCACCGTAGGCACACGTTGCTTGAAGCGCTCCAGCAGGTCCAGCGACCACTCGAAGTCCGAGCCCGGCCGTGCCGCCTTGTACAAGCGCGGCACGGTTTCCAGGTTATGGTTGAACACATCTGGCGGCTCCTGCTCGGTAATGGCCAACGCCACATCCATGCGCCCGCGGTAATCCGGCACCAGGGTTTCCAGCTGGATGCCTGGCGACAACTTGCGGATCTCGCGCAGGCAATCGACAAAGTGCTGGGCGCCACCGTCACGCAGGTCGTCGCGGTCCACCGAGGTGATGACCACGTACTTCAAGCCCAGGTCGGCGATGGCGATGGCCAGGTTCTTGGGTTCGTCGGCGTCCAACGGTTTGGGCCGGCCGTGGCCGACATCACAGAACGGGCAACGCCGGGTGCAGATGTCGCCCATGATCATGAAGGTCGCGGTGCCGCCAGAGAAGCACTCGCCCAGGTTTGGGCAGGCCGCTTCCTCGCACACGCTGTGCAGCTTGTGCTTGCGCAGCAAGGCCTTGACCCGCGCTACCTCCGGGGTGGTGGGAATGGCCACGCGGATCCAGTCGGGCTTGCGTGGCACATCCTCGGTGGGCAGGATTTTCACCGGGATACGCGCCACCTTCTCGGCGCCGCGCAGCTTCACCCCGGCCTGCACCGGCTGTGGGCGCGGCGGTGTGTGTTGCAGTTGTTCGGTAGACATGGCTGGCTCCTGAGCTGTCTTACATCAATCATCCGACCTGCGCAGGCTCTGTAGGAGCGGCCTTGGGTCGCGATCGGGCTGCGAAGCAGCCCCAGCAATATGTGCATCAATGCTGTAACCCTGGGGCTGCTTTGCAGCCCGATCGCGACACAAGGCCGCTCCTACAAAGACCTGTATTCACCGACTAGGCCGGATAGACCGGGAACAGCTTGCACAACTCCGACACATGACGGGCGACGTGCGCCTCGACATCAGCATCACCCAGGTGCTCAAGGATGTCGCAGATCCAGGTCGCCAGGGCCCGGCACTCCGCTTCCTTGAAACCACGGGTAGTCACCGCCGGCGTGCCAATGCGCAGGCCCGAGGTCACGAACGGCGACTGCGGGTCGTTGGGCACGGCGTTCTTGTTCACGGTAATGTGTGCCCGCCCCAGCGCGGCGTCGGCATCTTTGCCGGTGATGCCCTGGCGGATCAGGCTGACCAGGAACAGGTGGTTGTCGGTGCCCCCGGAAACCACGTCAAAGCCACGCTGCATGAACACCTGGGCCATGGCCTGGGCGTTGCTGATGACCTGGCGCTGATAAGCCTTGAAACCAGGGTCCAGGGCCTCCTTGAAGCACACCGCCTTGGCCGCGATCACATGCATCAGCGGCCCCCCCTGCCCGCCCGGGAACACCGCCGAATTGAGCTTTTTCTCAAGCTCCGGGTCGGCCTTGGCCAGGATCAGGCCACCGCGTGGCCCGCGCAGGGTCTTGTGCGTGGTGGTGGTGACCACATCGGCGTACGGCAGCGGGTTTGGGTACAGGCCTGCGGCCACCAGGCCGGCGACGTGGGCCATGTCGACAAACAGATAGGCCCCGACCTTGTCGGCGATCTGCCGGAAGCGCGGGAAATCCAGGGTTTTCGAGTAGGCCGAGAAGCCCGCCACGATCATCTTCGGCTGGTGCTCGACGGCAAGGCGCTCGACTTCGTCGTAATCGATCAGGCCGTTGGCGTCGATGCCATATTGCACGGCGTTGTACAGCTTGCCCGAAGACGACACCTTGGCGCCGTGGGTCAGGTGCCCGCCGTGGGCCAGGCTCATGCCCAGCAAGGTGTCGCCAGCTTGCAGCAGGGCCAGGTAAACCGCGGCGTTGGCCTGGGAGCCAGAGTGCGGCTGGACGTTGGCGTAACCGGCGCCGAACAGTTGCCTGGCACGGTCGATGGCCAGTTGCTCCACCACATCGACATGCTCGCAGCCACCGTAATAGCGCTTGCCTGGGTAGCCTTCGGCGTACTTGTTGGTCAACTCGGTACCCTGGGCCTGCATCACCTGCGGGCTGGTGTAGTTTTCCGAGGCGATCAGCTCGATGTGGTCTTCCTGGCGCTGTACTTCGCGGCGGATGGCCGCGGACAGCGCAGGGTCGAAATCGGACAGGGTCAGGCTTTTGTGGAACATAGGTGTGACTCCTTGTTATTCAATCGGCAAGTACGGCCCGGCGCAGCACAGGGCCGGCATCATCAGGCGTCTTGGTAGCTCGACAGTGGCGGGCAGGCGCAGGCCAGGTTGCGGTCGCCGTAGACGTTGTCCACGCGCCCCACCGGCGGCCAGTACTTGCTCTCGCGCAGGTCGGCCAGCGGGTACACCGCCAACTCCCGGCTGTAGCTGTGCGGCCATTCGCCGACCAGTTCGCTGGCGGTATGCGGGGCGTTCTTCAGCGGGTTGTCGAGCTTGTCCAGGGTGCCGTTTTCCACCGCACGGATTTCTTCGCGGATGCAGATCATCGCGGCGCAGAAGCGGTCCAGTTCTTCCTTGGACTCACTCTCGGTCGGCTCGACCATCAGCGTGCCGGCCACCGGGAACGACATGGTCGGGGCATGGAAACCAAAGTCGATCAGCCGTTTGGCCACGTCCTCGACGCCGATGCCGCTGCTGTCCTTGAGCGGGCGCAGGTCAAGAATGCACTCGTGGGCCACCAGGCCGTTGTCGCCGCTGTACAGCACCGGGTAGTGTTCTTCCAGGCGGCGGGCAATGTAGTTGGCACTGAGAATCGCCAGCTGCGAAGCGCGTTTGAGCCCTGCCCCGCCCATCATGCGGATGTACATCCAGGTGATCGGCAGAATGCTGGCACTGCCATAAGGCGCCGCGCTGACCGCGCCTTGCTTGTTGTGCATATGGCCGTGCCCGGGCAGGAACGGCGCCAGGTGCGCCTTGACGCCGATCGGACCGACGCCGGGGCCACCGCCGCCGTGGGGAATGCAGAAGGTCTTGTGCAGGTTCAGGTGCGACACGTCGCCACCGAACTTGCCCGGTGCGCACAGGCCGACCATGGCGTTCATGTTGGCGCCATCCAGGTACACCTGGCCGCCATGCTCATGAATTATGTCGCAGATGCGGGTGATGCCATCCTCGAACACGCCATGGGTCGATGGATAGGTGATCATCAGGGCCGCCAGCGTGTCCTGGTGCTGCTCGGCCTTGCGCTGCAGGTCGGCGACATCGACGTTGCCGCGCTCGTCGCAGTTGACCACCACCACCCGCATGCCGGCCATCTGCGCCGTGGCCGGGTTGGTACCGTGGGCCGACGACGGAATCAGGCACACATCGCGCCCTGCCTGTCCACGGCTGGCATGGTAGGCGCGAATGGCCAGCAGGCCGGCGTACTCACCCTGGGAGCCGGCGTTGGGCTGCAACGACATGGCGTCATAGCCGGTGGCTGCACACAGCATGGCCTCCAGTTCATCGGTCAGCTGGCGGTAGCCCAGCGCTTGTTCGGCCGGGGCGAACGGGTGCAACGCGCCGAATTCGGGCCAGGTGATCGGGATCATCTCGCTGGCGGCGTTGAGTTTCATGGTGCACGAGCCCAGGGCGATCATGCTGCGGTCCAGGGCCAGGTCCTTGTCACCCAGGCGACGCAGGTAGCGCATCAGCTCGGTTTCAGAGTGGTAGCGGTTGAACACCGGATGCTGCAGGAACGGCGTGTTGCGCAGCAGCGCCGATGGCAGGCAATCGGCACTGTCGGCCGCCAGGGCGGCGAAGTCCGGCAACGCCTGCCCGGCAGCCGCGAACACTCGCCACAGGGCCTCGACGCTATCCTGCTCGCAGGTTTCATCCAGCGACAGGCCAACCCGCACGGCATCGATCGGGCGCAGGTTCAGCCGTGCGCTACGGGCAGCGGCGAACACATCGGCCACTGGCCCTGCTGTCACCACGCTGACGGTGTCGAAGAAGTGCGCCTGCTCGACCTGGTGCCCGAGCTGGCGCAGCCCCTGCACCAGAATCGTGGTCAGGCGGTGCACCCGGCGGGCGATCTGGGTCAGGCCCTGAGGGCCGTGATACACCGCATACATGCTGGCGATGTTGGCCAGCAGCACCTGCGCGGTGCAGATGTTGCTGGTAGCTTTCTCGCGGCGGATATGTTGCTCGCGGGTCTGCATGGCCAGGCGCAGGGCCGGCTTGCCGAAACGGTCGATGGACACCCCGACCAGGCGCCCGGGCATGTCGCGCTTGAACGCGTCACGGGTAGCAAAGTACGCCGCATGCGGGCCACCGAAACCCAGCGGCACGCCGAAGCGCTGGGCGCTGCCGATGACCACGTCGGCCCCCCACTCACCCGGTGGGGTCAGCAAGGTCAGCGCCAGCAGGTCAGCGCACACCGAAACCAGCGCGCCAGCGGCATGGGCGCGCTGCACCAGGGCGCGCTGGTCGGCGATTTCACCGGTACTGGCCGGGTACTGCAGCAGCAGGCCGAAATAGCCGTCGAGGGGCTGGCCAGCCAGCGCCGC
Organism: Pseudomonas sp. NPDC089392; assembly: GCF_044749595.1. Classification (NCBI taxonomy): domain Bacteria; kingdom Pseudomonadati; phylum Pseudomonadota; class Gammaproteobacteria; order Pseudomonadales; family Pseudomonadaceae; genus Pseudomonas; species Pseudomonas sp. NPDC089392. The sequence goes on from NZ_JBIVIF010000006.1 coordinate 49,046, forward strand.
TTCGTCACCGATGACCACTTCGATACCCAGCGGCTGGGCACGGGTACGCAACACATCGAGGGTCTGCGGGTGACAATGGCGAGAGGCAAAGAACGCCGAGGCCTTGGTCTTCGCCAGGCGCTTGCAGAAAGTCATGGCCTCGGCAGCAGCGGTGGCTTCATCGAGCAACGAGGCGTTGGCGATCTCCATACCCGTCAGGTCACTGACCAGGGTCTGGAAGTTCAGCAGTGCTTCCAGGCGGCCCTGGGAGATCTCCGGCTGGTAAGGCGTGTAGGCGGTGTACCAGGCCGGGTTTTCCAGCAGGTTGCGCAGGATCGGCGTCGGCGTATGGCAAGGGTAGTAACCCTGGCCGATATGGTTGCGGTACAGCTGGTTGTTGCCAGCTACGGCCTTGAGTGCGGCCAGGGCTTCGGCTTCACCCAGCCCGGCGGTCAGGTCAAGCACACTGCTGCCCTTGATGCTGGCAGGGATGACGCTGTCGGTCAGCGCGTCGAGCGAATCATGCCCGGTCAGCGCCAGCATCGCCTCGATATCGCCTTCACGCGGGCCAATGTGACGGGCGACAAACTCATTGTCGGTGCCCAGCGGGGTGCATGGGTTGTTCATGGCGGCCACCCCCGGCTCAGGCGTTTTCGGCCAGGAAGCGGTCATAGCCGTCCTGGTCCATCAGGGTGTCGAGCTCGGCAGGGTTGCTGGCCTGGATACGGAAGAACCAGCCATCCTGCATCGGCGAGGCGTTGACCAACTCAGGGTCGTCGGCCAGGGCCTGGTTGACGGCTACCACGGTCCCGGTCAACGGCATGGTGATGTTGCTGGCGGCCTTCACCGACTCGAGCACCGCGACTTCATTGCCTTCGCCATACTCGCCAGGCTCCGGCAACTGCACGAACACCACATCACCCAAGGCCGCCTGGGCATAGCTGGTGATGCCGACGGTCAGCTCGCCAGTCGCTTCCAGCCGCAGCCATTCGTGTTCGGGAGTAAAACGCAGAGTGCTCATGGAATGTCCTCTCTTGTTATCGGGTGGGTCCCTGTGCGGGACTGCCAGATACCAGAGCAAGAGCAATGCCAATCATGTTTTATCTATATATATCAAGGTATTACGTATGTTTAGCGGCGTTTTCGCTACCCCAGCAGCGGAGCGTATTCGCTCCACTGCACAGGCCTGCTGCTCACCCCTCGCAGGCCGCGCCACTGAACCCGTGCCCCGCAATCAAACGGAGTGCTATCACTCCAGCGGAGCGTATTCGCACCAGGTCGGCTACGAGGCCCGGCTGGCGATACCGTACTTGCGCAGACGCTGGCCGATGGCGGTGTGGGACGTTTGCAGGCGCGTGGCCAGTTGCCGGGTCGAGGGGTAGCTTTCGTACAGTTTCTCCAGCAGAGACTTTTCAAAGGCCTGCACGGCCGCTTCCAGGCTGACGATTTCCCCTCCTTCGGCCTGCTGGCTGCTCAACGCGGTGCCGGCCAACTCCAGGTCGTCACAGTCGATCACCTCGCCCTCGCTGATCGCCGCAGCGCGGAAAATCACGTTCTGCAACTGGCGCACATTGCCAGACCAGCGATTGCCCAGTAGCAGCGGATGGGTAGCCAGCGCCAAGCGGCACGGCGAGCGCTGGATCTGCGCACAAGCCTGACGCAGGAAGTGCTCAGCCAGCAGGAGGATGTCCTTGCCGCGTTCGCGCAGCGGCGGCACCTTGAGGTTGAGCACGTTTAGCCGATAATACAGGTCTTCGCGAAAGCTGCCCTCCATCACCATGCTTTCCAGGTTGCGGTGGGTGGCACAGACCACCCGCACATTAACGCGTACCTCGTTGCCACCCCCTACCCGGCGAAAACTGCCGTCATTGAGAAAGCGCAGCAGCTTGGCCTGCAGGTAGGGCGACATCTCGCCCACCTCATCGAGAAACACCGTGCCGCCATCTGCCAGTTCCAGCAGCCCCGGCTTGCCGCCCCGCTGGGCGCCGGTAAAGGCGCCAGCGGCGTAACCGAACAGCTCGCTTTCGGCCAGGCTCTCGGGCAGCGCCGCGCAGTTCAGCGCCAGGAAAGACGTGTCGCGCCGGGCACTGAGCGCATGGCAGGCACGGGCTACCAGCTCTTTGCCGGTGCCGGTCTCGCCCTGGATCAGCAGCGGCGCCTCCAGGCTCGCCACCTTGTGCAAGCGTGCCTTGAGTGCCTGCAGCACCGCCGACTCCCCCAGCAACGCCCCCAGCCCCTCGCCGTTGTCATGCAGCAGCGAGGCCAGCCGCTCGCCGATACGGCTAGGTGGGTACAGAGTCAGCAACCCACCCACCAGGCCATCGGCCCCACCGCTGATCGGTGTGGCCTCCAGCAGCAAAGACTGGTCCTGAAAGCTCACCTCGCACATCGGCAGGCGAAAGCCCTTGTCGATCAGGGTGCGGGCCAGGTCCGGCTCGGCAAACAGCTTGCTCAACGGCTCACCGGCCGGCTCGTGGCCCACCAGGCTGACCAACGTCGGGTTGGCCAACAGCACATGGCCCGCGCGGTCCACGGCCAGCACCGGGTCGCTCATGGCCGCCAGCAAGGCCTCCAGCTGCAAGCGCCGGCGGTGGCCGGGCAGGAAGTCGACCAGCGATACCTCCTGCACCCCGTCCACCCCCAACAGCGCGGCGTAAAGCTCGTCGAGTACCACCGGCGACAAGGTCGGGGCATCGATGTAGACGTTGGGCGGGATCATTTCCACGGCGTCCAGGTTGAGGTTGCGCGCCCCAAGCAGCGACAGGATTTCCTGAGTGATACCGACACGGTCGACGAAGGTGACGTGGATTCTCATCTGTGCTCCTGCAAAGACCTGTTTGGCAAAAAGACAACAGGGGGACAGCGCAACGGCGCCGTCCCCCTTGGGCAAAACCTGTAGGTGCCGATCAGTCGGCGTCAAACGACAACTGCGCGGTCTCCTGCTTCTTCTGGCGGATCGAGCGGTACGCCAGGCCCAGCACGGCAAACCACACCGGCACCAGGTACAGCGCCATGCGGGTGTCGGCTTGCAGGGCCAGCAATGCCAGGATGAAAGCGAAGAACACCAGGCACACCCGGCACATGGCGCTGCCGCCGGGCATCTTGTACTTCGATGCCTGGTGCAACGGGTCGCGCTGCTTGCGATACGCCAGGTACGACAGCAGGATGATCGACCAGACAAACATGAACAGCACGGCCGAGACCGTGGTGATCAGGGTGAAGGCATCGAGCATGTTTGGCACCAGGTAGATGACCAGTGCCCCGCCGGTCAGGCACACGCAAGAGAAAATCAGGCCATTGGACGGCACGGCGCGGTTGGACAGCGCGCTGAACTTGCCGGGCGCATCGCCATCCACTGCCAGGCCGTAGAGCATGCGGCTGGTCGAGAACACGCCGCTGTTGGCAGAGGACATGGCCGAGGTCAGCACCACGAAGTTGATGATGCCTGCAGCTGCCGGCAGGCCGGCCAGCACGAACAGTTCGACGAAGGGGCTCTTGTTGGCGACCACTTCTCGCCAAGGGGTAACGGCCATGATGGCGATCAGCGCCAGCACGTAGAAGACGATGATGCGCAGGGGAATCGAGTTGATCGCCCGTGGCAGGTTGCGTTCCGGGTTCTTGGTCTCAGCGGCCGTGGTACCCACTAACTCGATGCCGACAAAGGCAAAAACGGCTATCTGGAAGCCGGCGAAGAAGCCCATGGCGCCGTGGGGGAACATCCCGCCGTCGTTCCACAGGTTGGCCAGCGCGGCGGCATGCCCGGCCGGCGACTGGTAAGTCGCGGCCACCATGTAGAAGCCGGTGCAGACCAGGGCGCAAATGGCCACGATCTTGATCATGGCAAACCAGAACTCCATTTCCCCGAACATCTTCACGGTCATCAGGTTCAGCGTCAGCAACAGGCCAACGCACGCCAGTGCCGGTATCCACAACGGCATGTCCGGGAACCAGAACTGTGAATAGGCAGAAATGGCAATCACATCGGCAATACCGGTGACAATCCAGCAGAACCAGTAGGTCCAGCCGGTAAAGAACCCCGCCCACGGCCCCAGCAGGTCGGCCGAGAAATCGATGAACGACTTGTAGTTCAAGTTGGACAGCAACAGTTCACCCATTGCCCGCATGACGAAGAACAGCATGAAGCCGATGATCATGTAGACAAAGATGATGGAAGGCCCAGCCAGGCTGATGGTCTTGCCAGAGCCCATGAACAAGCCGGTGCCGATGGCACCGCCGATGGCGATCAACTGGATATGGCGGTTGGACAGGTTGCGTTTGAGTTCGTGTGCGTCACCCTCAGGCGGGCAGTGACCATGCGGCAAGTTATTCATTGTCATGTACCTTGCTAGTTTAATTGTTTTTATAACGTCACAAGTTCAACCCTCGGGACCGGAAGAACAACTTTCAAGTCCGGTCGAGTGCAAGGTCGGGAGCAAGGTCTGTGCCAAGCGCAAATAGCGCCAGTTAGCGGGGTTTTATTGAGTTGTGGCTTTATTGGCTGTAAAGAAGTCACTCCAGAAAAGCGTGCCAATCAGGCGTTCGAGCAGCCCCAGGTGCAGTGAGTGCTGCCCTTGCCCGCCCTGTATCGAAATCATTCCAACGGAGCGTATTCAGTCCGCCAGACTGACGCGATCCCCTGTAGGAGCGGCCTTGCGTCGCGATAGGGCCGCAAAGCGGCCCCGACAATGCTTGCTTCTGCGCTGAAATCCTGGGGCTGCTGCGCAGCCCTATCGCGACGCAAGGCCGCTCCTACACCGAGCGCGTCAGCCGGGCATTTAGCGAACAGGCATCTCACGCACCGGCGCACGGCTGCGCTGCTGCTCCTCCCAGCCGCCCACCAGGCCAACCGGCACGTCAACCGGCGCCAGCGGCTGGCGCCCGCGCACCAGGTCGGCAGCGCGCTCGGCCAGCATGATGGTCGGGGCGTTGAGGTTGCCGTTGGGCTCGCTCGGGAACACCGAAGAGTCGATCACCCGCACCCCCTGCAGGCCACGCACACGCAACGCCGAATCAACCACCGCCATGTCATCCTCGCCCATGCGGCACGAGCCACACGGGTGCATGGTGCTTTCCATGTTGGCGCGCACGAAGGCGTCGATTTCTGCGTCAGTCTGCACCTGCGGCCCGGGCGCCAGCTCCTCGCCACGGTAACGGTCCATGGCCGGCTGGGCAATGATCTCGCGGGTCAGCCGTACACAACGGCGAAAGCCCTCCCGGTCCTCTTCGCTCTGCAGGTAGTTGAAGCGGATTTGCGGGTGCTGGTACGGGTCGGCCGACAGCGCCCGCACATGGCCACGGCTCTTTGGCTTGTTGGGCCCGGTCAGCACCATGAAACCATGGCCCTTGAACGGTTTGTCGCCGTCATAGCGCATGGCCGCCGGCAGGAAGTGGAACTGGATGTCCGGCCAGCGTAGGCCTTTGGACGAGCGGATGAAGCCGCCCGCCTCGAAGTGGTTGCTGGCCCCCAGGCCGTCCTTGAACAGCAGCCAGCGCAAGCCGATCAGCGCCTTGCCCAGCAGGTTCATCTTGCCGTTGAGGGTAACCGGTTCCTTGCACGCATACTGGATGTAGATTTCCGAATGGTCCTGCAGGTTCTCGCCCACCCCCGGCAAATCGTGGCGCACCTCGATGCCAGCGCTCTTCAGCACGGCCGCAGGGCCGATGCCAGAACGTTGCAGCAAATGCGGCGAGCCGATCGGGCCAGACGCCACCAGCACCTCACGGTTACACAGCACCTTGTGGATCTGCCCGCCCTGGTCATATTCCACACCCACCGCCCGCTTGCCATCGAGCAGGATGCGCCGGGTCATGGCATGGGTGATCACGGTCAGGTTCGGCCGGCTCATGGCCGGGCGCAGGTAGGCATTGGCGGTGGACCAGCGCACACCGTCCTTCACCGTCATGTGCATGGCGCCAAAGCCTTCCTGCATGTAGCCGTTACAGTCATCGGTCTTGATGTAGCCAGCTTCGGCACCGGCCTCGACCCAGGCACCGTACAACGGGTTCTGCATGTTGTTGCCATTGTTGGTAGACAGCGGCCCTGCGCCGCCGCGGTAGTCGTCGCCACCAAACTTGTACTGCTCGGCACGCTTGAAGTACGGCAGGCAGTTGCGATAACCCCAGTTCTTCGCACCCAGGCTTTCCCACTCATCGAAGTCGCAGGCATGGCCACGGATGTACACCAGGCCATTGATCGACGACGAGCCACCCAGCACTTTACCCCGCGGGCAATGCAGGCGGCGGTTGTCCAGGTGCGGCTCGGCCACTGTCTCGTAGCGCCAGTTGTACTTGCTGGTGTTCATCGGCAACGAGAATGCGCTGGGCATCTGGATCAGTACGCTGCGGTCGCTGCCGCCGAACTCCAGCACCAGCACCGAGGTGCCAGCGTCTTCTGTCAGGCGGTTGGCCAACACGCAGCCGGCAGAGCCTGCACCGATAATGATGTAGTCGTATCGCTTGGTCATTGTTCTAGTCCTGTGCGCGAAGGCCGACGGCCTCGATGTTGCGTTCATTACGCTTTGGGTAGCCGCCCCACGCCAGGCGCGCCGCCAGCAGGCGGGTCAGGCCGTAGTGCACCAGCCCGGCCAGCAGGCAGGACGGTAGCGAGGCAGTTGCGAAGGTGAAGAAGTCGGTATGGGCCAGGGTCTGCGGGTTGAACACCACCACGTAGATCGCGAAGCCCGCCACCAGCGCCACCAGTGCGATGAGGTTGAAGCCTTTGCAGTAGCGCAGCGGCGACACACTTTGTTCGGCGTAGAGCTGCCGCAGGTTCAGGCGCTGCCTGCGCAGGAAGAAGTAATCGGCAATGCCGATGCCGGCCAGGGCACTGTTGAGCGCGGAGGTCCACACCAGGAAGATGAAAAAGCCATCGTAGATACCCGGCAGCAGCACCACGATCCCCACCGGGATGATGCAGAACAGCGTGATCAATACCCCCCAACCCAAGCTGCGCAGGCGTTCGCCGGCCAGCTGGCGCAAGCCGATCACTGCGGTGTAGAGGATGTTGACCATGCCGGTCAGGTTGGCCAGCGCCAGGAAGCTCAGGGCGATGACGCCAAAGCCCATGCCACCGGCCAGGCGCATCCAGGCGGTAGGGTCGCTGCTACCCAGGGTGGTGGCGGCAAACAGGCTGACCGACTCACCCAGCGAAGCGGCACCGAAGATACCCACCAGATTGGGCCAGAAGGCCGTACGCTGGTTGCTGCACAGGCGCGACAGGTTGCCGATGTAGGGCCACCAGGAAAAGCCCGCAGCGATGTTGATTTCCACCGCTACCATGAAGTTGACGTGCGGGTTCTTGAACGGTGGCTGCAAGGGAGGCATGGCCAGCAGTTCGTCGAGGCTGTAGCGGCGGGAGATGAAGTACATCAGCGCCAGCATGATCAGGATCAGGCTGGGCGCGATCACCGCACTCAGCCGGCGAATCATGTCTGGCCCGCGCATGGCCACCAGCGCCGCCAGGACAATGGCCAGCAAGGCCCCAGCGGTCACCAGCCAACCGTCACCGTTGGGCTGGCTGTGTTGCACCAGGGTCTCCAGGTTGTCCAGCGCCCGCCCGCACATCAGGCCCAGCACCGCCAGCCAGCCCATGGTCAGCACCACCACCGAGAGGAAGTACACCAGGCGGCTGCCATTGAGGCCGAACATGCTGCGCAGGAAGGTGAACTGCTCGACGCCGTACTTGCCACAGGGCAGGCAGGTGGACGAGGCCGCAAGGACCACGCCGATGATGTTGCCGATGATGATCGCCGCAATCCCTTGCAAGGGCCCGACGAACAGCGCCGTGGCGCCACCGATCAGGAATACCCAGGTGGCCACTGCCAACGCCGAGTTGGCGTAGGCAAAGCCCCAGAAACCCCAGACCCGCTCACTGGGCAGCAAGGGGGTGTCACCCCGCTCCGCACCCAGGCGAAACTCCTGTTCACGGGAAGCACTCATGGCTGGCCCCCCAGGTAGTACGCACCGGCAACCATCACCAGCACCAGCACGGCCAGTGCAACCACATCGGTCGCTGTCATTGCACCCGGCCAGTGCGCCCTTTTCTCCAACTCCTCATAGGCGCACAGGCGCCTCTCCAGGTCTTGCGCACGCTCCACATCCACTTGGCTGTTCATCGGCATCACCTCTACAGGTTCTTGTTCTTGAAATTCGATGCTTGATTGAACCTGCGTCGCTCGCCAAACCTCAGCGACGCAGGCTGGCCCTGTACCTCAGGGCAAGGTAATCCACACCGCCTTGGTCTCCAGCAGAAACTCCAGTTGTTCCGCGCCCAGATCCTTGCCGTAGCCCGATTGCTTGTAACCACCAAATGGCATGGCCGGGTCAAGGGTGCCGTGGGCGTTCACATACACGCTGCCGGCGCGCAACTGCGGGATCAGCCCGTGGACCTTGCCCAGGTCGTTGGAGTAGATCGCCGCCGCCAGGCCAAACTGCGAGTCGTTGGCCAGCGCCAGCGCCTGCTCCTGGGTATCGAAAGGCTGGGTGACCAGCACCGGGCCGAAGATTTCCTCGCGGACGATGCGCATGTCGTTGTTGCAGTGGGCGAAGATCGTCGGCTGCACGTAGAAGCCCGGGCCATCCAGTGGCTCGCCGCCATAGTGCACCCGCGCGCCTTCGGCCTTGCCCAGGGCGATGTAGTCCAGCACCCGCTGCTGTTGCTGGCGCGACACCATGGGGCTGATGAAACAGTCAGGGTCCAGCCCCGGGGCGATCTTCAACGTGGCGGTGTAGCGCGCCAGCGCGTCGAGAAACGCCGGGTAGACACTGCGCTCGACATAGGCACGGGTACCGGCGTCACACACTTGCCCTGAGTTGAAAAACACCCCGTTGGCCACAGCTTGCGCGGCCGCCTCGATGTCCGCGTCGGCGAACACGATCACCGGCGACTTGCCGCCCAGTTCCAGGGTCAGGCGCTTCATCTGGTCCATCGCCGACTTGCCCACCGTGCAACCCACTGGCGTGGAGCCGGTAAAGCTCAGTTTGTCGATGCCCGGGTGGCTGGACATCGCCTGGCCGACCACGCTGCCGCGCCCGGTCACGATGTTCACCACCCCGTCGGGAATGCCCGCGGCCTGCACCAGCTCGGCAAAGCGCAGCGCCGACAGCGAGGTCAGCTCCGCTGGCTTGACCACCACGGTGCAGCCGGTGGCCAGCGCCGCGCCCAGCTTCCAGGCCATGGTCTGCAGCGGGAAGTTCCACGGCACGATGGCGCCGACCACCCCCACCGCTTCCTTGCGGGTGTAGGCCAGGTAGTTGCCGGGCAGCGAAGGCGTGACCGTGCGGCCGTGGACCTTGCTGGCCCAACCGGCAAAGTAACGCAGGGTATCGACCGTGCCCTGGATGTCGACGGCACGCGCCTGCACCACCGACTTGCCCATGTCGATGGCTTCGATCTGCGCCAGTTCGTCGCCGTGGGTTTCGATCAAGTCGGCAAGGCGATGGATCAGGCGCTCGCGTTCCAGCGGTTTCAGCTGGCTCCAGGCGCCGCCATCAAACTGCGCGCGTGCGGCGCGCACCGCGCGGTCGAGGTCCTCTGCCGTGCCCATGGGGATACGCGTCAGTACCCCTTCGGTGGAAGGCTCTACCACCTCGGCGCTGCCGCCGTCGCTGGCCTCCAGCCAGGCACCGGCGATGAACATGCGTTGCGGCTTGCTGAGAAAACGCTGGGTCGCCTCGGAAACACCGAAGGCCTGCAAGTAGGCTTTTACCTTGTTGTCCACAGTACAGTCTCCGGGTCAGCGAGCCTTGGCGCGCGCGTGGAAGATGAAGCCGATGCTGTTCATCAGCAGTTGGGCGGCGAGGATCGAGGTCATGCCGGTGGGGTCGTAGGCCGGGGCCACTTCCACCAGGTCCATGCCGACGATGCGGCCGTGGCTGCGCCGGGCCAGGGCCTGGATGATCTCCAGCACTTCGTAGTACAAGAATCCGCCATGGCTCGGGGTACCCGTGCCCGGGGCGATGGACGGGTCGAAGCCGTCGATGTCGATGGTGATGTAGTAGTTGCGGCCTTCGGGGATTTTTGCCAGCACGCCCTCGCAGCCCAGGCGGCGTACGTCACGTACCGAAAGAATCTGCGAGCCGGCGTCACGCGCGGCGTCGTAGTCGTCGCGGTTGGACGAGGACACGTTGCGAATGCCCATCTGGGTCATGCCGACAATGTGCTCCAGCTCCGAGGCGCGGCGCAGCGGGCTGCCGTGGCCGTAGCGCACGCCGTGGCGCTCGTCGACGAAATCCAGGTGGGCGTCGAAATGCACGATGTGGATCGGCCCATGGCCTTCGAACGCCTTGATCACCGGGGCATGCACCGAATGGTCGCCGCCCAGCACCACCGGCATGGCACCCGCCGCAAGGATCTGCCGCACGGCCAACTCGATGTTGGCGTTGCTGCTGGCCATGTCGGTATGCACGATGTCGGCATCGCCCACATCGACCATGCGCACCTGGTCTTCGGTCAGGTAGGTGGCGTCATCTTCGAAGTCGTAGGCACCGGCGTGGCCGAAGGAAAACAGGGTCGATGCCTCGCGAATGCCGCGCGGTCCAAAGCGTGCACCAGAACGCCATTGGGTGCCCATGTCGTTGGGCGCGCCCAAAATCGCCACATCGGCGTCGATTGCTGCCCAGTCGGTGCACACCGGCGCCTTGGCGAACGTGCAATGGCCGACAAAGGGCAGGTTCAGGCGGCCGGACTCATAACCGTGTTTTGCCATGTTCTGCGTTCTCCACTTGTTGTTCTATGTCAGGAGACGGGGCGACTGCGCGACCACCGTTGCAGCCACTATGGCAACCGACCGGGCAGGGAAAAATGCGCAAGTGCAGATACATACATCGCACCCGCCGATGTATTCACCGCTGGCGCAGCCAGGCAAAACCAGGCATTGCAGCGGCCAGGCACTCATGCTTAATTAGCGCGACAAGAACAATGCGCGGGCGCTCATATCAGCACTGGCGATGTGACGCCCGACCGGGAGGCCATGGTGATCCAGCTGCACGATGTCGACCTGAAGCTGCTCAGGGTATTCACCACGATCGTCCGCTGCGGCGGCTTTTCTGCGGCGCAGGCGGCGCTCAATGCCGGCCAGTCGACCATCAGCGAACAGATGTCGCACCTGGAGACACGCCTGGGGGTCAAGCTTTGCCAGCGCGGGCGCAGCGGCTTTCGCCTGACCGAGCAAGGGGTGGCGATCCATGAGGCCACCCTGCGCCTGCTCAGCGCCGTCGAGAGCTTTTGCCTGGACGCCGACGTGCTCAAGCAGCACATCAGCGGCAAGCTCAACCTGGGCATCATCGACTCCACCCTGACCGACCCGGTCTCGCCACTGCCGCGCACCACCCAGCGCTTTGTTTCACGCGGGCACGATGCCCACCTGCACATCTACATCGGTGCCCCGGCGGAACTCGAAGAGCGCGTGCTGGACGGCAGGCTGCACCTGGCCATCGGCCACTTTCCCATGCGGGTGGCCGGGCTGTCCTACCTGCCGCTGTATGACGAGGCCCTGGGGCTGTACTGTGGCCGGCGCCACCCGCTGTTCGCCAGCAATGCGAGCAACGGCCGGCTGATGGAAGATGTGCGCCAGAGCCGTATCGTGGTGCGCGGCTACATGCAGCAGTACGACCTGGAACAGTTGGGCATCACCAAGGCCGACGCCACCGTGGAGAACATCGAGGCGGCGGCGATCCTGATCATTTCCGGCGCGTATATCGGCTTCTTGCCGGTGCACTTTGCCGAACAGTGGGTCAAGACCGGCGAAATGCGGCGCCTGGGCGCCAGCACCCTGGACCTCAGCTCACCCTTCGATGTGGCGACCCGCCGCGGTGTCTCGCGCCCGCCCATCCTGCAGGCCTTCCTTGAGGACCTGGCGGCCTGCACCCTCCAGCCAGGGCCTGTGAATGCGGGTGGACTGCCCAATGACATGGCCCGCTAAACACAGACCGCCGCCCATGCACCATAATGTGTCACGAAAAGAGAGCACCCACCGACGACACATTGCGTCGAACATGGCTACCCACATGTGAAATGTTCGCCATGCATGACACAGGCTCACCTATGGGGTGAGGAGTGATCGTTTGAGTCGATCAAGTCGCTGAAATCTAATGGTTGGAAACCAACAAGAAGCTCGCACGGAAGCGATCAGCGACAGAGATAACTACAACATGACTCCAACGTTCTCGTTAATCGTTCTGGGCACTGCAATACTCCTGATCGTGGTCATGATCAGCAAGCTCAAGGTCCACCCCTTCCTCGCCCTGCTTTGCGCAAGCCTGGTGGTCGGTATCGGCACCGGCATGCCGCCTACGGCCATGGTTGCCGCTTTCGAGAAAGGCATGGGCAGCACGCTGGGCTTTCTCGCCGGCATCATCGGCCTGGGCAGCATCCTCGGCAAACTGCTGGAAGAATCGGGCGGTGCCAGGCGCATCGCCACCACGCTGCTGAACCTGCTGGGTGAACGCAACGCCTCGTGGGCCATGATGCTGGTGGGCTTCATCGCCGGTATCCCGGTGTTCTTCGAAGTCGGCTTCGTGCTGCTGATTCCGCTGATCTACGTGGTCGCCCGGCAAACCCGCATCAGCATGCTGTACCTCGGCGTGCCGCTGGCCACCTCGCTGATGGTGGTGCACTGCATCCTGCCGCCGCACCCGGCCGCTACGGCCATCACCGGCATGCTCAATGCCGATATCGGTACCGTTATCCTGTACGGCCTGATCGTTGGCCTGCCCACTGCAATCATCGCCGGCCCGATCTGGGTGCGCTTTGCCTGTGAGCGTGGCGCAACACCAGCGCAACAGGCCTTCCTTGCGGCACGCACCGAGGCCCAGGCAGACGACCAGCCACTGCCGGCCTTCGGCATCACCCTCGCCACCGTACTGCTGCCGCTGCTGCTGATGGTCGGCAAGACCTTGGCCATCACGGTTCTGGCAAAGGGCACCACGCTGTACGAGTGGGTGGCCTTTGTGGGCAACCCGCTGATCGCCCTGGCGCTGTCGGTGGTGTTTGCCTACTGGGCGCTGGGCCTGCGTCGCGGCCTGGACATGGCGCAGTTGCTCAACCTGACCCAGCGCTGCTTCCCGCCCCTGGCCGGCATCCTGCTGATCATCGGTGCCGGTGGCGCCTTCAACGACATGCTGGTGGGCAGCGGCATCGGCAAGGCGCTGGCCGACGTGCTCAACCAGACCCAGCTCAACCCGATCATCCTCGCCTGGCTGATCGCCGGGATCATGCACTTTGCGGTTGGCTCGGCCACGGTCGCGATGATCAGCGCGGCCGGCATGGTGATGCCGATGCTTGGCCAACACCCCGAATACGACCGGGAAATCCTGGTAATCGCCATCGGTGCCGGTGCCATCGGCTGGACGCACATCACCGACTCGGCATTCTGGGTGGTCAAGGAATACCTGGGCCTGTCCCTGAGCGATGCGCTGAAGAAATTCACCGCGGCTACGGTGCTAGCCTCGGTAATCGCTTTGTGCCTGACCCTGCTCCTTTCGAAAATTGTCTGATCTACTCTGCAAAGACTGCATAACAGGTGAAATCATGATTCACGGAAAAACCCTGGAAGCCTGGCAACAAAGCCACCCGATCATCGCCGACCTGGTCGCCCTGAAAGAGACCAGCTGGTTCAACCCTGGCATTGCCAAGGCGTCGGAAGCACTGCTCGACGTGGGCCTGACGGCTGACGATGTGAAGGCCACCAGCGAGCGGCTGCAGCGGTTTGCGCCCTACCTCGCCACCGTGTTCCCCGAAACGGCAGCTACTGGCGGGGTTATCGAGTCACACATCGCCCCACTGCCGCAGCTTCGCCGGCTGCTTGTCGAAGAAGGGTCACTGCAGAACGTGGGTAGCCTGTGGCTCAAAGCGGACAGTGACCTGCCCATTTCCGGCTCCATCAAGGCCCGGGGTGGCATTCATGAAGTACTCAAGCACGCTGAGGACCTGGCCCTGGCGGCCGGCCTGATCACGCCGTCCGCGGACTACGCCGTACTGGCGAGCGACCAGGCGCGCGCGTTCTTCAGCCAGTACAAGATCGCCGTGGGTTCGACCGGCAACCTGGGCTTGTCGATTGGCATCATGAGCGCGAAGCTGGGCTTCCAGGTGAGCGTGCACATGTCGTCCGATGCCAGGCAGTGGAAGAAGGACAAGCTGCGCGCCAACGGCGTAACGGTCGTTGAGCATGCCTCGGACTACAGCGTTGCCGTCGAACAAGGCCGCCAGCAGGCCGCATCCGATCCCAGCTGCTACTTCGTTGACGACGAAAATTCACCACAACTGTTTCTGGGCTATGCCGTAGCCGCTGAGCGCCTGGCTCGACAATTCGACCAGGCCAGCATCAAGGTAGACGCAAACCATCCACTGTTTGTATACCTGCCCTGCGGTGTCGGCGGCGGCCCTGGTGGCGTCGCGTTCGGTTTGAAGCTGGTGTTCGGTGACGCCGTGCATTGCATCTTTGCAGAGCCCACTCACTCCCCCTGCATGCTGCTGGGTGTGTACACCGGCCTGCACGATGAAACCAGCGTGCAGGATTTCGGCATCGACAATATCACCGCCGCCGACGGCCTTGCTGTCGGGCGCCCATCGGGGTTTGTCGGCAAGGCCATGCAGCGGCTGATCGATGGCTACTACACCGTTACTGACGAAGAGCTTTACCGCCTCATGGTGGTTGCCTTTGAGCAAGACAAGGTCAAGCTCGAACCTTCTGCGCTCGCAGGCGTACCCGGCATGGCACGTGTATTACAATCCAGCGAGTACCTGGCGCGCCTGGGCTATACCCCTACCCAGCTGCAAAATGCCACTCATCTTGTATGGGGAACGGGTGGCAGCATGGTGCCAGAAACCGAGTTTGATGCTTACCTGGCGAAAGGTCGTGGCCTGCTGTCACGCACCTGACCTGTGCAGAAGGACTGCTGAATGAACAAGCCTGGCCACGGCGCAATCAAGCTCAATGGCGCTCATCTGGGTAGCCTGCATGTGTTTCTGGTCGCTGCGCGCTACCTGAGCTTTGCGCGCGCGGCAGATGAGCTGTGCTTGAGCGCAAGCGCCGTGAGCCACCGCATCAACCGGCTTGAACGTGAGCTGGCGTTGAAACTGTTCAACCGCATGCCGCGCAAGGTGAGCCTGACCGAAGACGGTGAACGCCTGTTCGCGGTCATGCAGCGCTCGATGGACGAGATCAACGAAGCCGTTCAGGAACGCGCTCATGGCGAGATTGCCGGCCAGCTGACGCTGTATGTTCGCCCGTCGGTCGCGCAATGCTGGCTGGTGCCACGGCTTGCGCAGTTCACTTCCCGTTATCCTGATATCCAACTGGATATCAGGGTGGGTAATGAGAGCATCGATTACCGCACCCGCAAGATCGACCTGGTGCTGTGTTATTCGGATGGCCATCACCCTGGGCTTGCGAGCGTTCACTTGATGAGCGAGCGGATAGCCCCGGTATGTTCTGCCCATTACGCAGAAACCCATGGCTTGACCGGAGACTTGCTGCAACTGGGGCGCTGTACCGCCTTGCATGATGTAGCGGCCTGGGACAATGCTGCATTCGATGCGGAGTGGCAGCTGTGGGCCAGTTACACGGGGGCGGATGCTCCCCTCCCGCGCAGGTTCCTGACCTTCGATCGCTCCGACCTGTGCACGCTTGCGGCGCTGAATCACGTTGGCATCGCCATTGGCCGGGATCAGCTGGTGCGTGAGCAGATTGACAAGGGTGAACTGGTGTTGCCTTTTGGCGGTTTTGTCGACACGTCCAATTACGGCTATTACCTGGTTCACCCGCATCATGACGGCATGCCCAAACGGCTGCAGGTGCTGATTGACTGGCTGGTGAAAGAGGCAAGTGCTGACCTGTAGGAAATGTTTGCTGCCTGTGCCGGCCTCTTCGCGGCGGTTCGACGCCTCGATAAACCCGCTCCCACAGGTTCGCTGTAACCTGAAATCTGCACAATACCTGTGGGAGCGGGTTTATCGAGGCGTCGAACCGCCGCGAAGAGGCCGGCACAGTCGACACACCTTTTTGACCGGTTCAACCCCGAATGCACTGCGCAAACACCGGCTCTTCTATTCATGACCCGCTATATCAGCGGCGACAACGTGCACCTTGGCAGCGTGCGTGATAGCAGTTTCGTAAATCCATTTTATTGTTGATTAAAGGCTTAAAAAACGGATAACCCACAATATTCTGGATTTATAGCCCCGCTTCACAGCCCCTGAAATCAACAACGCCGCGAACCGGGCCACCGGTTCGCGGCGTTTTCGCGCAAGGCGCACCTCAGGCAATCAGCAAGGAATACCCGCCAGTGGCCAGGCTGGCGCTTGTGTCGCTTTGGCCAAACGGCGTTTTCGCGCCCACTGGGTCAGTGCGGCCATCATGGCAAAGCCAAGCAGGATCAACACCGGATAGGCCAGCAGCAATTCGGTCAACGAGTACTTCCAGGCCAGGGGTCGGCAGACGCCAAGCATTGCCGCATACAACCAGGACACACCCGACAAGGCGCCGGAGAACAGGGCGAACGTGCGCACGCCAACATTCAGGTCAAGTAACGAGCCCGCCTTGAGCAGGGCAGGCAATACATAACGATGCAACAACATGCCGTTGAAGGTCAGTAACAAGACAATAATGATTTTCGCCTGAAGTTTTGGATTGGCGAAATAGTTCATGCCTTTTTCCAGGTAATCAATACCAATTACCGCGATACCGGTCAGCCACAAGAATATCAAGGCATTGGCCACAGACTTCTGCAAACGCGCCATATGGGTACTGTCGTGCCCGCCGGGCTTATGGCCCTTCAACAAGTCCCTGACCATTTCAACGTCACTCGCGAACACGAGGCCGATCGCGATGCAGCACGCCAGCAAATGAATATAAATCACCGACATCCGCACCATTTCCATGGATTCTTTCTGCCCGAACAGGCTAATAATTGTATTGATCTCCACGTCGAATTCTCCACGTAATACTTGAGACTAGATGGTCTTGCAATAGGCATGCGAACGCCTTGATCGCAACAGCAAGACCAAATTCATATCGTTAAGTTAAACAGCAGACTGTTATTTCACACAGGCAATGGCTCACCCGATGAGCCTCGATTGGGCATGGCATTGCTCCAATGTTCAAGTAAAAAAAAGCCCCATGTGCATCCCGACGATACAGATGAGGTTGAACGTCCATTACTTTCTGAGGAAAGGCGCGAAGTGCAGTTCTGGAGGAACGCACCTGCTGGCAAATATGAACCACCCGCAGGCAAATCGTTCATTTCTGAAACAAGACCACCGACCAGCGGTATTTAAAGCCGCATTAGTTAGTTAACTAACTTCTTGCAAGCTGACCGGATGGAAAGTTTTTAGTGACAACTGGATCCAAACTTCCCAGCCGGCTTTGATTGCTCTAGTTCGCGGTGCGTAGTTTGCTGGTAATGATGATTTCGCCGCTCAACACCTTGTGAATGGGGCAGGCATTGGCAATTTCCAGCAAGCGCGCGCGTTGTTCGTCGCTTAGCGCCCCGCGCAGGCTGATTTCGCGAGAGATCTGCAGCTTGGGTTCACGCCCCAGCTGTTCCTGCTCGATGCTGATGTCCACATCGATGCCTTCCAGCGGCATTTCCTTGCGCTGGGCGTACATGGCAATGGTGATCGAAGTACAGGCCCCCAGCGATGAGAGCAACAGCTCATGGGGCGACGGCCCGGCATCGCTGCCACCCGCCTGGGTGGCAACATCACTGGCCCACTGATGTTGGCCATCGGTAATGTTCACTTGGTACGCCACGCCTGCATAGGACGCGTGGATTGCTCGCTCTGCCATGGAAACTCCTGTTTGCGATTGTCCTGAAACGGCCCTGTTGTGAGGGCTGTGAGGGTTGAATGATAGAGGCATGACAAGATTGACGGTAGGCAATGAAAACGGGCGCCAGCGTTCCGCATGGTGAACGCGGCCCTTTGTAGGAGCGGCCTTGTGTCGCGATCGGGCTGCGAAGCAGCCCCAGGATTTCAGCGTAAATGCACAAATTGGTGGGGCTGCTTCGCAGCCCGATCGCGACACAAGGCCGCTCCTACAGGGGACCGCGCAAACCTGCTTTACCCCAGCAACTGGCTCAACACCGCGCGCAATTTGCCCGGTTTGACCGGTTTGTTCAGCAACGGCGCGCCGAGCTTTTGCAATGAGCGCCGGCACTGGTCACTGCGGTCGGCGGTAATGATCACCGCAGGAATGGCCGCGGCAAAATGTTCGCGCAGGTGCCTGACCACATCGCAGCCCACCACACCATGGTCCAGGTGGAAGTCCGCCAGGATCAGTTCCGGTGCCCGCCCCTGCAACCCCAGCAACGCAGTCTCCTGATCGGTTGCGGTTACCACTTCACAACCCCACTGCCCCAGCAGCGCGCCCATGCTTTCGAGGATGCTCACCTCATTGTCCAGCACCAGCAGGCGGCGGCCCGGCAGCGGGTTGCCGGCGCTTGGCAGCGGCACAGCCTGGTGGACGGGCAGCGGCACCTCTTTGCCAAGCGGTACTTCGATGCTGAACATCGAGCCGCGCCCCGGCCATGACCGAACTTCGATCCGGTAGCCGAGAATCTTGGCAATCCGCTCGACGATGGCCAGCCCCAGACCCACGCCCTTGCGATCCGCAGCGCGGCCGACATCCAGCTGGTTGAATTCAAGGAAAATGGCCTGCAAACGATCCTGCGCAATGCCCCGCCCGGTATCCCATACTTCCAGCCGCAAATGGCTACCGCGGCGCCTGGCCCCAAGCAGGATCCTGCCCTCGTCGGTGTAACGGCAGGCATTGCTGAGGAAGTTGCGCAGAATGCGCGTCAGCAGCCGCAGGTCGGTGTTGATGGCATAGTCGGCTATACGGGCATGCAGGCTAAGGCCTGCGGCGTCGGCCACCGAGCGAAACTCCGAGACCAGCGGCGCAAACAGCTCGTCGAGGCGGTACAGGGCCACATCCGGCTTGACCGCTGCCTGGTCGAGCCGGGAAATGTCCAACAGGTCGGTCAGCAGGTCTTCGGCACCCTCCAGGGCCTGGTGGGTACGCTCTACGAGCACATGCTCGGCGTCTGGCAATGGTCGCTCGCGCAAGGTCGAGATCAGCAGGCGGGCGGCGTTTAGCGGTTGCAGCAAATCATGGCTGGCGGCAGCGAGGTACTTGTCCTTGCTGCGGTTGGCGGCTTCGGCAGCATCGCGGGCCTCAAGCAATTCATCAGTGCGCGCAGCGACCCGTTGCTCCAGTTCGTCATTGAGCTGCTGCAGGCGCTGCTGGGCCTGTTTGCGCTCAGTGATATCGGCGACAAACCCTTCCACCAGCCCTTCCTGGCCAGGCTTTAGCAGCAGGTTCATCAGTACATCGAGGTGGCTGCCGTCCTTGCGCCGCAAGCGGGTCTCATAACCGTGCAGGCTGCGCTCACGGGCGAGGATCAATGTGATCGCCTGCAGCTCTTCGGCGCCACCGTCAAACAGGTTGGCCGCCAGGTCAGTCAGGGAAAACAGCACTGCTTGTGGGTCGTCATAACCCAGCATGCGCGCCAGCGCCGGGTTGGCGGCACGCATGCCGTCCTGCAGGCTGGCCTGGAAAATCCCGTGCACGGCATTTTCGAACAGCCATTTGTAACGGTTGCGTTCGGCCTCCAGCTCTTCCAGGCGGGCCGCCAGCTCCGGGTAATGGCTTTTGCGCGCCGAGTGGTCACCCAGCCCCAGCAGCCCGGCCAGCGCCCGCTGCTGCTCGTCAGAGGGCCTCGCCATAAACCACCTCGACATCTCGCTGGCTGGATGCGCGAGGGTTGGTGAGGATGCACGGGTCATCCATTGCATGTTGCGACAGGAACGGAATATCCGAGGTGCGTACCCCGTGCAGGCCCAAGGTTTCATGGAAGCCGATGGCGTGCTTCAGTGCGATCAAGTGCTCCACCAGGCGCCCGCAGATCTGCCGGTGGTTGAGGCCGCGGCAGTCGATGCCGAATACCTCGGCAATCACCTTGAAACGCTCCGGCGCCGAGCTGTAGTTGAACGCCACCACGTGCTCCACCAGCACGGCGTTGCACAAGCCATGTGGCAAGTCGAGGAAGCCGCCCAGGCTGTGCGACATGGCGTGCACCGCGCCAAGAATGGCGTTGGAGAACGCCAGCCCCGCCTGCATGCTGCCCAGCATGATTTTCTCGCGCAGGGCGATATCGGTCGGGTTGGCGATCATTTCCACCAGGTTGCCATTGATCAGGCGCATGGCTTCCAGGGCATGGGGGTCGGTCAGCGGGCCGTGGCCAGTGGAAACGAAGGCTTCGATGGCATGCACCAGCGCATCGATACCGGTGCAGGCTGACAGGAACGGGTCCATGCTCAGGGTGGTTTGCGGGTCGATCAGCGACACGTCCGGCACCACCGCCTTGCTGACGATGGAGAACTTCATGCGTTCCTGCTGGTTGGAAATGATCACGAACTGCGACACGTCGGCCGAAGTGCCGGCGGTGGTGGGGATCAGGATCAGCGGCGGGCTGGGTACGCGGATCATGTCCACGCCTTCGAACTCAAGAATGCTGCGCCCATGGGCGACCACGATGCCGATGGCCTTGCCGCAGTCCATCGGGCTGCCGCCACCGACGGCGACGATCACGTCGCAGTGGTTTTGCCGGTAGATCTCGGCGCCGAGCATTACCTCTTCGACCCGCGGGTTGGGCGATACGGCGCTGTACAGGCAGTAGTCGATGCCCTGGGCCTGCAGGCTGGCCTCCACGTCTGCCACCCAACCGGCGGCAATAACGCCGGGGTCGCTGACCACCAGCACCTTGCGCGCACCGAAGGTCTTGGCGTAATTGGCGACATTGTGCCGGCAGCCGGCACCGAAGATGATTTCAGGCGAAACGAACTTGCGAAGCGGGCTGAAACTCTGGCTCATCGTAAAGCCTGTTCTTATTGTTCTGGAAGGTAACCGCCAGCGTAAAGCATCCCGCAGCGAAAGCAACCAGACCAAAGCGGGGCGGTGGTTCATTCGATCCACGACTTGGCGCGGGCCACCTCCAGGAACGCCAGTACATCCTCGTCGAGCCCTGCCACGCCGGGAAAGCGCTGCGCCAGGCGGTCGATGATGGTTGCCACGCTGCTGTGGCCGTCCAGCAGCTCCAGTACCCAGCCGGCACTGGCGTTGAGTTCGATGATGCCCCCAGGGTGCAGCAGCACATGGCAGGCCTGGCGCGGCTCCCAGCATAGGCGGAAGCCTCGGGCCAAAGCCATGGCCTGCTGCCGATCGATCAAATTCACAGGGGCATCCAGGTTGAAGACCCGGCCATCGCAAGGATGGCCGGAAGGACATCAGCGATTGGCGAAATACATGGTCACTTCAAAGCCAATGCGCAGGTCGGTAAAGGCGGGTTTAGTCCACATGGGGCAATTCCTCTTCTTGTGCCGGGCGATTCCGGTAGAGGCATTAATGCATGGGGGGCAGCGGGGGCGAATGCTACTTTGGAACGAGGTTGCGGGGTGCGTTGGTAGGAGCAGTGCCGGCCTCTTCGCGGCGGTTCGACGCCTCGATAAACCCGCTCCCACAGGTACAGCGCTGCCCGCAGGCCTGCGGGGTTCCTGTAGGAGCGGCTTTCGCGACACAAGGCCGCTCCTACAACTGACCGCGTTAGCCGATCAGCTGGGCGCTTTAGAAGAAGCCCAACGGGTTGATGTCGTAGCTCACCAGCAAGTTCTTGGTCTGCTGATAATGGTCGAGCATCATCTTGTGGGTCTCACGGCCTACCCCGGACTTCTTGTAGCCACCAAACGCTGCATGCGCCGGGTACAGGTGGTAGCAGTTGGTCCACACGCGCCCGGCCTGGATCGCCCGGCCCATGCGGTAGGCGCGGTTGATGTCGCGGGTCCACAAGCCTGCGCCCAGGCCGAATTCGCTGTCGTTGGCAATGGCCAGGGCTTCGGCTTCGTCCTTGAAGGTGGTCACACCCACCACCGGGCCGAAGATTTCTTCCTGGAACACCCGCATCTTGTTGTTGCCCTTGAGCAAGGTCGGCTGAATGTAGTATCCGCTGGCGAGGTCACCCTGCAGCCGCTCGGCAGCACCGCCGGTGAGCAGCTGTGCGCCCTCCTCCCGGGCAATCTGCAGGTAGGAAAGGATCTTGTCGTATTGCTGCTCCGAGGCTTGGGCACCGACCATGGTCTCGGTGTCCAGCGGGTTGCCGCGGGTGATCTTGGCGATCTTCTTCATTACCTCGGCCATGAACGGCTCGTAGATCGATTCCTGGATCAGCGCCCGGGATGGGCAGGTGCACACCTCGCCCTGGTTGAAGAACGCCAGCACCAGGCCTTCGGCGGCCTTTTCGATGAACGCGGGCTCGGCCTGCATGATGTCTTCGAAGAAGATGTTCGGCGACTTGCCGCCCAGCTCCACGGTAGACGGGATGATGTTCTCGGCCGCGCACTTCATGATGTGCGAGCCCACCGGTGTGGAGCCGGTGAAGGCGATCTTGGCAATGCGCTTGCTGGTGGCCAGGGCCTCGCCCGCTTCACGGCCAAACCCTTGGACGATGTTCAACACGCCTGCGGGCAGCAGGTCGGCAATCAGTTCGGCAAAAATGGTGATCGACAGTGGCGTCTGCTCGGCGGGCTTGAGCACCACGCAATTGCCAGCCGCCAGTGCCGGGGCAAGCTTCCAGGCGGCCATCAGCAGCGGGAAGTTCCACGGGATGATCTGCCCCACCACACCCAGCGGCTCGTGGATGTGATAAGCCACGGTGCCCTCGTTGATCTCTGCTGCCCCGCCCTCCTGGGCGCGGATGCAACCGGCGAAGTAACGGAAGTGGTCCGCTGCCAGCGGCACGTCGGCATTCAAGGTTTCACGTACAGCCTTGCCGTTGTCCCAGCTTTCGGTGACGGCGAGCACTTCCAGGTTCTGCTCGATGCGGTCGGCGATCTTCAGCAGCATCAGGGCGCGGTCCTGCACCGAGGTCTTGCCCCAGGCTTCAGCGGCACCATGCGCGGCATCCAGCGCCCGCTCGATGTCCTGGGCTGTGGAGCGCGGGAATTCGGCAATCGGCTGGCCATTGACCGGCGAGCTGTTGGTGAAGTACTGGCCCGCCAACGGCGCGACGAATTCGCCGTTGATGAAATTGCCGTAGCGTGGCTTGAAGGACACGATGGCGCCTGGGGTTCCGGGTTGTGCGTAGATCATGCTGAGCCTCTGCGGGTCGATGCCTGTCCCACGACAGGCGATGGACCGATGGTAAAAAGCCCCGCCTGCCGGGCGAATGCATCGTTGGCAGCGGGGCTCTCGTCATTTGGTAGTAGGGCCGCTTGCCGCCAGGTCGCTCGCAGCAAGCGGCAGGGGTTGGGCGTTACGGCTTGGCGCTGGCCGTTTGCTGCAGTTGCTTGGGCAGCTTGAAGGTCCAGAGCATGCCGCCCTGGTTGAAGTCCTTGACCCGCTTGGCCACTTCACCGCCCCACAGCGGCACCGCGCCGCCCCAGCCGGAGACCACCGAAACGTACTGCTCGCCGTCCATTTCCCAGGTGACCGGCGAGCCGAGCACGCCGGAGCCAGTCTGGAACTCCCAGACCTTGTCGCCGGTCTTGGCATTGAACGCCTGCAGGAAGCCTTCCGGGGTGCCTGTGAACACCAGGTTGCCCTTGGTGGTCAGCACCCCGCCCCACAATGGCGCGTAGTTCTTGTGACGCCACACTTCCTTGCCACTGACCGGGTCGATGGCGCGCAGCACGCCGATGTAGTCTTCGTTAAGCGGCTTGATGGTGAAGCCGGCACCAAGGAACGCCGCGCCCTTCTTGTAGGCGATGCCTTCGTTCCAGATATCCATGCCCCACTCGTTGGACGGCACGTAGAACAGCCCGGTGTCCTTGTTGTAGGCCATCGGCATCCAGTTCTTGGCCCCGAGGAAGGCCGGGGCGACGAACACCGAGCTGCCTTTGGCCTCGCTACCCGGCGCCCCCGGGCGGCTGGCCTCGTTGTAGATCGGCCGGCCGTCCTTGTCCAGGCCGGTGGCCCAGGTGATCTTGTCGACAAAGGGGAAGCCGCGGATGAACTTGCCGTTGGTGCGGTCCAGCACGTAGAAGAAGCCGTTACGGTCGGCCGTGGCGGCTGCCTTGACCTCCTTGCCGCCGTCCTTGTAGTTGAACGAGATCAACTCGTTGACGCCGTCGAAGTCCCAGCCGTCATGCGGCGTGCTCTGGAAGTGCCACTTGATGGTGCCGTCGTCCGGGTTAAGGGCCAGGCGCGACGAGGAATACAGGTTGTCGCCGGGGCGCAGGTGCGAGTTCCACGGCGCTGGGTTGCCGGTGCCGAACAGGATCAGGTTGGTTTCCGGGTCGTAGTAACCGCCCAGCCAAGGCGCTGCGCCACCGGTCTTCCACAGGTCGCCGGGCCAGGTCTTGCCGGCCTCGCCGCCGGATATACCGTTCTCGATCGCCTTGCCGTCCTTGTACACGTAGCCCATGTGCCCTTCCACGGTGGGGCGCATCCACAGCAGCTCGCCGTTCTCAGGGTTGTAGGCCTGGATCTTGCCCACCACGCCAAACTCGCCGCCGGCCACGCCGGTGATCAGCTTGCCGTTGACGATCATCGGCGCGGCACTGATGGAGTAGCCTTCCTTGTGGTCAGCCACTTTCTTGCTCCATACCACCTTGCCGGTGTCCTTGTTCAGCGCCACCAGCTTGGCGTCGAGGGTGCCGAAGAACACCAGGTCACCGTACAGCGCCACGCCGCGGTTGATCACGTCGCAGCATGGGCGGATGTCATCCGGCAGGCGTGCATCGTATTGCCACAGCTTCTTGCCAGTGCGCGCGTCCACGGCAAACACCCGCGAGTAAGAGCCGGTCAGGTACATCACCCCGTCCTTGATCAGCGGCTGGGCCTGCTGGCCGCGCTGCTTCTCACCGCCGAAGGAAAACGCCCAGACCGGGCGCAGCTCCTTGACGTTGTTGGCGTTGAGCAGGTCCAACGGGCTGTAGCGCTGGCCCTGCACGCCCAGGCCATTGGTCACGATCTGCTGCGGGTTCTTCGGGTCCTGGAGGATTTCTTCATTGCTGACAGCGGCGTGGGCTGCGCCGGCAAGCAGCATGGCGCTGAGCACCAGGCTCACGGCGAACACGGGACGGCGTGGGGATCGGGTCATGACGGCTACCTTTGGTTTTTTTGTTGTGCCCGGGAAAATTTCCCGGCGTGCCGAGAATTCTTGGTCGGGGCCTGTTCGCCAACAATTGCCAGGAATGCGGAGTTTTCTAGTTCCTTGGTAGCAGCTGCCCTGCGCGGTCCTCTGTAGGAGCGGCCTTGCGTCGCGATGGGGCGCGCAGCGGCCCCGGCAATCTTGCATGATGCGCAAATTTTGGGGCTGCTGCGCAGCCCATCGCGACGCAAGGCCGCTCCTACAGGGGACCGCGTCAGGGCTTGGTATCGACGCGCTGGAGTTGTTGGCGCTCGTAGCGGGGATACAGGTGGCTGACACTGCGAATCAGCTCATAACGGGTCAGGCTGATCCGGGCAAACCGCTCAGGGATCGGGCTGCGGATCATCTCGGCCATGTCATCGCCACGCGCGGCGCCGTCACGCATCAGGCCATCCAGCCAACCGAGGTAATCGCGCATCTGCACAAACGGCTGCGCATCGCTGGCCACCGGGCCATGCCCGGGCACAAGCTGCTTCCAGGGCAGCGCCTGCAAGGTATCCAGGTCCTTGAGCCAAACCTCCAGCCCCGGGCTGTTGGGCGTAGTCAGCGCTCGCTCGTAGAACACCAGGTCACCCGCAAACAGCACGCCAGTCTTTTCATCGAGAATCGCCAGGTCGGCGCCGGTATGCCCGCCCAGCCCCAGCAAGCGCAGCCGGTGCCCGCCCACCTCATGCACGCCTGGCTCCACTACCCGGGTCGGCAGTACCACCTCGGTACCGCGCATCCAGTCGCCAACCAGGCGGTACATGTTCTCGGCCATGGCATCACCTTGCTGGCGCAACAACTCACCGGTGCCGGCCAGGGCGCCGATGGGTACATCGGCGAAAGCCTGGTTGCCCAGCACATGGTCAGGGTGATGATGGGTCAACAGCACTTCGATCACCGGCTTGTCGGTGGTGGCAGCGATGGCCTGGCGCAGCGCTTCGCCGTAACGTTTCGACGGCCCGCTGTCGATCACAACCACACCGCTGTCGGTAACGATGAACGCGGTGTTGACCACATTGCCGCCATTGGCCTTGGCGAAATTGTCGGTGCTGCCTTCCAGCAGCCATGTGCCCGCAGCGATCTGCCGGGGCGTGAGCCGGTAGTCCAGGTCAGCCTGGGCCGGCAGCCCCAGGCACAACAGTAACAGCGGGATCCAACGCATGACGGGCGCCTCGGGTCAGGGGAAGTCTGGCAAGGTGCTCAGGGCACCGCCGCCTCGAACTGGTTGCCACTGTTATCCTGCAACAGCAGCCGGGTCGGCCCGGCGCCCTGAATATCAAAGCCCAGGTTGGGGTTTTCGCTGACCGCCGGGTACAGCTCAAGGCTGGCCAAGCGCTGGCCGTCGGCGCCTTGCAACTCGGCATGGTTGAGGAAGAATTCGGGAATGCCGCTGACCAGGCCGTTGTCCATCGGGTGGGCCACCTGCAGGCGCAAGCGGCTGCTGTCGCCGCGCGGGTAGCGCCCACCCAGCACCTCGCCGAGGTGTTCCTCCCAGCCAGGCAGGGTGCGCACCACGCTGGGCGCGGTACAGCCGCCGCCGGCGGCATCGATCAAGGTCGAGCCGACATGCCACAGGCCATCGCGTGTCAGCACGGCAGCACGCAGCGGCGTAGCCTGTTCGATGCGGATGCGGATCGACAACCAGGGCAGCACCCGCTCGCCGGGCGCAAAGTCGACAATGCGCGGCAGCGGGTTGAGTTCGGCCCAGGCAAGGATGCGCACCACCTCGCCGGTGAACGCCCGGGCGTCGATCTCCAGCGGCACCTGCCGCGCATCCTCGGCAAACGGCGGCGCCAGCAGCTTTACCCGGTCATCGAAGACGAACGCGGCCTGGTCCAGCAGCTGCTTGTGGTAGAAGTCCCACATTACCGACGGTACCGGATCTTTGTTGGCGCTCGGCTCGCTGGCCAGGGCCTGGGCGGCCCAGGGTAGCCAGCAGGCCAGCAGGAAAGTTGCTCTCAGGCTCATGATCCGCTCCCATGGATCAACAAATGGTTTTCAGGCTTGCCGGCCCCCTGTGGGAGCGGCTTCAGCCGCGAACACCGGCAAAGCCGGTGCCATCCACCGCGTCGCTTGCTTCGCGGCTGAAGCCGCTCCCACAGGGGTTATGTTGCCTTTGCGAACCCACAGGCCTGGACATTTTTTATTGGTACATCTCTGGCACCACGTAGCGCAGGCCGTAATTGGCATAAATCGTCTTCAGCCGCCCATCACGAATCAGCGCCTCAAGCGCCTCCTCCACCGCATAAGCCAGCTGCCGGTTGCTCTCATGCACCGCCATGCCGATCTCCCAGGCTTGCTTGCCCAAATTCGGGTAGGCGTTCTCCGCCAATGCCAGTTGCGGGTCGGCGGCCTGGTGCAACTGCCAGTCGACCTCGCCACGCATGGCCATCACCGCGTCCACCTGGCCAGCCTGCATGGCCGTGAATGCCTGCTGCATGCTGGGGTAATGATGGGTCCTGGCGCTGAGCATGCCGTTGAACACCGAGGTCAGGTAGAACGACGGCACGCTGTCCACTTCGACGCCGATCGGGTGCTGCTGGAACACCGCGACACTGGCCACCGAGGCCAGCCGGCGACGGTCATAGGCCACTTGCCAGCGCTCTTCCTGATAGGGGCCGAACATCACCACCTGGGCGTTTTCCAGCTCACCCAGTTCGTTGCGCTTCTGTGCGTAATCGTGGTCGTACGGCACCCGCATCATCAGGTCGGCCAACTGCTGGTGGCGCAGCGGGCTGCCGCGCCAGATGTAGTCGCGCAGGTCGTCGTCGAGCTTTTCCCCGGGCGGCGCCCAGATCAGTTGCAGGCGCACGCCCATGGCCTCGGCCAGCGCCTGCGCCAGCTCCACATCGACACCACGCGGCTTGCCATGGTCCTGGAAACTGTAGGGCGCAAAATCCTTGTACACCGCCACCTTCAACTCACCGGCGGCGATGATCGCGTCGTAGTTGCGCACTTGCGCCTGGGCTGCCGCGCACCACAGCAGCAGGCCACTGAACAGCACCGCCATCAGGCGCATGGCCGTTACTCCTCGACGTGCACGCTGTCCAGGTAGGTGCGCACCGCCCACAAGGCTTCCTGGCTCAGGTAGTCGGCCATCTTCGGCATGTACACGCGTCCGTCGCGAACCGCGCCATGGCGCACGCGCTCGACGAACCATTCATCGCCAGCGTCGCCGGCATCGAGCATGCGCAGGTCGGGGGCAATGCCGCCAGACTTGGCTTCCAGGCCATGGCAGGCCGCGCAGTTCTGGTTGTAGGCCGAGGCGCCGATTTCCACGGCCTTGTCGTGCTCGGGTGAGGTGCGATAGGGGTTGACCGCCGCCCAGCCGTCGCCGTCCAGGCTCACGCCAGCGTCCTTGATCGGGGTCAGGCCTTTGGTCTCCACCGCCTGCGGGACCACGTTGCCATGGGCCCAGGCCGTACCGGTCAACACCGCGCCGGCCAGCAGGCCTGCAGCAAGCAACACATTGCGTTTTGTTGTCATTGTTATGCCCTCACCATTGCACGCAAAGCCTCAACCACAGAGGCCGTGCCGCCATCTTAAAAACACCCCGCAGGCGGCCGAATGCTGCTTTGGTGGCCGGGCCTTACTCCCTTGGTAGTAGGGCTTGTGGCGAAGGGCCAAATGAGGTGCCTGCCGGGAACTCTTCCCGGCAAGGGCGGGACTTTTTCCGTATCCCGCAACTGCCGCCACGCCCCACCCTGTGCAGGCCAAAACCTCCACTGGGAACTGCAACCATGACAATAAGATCGCTACCCGCCCTTTCCCCTCTGGCCCTGAGCGTGCGCGTGCTGCTGATGGCCGGCAGCCTGGCCCTGGGCACTGTGGCAACAGCGGCCACCACCCCTGCGGCACCTGCCGGCAAGAATGTCAGCTGGGAAGACATCGCCAACGACCACCTCACCACCAACGACGTGCTGCAATACGGCATGGGCACCAACGCCCAGCGCTGGAGCCCGCTGGCCCAGGTCAATGACAAGAACGTGTTCAAGCTGACCCCGGCCTGGTCCTACTCATTCGGCGACGAGAAGCAGCGCGGCCAGGAATCGCAGGCCATCGTCAGCGATGGCGTGGTCTACGTTACCGGCTCGTACTCGCGGGTATTCGCCCTCGATGCCAAGACCGGCAAGCGCCTGTGGACCTACAACCACCGCCTGCCCGACAACATTCGCCCGTGCTGTGACGTGGTCAACCGTGGCGCGGCCATCTACGGCGACAAGATCTACTTCGGCACCCTCGACGCGCGGGTCATCGCCCTCGACAAGCACACCGGCAAGGTGGTGTGGAACAAGAAGTTCGGCGACCACAGCGCCGGCTACACCATGACCGGCGCCCCGGTGCTGATCAAGGACAAGACCAGCGGCAAGGTACTGCTGATCCACGGCAGCTCCGGTGATGAGTTTGGCGTGGTCGGCCAGTTGTTCGCGCGCGACCCGGACACCGGCGACGAGGTGTGGATGCGGCCCTTCGTCGAGGGCCATATGGGCCGCCTGAACGGCAAGGACAGCACCCCGACCGGCGACGTCAAGGCGCCGTCCTGGCCGGACGACCCGACCACCGCAACCGGCAAGGTCGAAGCCTGGAGCCACGGCGGTGGTGCCCCTTGGCAAAGCGCCAGCTTCGACCCCGAAACCAACACCATCATTGTCGGCGCCGGCAACCCGGGCCCATGGAACACTTGGGCACGCACCTCGAAAGACGGCAACCCGCATGACTTCGACAGCCTGTACACCTCCGGCCAGGTCGGCGTCGACCCGAGCACCGGCGAGGTCAAATGGTTCTACCAGCACACCCCCAACGATGCCTGGGATTTCTCCGGCAACAACGAACTGGTGCTGTTCGACTACAAGGACAAGGACGGCAAAGTGGTCAAGGCCACCGGCCACGCCGACCGCAACGGCTTCTTCTACGTGGTCGACCGCAACAACGGCAAGTTGCAGAACGCCTTCCCCTTCGTCGACAACATCACCTGGGCCAGCCACATCGACCTGAAGACCGGGCGCCCGGTGGAAAACCCCGGCCAACGCCCGGCCAAGCCGCTGCCGGGTGAAACCAAGGGCAAGCCGGTTGAGGTCTCGCCGCCGTTCCTCGGTGGCAAGAACTGGAACCCCATGGCCTACAGCCAGGAAACCGGCCTGTTCTACATCCCCGGCAACCAGTGGAAAGAGGAGTACTGGACCGAGGAAGTGAACTACAAGAAAGGCTCTGCCTACCTGGGCATGGGGTTCCGCATCAAGCGCATGTACGACGACCACGTCGGTACCTTGCGCGCCATGGACCCGACTACCGGCAAGCTGGTGTGGGAGCACAAGGAGCACCTGCCGCTGTGGGCCGGCGTGCTGGCAACCAAGGGTAACCTGGTGTTCACCGGCACCGGCGATGGCTTTTTCAAGGCCTTCGACGCCAAGACGGGCAAGGAGCTGTGGAAGTTCCAGACCGGCAGCGGCATCGTCTCGCCGCCGATCACCTGGGAACAGGACGGCGAGCAGTACATCGGCGTCACCGTCGGTTATGGCGGCGCGGTGCCGCTGTGGGGCGGCGACATGGCCGAGCTGACCAAGCCGGTGGCCCAGGGTGGCTCGTTCTGGGTGTTCAAGATCCCGAGCTGGGACAACAAGACCGCACAGCGGTGACCTGCAGCGGGGAGCGGCCTGTGCCCCTCCCCGTTTTGCCCGTTTTCTGTCGAGAGCCTTTCGCGATGAACTACCTGCCCTTCGCCCTGCTGTTGCTACTCTCTCCGGCCCTGGCGGCAAATACTGATGACGATGGCAACGATATCCCCCTGACCATCAACGGCTGCATCATTGCCGAAGCCAGCCAGTGCCCAGGTGCCAACCTGCGCGGCGCCAACCTGGCCAACCAGGACCTGCGCAAGATGAACCTGGCCGGCGCCGACCTGCGCGATGCCGACCTGCGCCACGCCCAGCTGGACCTGGCCAACCTGGAAAAGGCCCGCCTGCAAGGCGCCAACCTGACCCGCGCCAGCCTGCAGCAAAGCAACCTGCGCCTGGCCGACCTGAGCCATA
Source organism: Pseudomonas sp. NPDC089392 (assembly GCF_044749595.1). NCBI lineage: Bacteria > Pseudomonadati > Pseudomonadota > Gammaproteobacteria > Pseudomonadales > Pseudomonadaceae > Pseudomonas > Pseudomonas sp. NPDC089392. The sequence goes on from NZ_JBIVIF010000006.1 coordinate 80,182, forward strand.
GCCGGCTGGTGGCCATCCAGGGTTGGGGCTTGTTCGCCCAGGGGGCACAGTTCGAGCAAGCCGACCTCAGCGCGGCCTACCTGCAGTTTGCCCGGCTATCGGGGGCCAAGCTGCAGCAGGCCAACCTGCAGGCGGCGGACCTGGAGATGGCGTGGTTGAGCAAGGCCGACCTGCAAGGGGCCAACCTGGGCGATGCCAACCTGCAGGAAGCCAAGTTCGGCCAGAGCAACCTGGCCCGCGCCGATCTGCGCGGGGCGCGGCAGCACTACGGGAATTTTCAGGAGGCCAACATGGAGGAGTGCACGGGCTGCCCTGAAACCTGGGATAAATGATGAAGCCACTCTCCTCTCCTGTGGGAGCGGGTTTACCCGCGAAGAAGCTCACGCGATACATAGCACCGGCTTCGCCGGTGTTCGCGGGTGAACCCGCTCCCACAGGGGCCCTGCTAATGCTGTGAGAGAGGTGCTGAAACGCTACCCCGCCACCCGCACCACCCCCAGATCAATCCCCAGGTGCACCAGCTCGGCATGCGAACTCACCTGCAACTTGCTCTTGAGCAAGGTCAAATGGTTGGACACGGTCTTGGCGCTGATGCACAGCTGCTCGGCAATCACCCGCGCCGGAGTGCCCTTGGCCAGCATCACGAAAATCTCCAGCTCACGCTGGGTCATGCGCTGCAGGCGCGGGTCGCGTTCGTTCTGTTGCGAGGTGCAGGCCAACTGCGTGGCCAACGGCTGCTCAATGTAGGCATGCCCGGCCAGCACCCGCTGCACCGCCTCGATCAGCACCTCGGGTGCCGAGTTCTTGGTCAGGTAGCCCGAAGCGCCCGCCTCCAGCGCCTGGCGCACCAGCGGCAGCTCGTCGTGCATGCTGAAAAACAATACCCGCAGCTGCGGCAGGCGCTGGCGCAGGCGGCGGGTGGTTTCCAGCCCGCTGATGCCCGGCAGGCCGAAGTCCATGATCACCAGATTGGGTACCTGCTCCTGCACCCGGGCCAGCGCCTCTTCGCCACTGGCGGCCTCGCGCACCTGCATTGTCGGCAACACCGCCCGCAACAGGCTGGCATAGCCCTGGCGGACCACGGCATGGTCATCGACCAATACGATATTCATCACACCTCCTTGGGAATGTTCAGGGCCAGCGCCCAGCCGCCACCCGGGCGGCTGAGGATGCGCAAATCACCGCCCAGGCTGCGGGCGCGCTCGGCCATCGAGTGCAGGCCCACCCCGGGGCGCTGGGGTTGCTGTGCACCGCAGCCATTGTCACGCACGAACAGGCGCAAGCCCTTGGCGCTGCGCTGCAGGCGCACCTGCACCTGGCTGGCACCGGCATGCCGGGCGACGTTGGTCAGCGCCTCCTGCAGCAGCCGGTACAAATGCGTCCTGCTCGCCCCAGGCAGCACCGGCAAATGCTCGCCAACCCGCAAGCGGCAAGCGATGCCCTGGCTGGCCTGCCACTGGTCGACCAACACGCCAAAGGCTTCAGCCAGTGGCATGTGCTGCAGGGCTACCGGATACAGGTCATGCACCAAGGCCCGGAAGCCTTGCTGCAGGCGTTCGCAGTTGAGTTCCAGGGCCTGCGCGGTCTGCTTCACCACCGTGGGCTGGTCGGCGGCCATGCGCAGCAGGCAACCCTGGGCGCGGATACCGGCCAGGTATTGCCCGAGATCATCGTGCAGGGTCTGCGCCAGCCGGGTACGTTCCTGCTCCTGCACCGCCAGCAGGGCCTGGGTCAGTTGGGTATTGTCGGCATGCGCCTGCTGCAGGTTCGCGACCATGCGGTTGAAGTGCTCCGCCAGCTGGCGCGCTTCCGGCAGGCCTTGCTCGCGCAGGCGCCCCGTCAGCTGCCCTGCCGAAACCTGGCGCAATGCCCCCAGCAGTTCATCCAGCAAGCCCATGGCCCGACGTACCGCCCAGCGGATGGTCAGCAGGCTCAACAACAAGGCCAGGCCGCAGAGGCTCAGCAGTTGTTGCAGCGAGTCCCAGACCTCATCGATTTCATCCCGCGCATCCACGGCTATCAGCACCCTGCGCCCGTCACCCAGCTCCAGCAGCCGGCCGCTGTGGTGGCGTTCGCCGAACAGCTGGCGGCCCAGCCAGGCATCGACACCGGCTGCGCCTGGCAGGCGCGCTGCCTGCCCCGGTACCAGCCAGTGCACCCGCACGTGGCGCAGGTTCTGCGTCAGGCTGGGTTGCAGGCTGGCCGGGTCGCGTTCGGCGCTATCGGCAAGGTAGGTCACCACGGCTTCGGCAGACTGCAGCTCTCGCTCGACATCGGCCACCGCCTGGTGTAGCAGCACTCCGGCACAGGCCACTGTCACCAGGGCAAAGCAGCCTGTGACCCAAAGGTTGATGCGCCACAGCGCAGACAGGTTGATCAGGCGCATGGGCGGTTCTCTTCAGGGGCGCTGCGGTCCATCGTAAAACCGCGACAGCCGCGCGGAATTACTACCTTGGTACCGGCCCAGCGCTACTTTCTGCATATTTCCCTCTCCCGGCAGGCTTCCTATGCTGGCGCCATCTGCCGTGGAGTTGCCTTATGCGCCAGCCTGCCCACCTTGCCCTGACCTGCCTGCTGGCCCTGGCCGCCGCGCTGCTTGCGCCCCTGGCGCCTGCCGCCCAGGGCCAGGCCGCAGAACCGCTGCAAGTACGCATCGGCTACCTGGGCTATCACCCAGACCCAGGCCCGCTGCTGTCCAATATCATCCCCGAACCCGCCGATGCCGGGCTGCAAGGTGCCGAGCTGGCCATAGTCGACAGCAACAGCACCGGGCGCTTCCTGCAGCAGCAGTTCCAGCTGGCCAGCGCCAACGTCGACAGCCCCCAGGCACTGCTGCAGGCGGCCAAGGCCCAGCACGACCAAGGCCTGCGCCTGTTCGTGGTCAATGCGCCGGCAAGCAGCCTGCGCGCACTGTCTGCCGCCCTGCCCGACAGCCTGCTGTTCAATGCCGGCAGCCCCGACGACAGCCTGCGCAGCAACCAGTGCCTGGGCAATGTGCTGCACAGCTTGCCTGGCCGGGCCATGCTGGCCGATGCATTGGTGCAGTTCCTGGTGCTGCGCAAATGGCAGCGGGCGCTGCTGGTAGTCGGCCAGACCGAGGACGACCGGGCCTACGCCGCCGCCCTGCGCCGCTCGGTGAAACGCTTTGGCGTGCAGCTGGTGGCGGAAAAAACCTGGACTTTCGACAACGACCAGCGCCGCAGCGCCCAGGCCGACATGCCGCTGTTCACGCAAACCGCCGAGTACGACGTGGTGCTGGTGGCCGACGAGCGCGGCGACTTTGGCGAATACCTGCCCTACCAGACCTGGTACCCGCGCCCGGTCGCCGGCACCCAGGGCCTGACCCCCACCGGCTGGCACAAGACCGTGGAAACCTTTGGCGCGGCACAGCTGCAAAAGCGCTTCGAGGCCCAGGCCGGGCGCTGGATGAACGACCGCGACTTCGCTGCCTGGATGGCCGTGCGCAGCGTTGCCAGCGCGGTCAGCAAACTGCGCCAGGCCGAACCGCGCGCGCTGCAGCAACTGCTGCTGAGCGAGCAATTGCCGCTGGACGGTTTCAAGGGCCGCAAGCTCAGTTACCGCCCATGGAACGGCGAGCTGCGCCAACCGATCCCGCTGGTGCAGCCACGTGCCCTGGTCAGCACCTCGCCGCAGGAGGGCTTCCTGCACCCCTTCAACGAAATGGACAGCCTGGGCTACGACAAGCCCGAAGTGACCTGCAGCTACCCATGAGCCGACAAACACAACAATAAGGAATTCGCCATGCGCCGCCCCCTCTTCCCCCGGGCCCTGCTGTACCCCTGCCTGCTGTCGAGCGCACTGGCGCTGGCCAGCGGGCACGCCATGGCCGCTACCGCCTGGGTCTCCAACGAGAAAGACAACAGCCTCAGCTTGATCGACATGCAAACCCTGCAAGTCACCGAGACCTTGCCGGTAGGCCAGCGCCCGCGCGGCCTGCTGCTGTCCCACGACAAAAAGCTGCTGTACATCTGCGCCAGCGATTCGGACCGGGTGCAGGTGATGGACGTGGCCACCCGCAAGATCATCAAGGAGCTGCCCTCCGGCAAGGACCCCGAGCAGTTCGCCCTGCATCCCAACGACCGCTGGTTGTACGTGTCCAACGAGGACGACGCGCTGGTCACGGTGATCGACACCGTGACCGACAAAGTGCTGGGGCAGATCGACGTCGGTATCGAACCCGAGGGCATGGCGGTAAGCCCGGATGGCAAGTGGGCGGTCAACACCAGCGAAACCACCAACATGCTGCACTGGATCGACACCAGCACCCAGACCCTGGCCGACAGCACCCTGGTCGATCAGCGGCCGCGCTTCGTCGAGTTCAACCAGGACGGATCAAAGCTGTGGGCCTCGGCGGAAATCGGCGGCACGGTGACCATTCTTGACGTGGCCACGCGCCAGGTGCTGAAAACCCTGAACTTCCAGATCAAGGGCGTGCACCCGGACAAGGTCCAGCCGGTGGGCATCAAGCTCAGTGCAGATGGCAAGTACGCCTTCGTCGCCCTGGGCCCGGCCAACCATGTGGCGGTGATTGATGCCAAGACTTATGAAGTGCTCGACTACCTGCTGGTCGGGCGGCGGGTCTGGCAGCTGGCATTCACCCCGGACCAGAGCCAGTTGCTGGCCACCAACGGGGTCAGCGGCGACGTTTCGGTGATTGATGCGAAAAACCTCAAGGTGCTCAAGTCGGTGAAGGTCGGGCGCTACCCTTGGGGTGTGGTGGTGACGCCATGAACGCCCTCGAAGTCAGTGACGTGAGCTTCGCCTATGGCCCGCGCGAAGCGCTCAAACAGGTCGGTTTCAGCCTCGCGCCCGGGCGCTTCGCAGCGTTGCTGGGCCCCAATGGCGCCGGCAAGTCGACCTTGATCGCCCTGCTCACCCGCCTGTACGACTTGCAGCATGGCGACATCCGCGTGTGCGGCTGCTCGCTGCGCAATGCCGCACGCCCGGCCTTGCGCCAGCTGGGCGTGGTGTTTCAGCAAAGCACCCTGGACCTGGACCTGAGCGTCGAGCAGAACCTGCGCTACCACGCCGCGCTGCATGGCCTGTCGCGGCGCCTGAGCAATTTGCGGGTCGAGGCCGAACTGGCGCGCCAAGGCTTGGGCGAACGCCGGGGCGATCGTGTTCGCGAGCTGAATATTGGCCATCGGCGCCGGGTGGAAATTGCCCGCGCGCTGCTGCATGAGCCGCGCTTGCTGTTGCTTGACGAAGCCAGTGTCGGCCTTGACCCGGCCAGCCGCCTGGCGCTCAACCAGCACCTGCGGCGGCTGTGCCGCGAGCAGCAGCTGAGCGTGCTGTGGACCACCCACCTGCTGGACGAAGTGCAGCCCAGCGATGACCTGCTGATCCTGCATCAGGGGCGCCTGGTGGCCAGCGGCACAGCCGATGCGCTGAGCCTGGAGCACGGCGGCGACCTCGACAATGCCTTTGCCCGCTTGACCTGTGCACCCACAGGAGCCCATGGCCGATGAACGCTTACTGGCAATGTTTCAACGGCATCATGCTGCGCGAATGGCTGCGCTTCGTGTTGCAGCGCACACGCCTGCTCAGCGCCCTGGTGCGCCCGCTACTGTGGCTGCTGGTGTTTGCCGCCGGGTTTCGTGCAGCCCTGGGCATCGCGATCATCGAACCCTACGACACCTACATCCCCTACGAGGTGTACATCATCCCGGGGCTGGCTTGCATGATCCTGCTGTTCAACGGTATGCAGGGTTCGTTGTCGATGGTTTATGACCGCGAGATGGGCAGCATGCGCGTGCTGCTGACCAGCCCCTTGCCGCGGCCATTCCTGCTGGGCAGCAAGCTGCTGGCGACCTCGTTGATATCGCTGCTGCAGGTGTACGCCTTCCTGGCCATCGCCTGGGTGTATGGCGTGCGACCACCGGCTGCGGGGTTGCTGCTGGCGCTGCCGGCGTTGCTGCTGGTGGCCTTTATGCTCAGCGCCCTGGGGCTACTGCTGTCGAACGCGATCCGCCAGCTGGAGAACTTTGCCGGGGTAATGAACTTCGTGATCTTCCCGCTGTTTTTCCTGTCTTCGGCGTTGTACCCGTTGTGGAAGATGCGCGAGGCCAGCGAATGGTTGTACTGGCTGTGCGCGGTGAACCCGTTTACCCACGCCGTGGAGCTGGTGCGGTTTGCCCTGTATGAGCGGCTGAACCTGCTGGCGCTGGCGGTGTGCCTGGGGTTGACCGCACTGTTCACGCTGCTGGCGATACTCACCTTCAACCCCCAGCATGCGGCGCTGCGCAAGCCGCGTTGATCGACCGCAATCTTTGGATTTGGCAGTCCCCTGTGGGAGCGGGTTCACCCGCGAAGCAGGCGACGCGGTGGATGGCACCGGCTATGCCGGTGTTCGCGGCGGTTCGACGCCTCGATGAACCCGCTCCTACAAGGGCCGCGTCAGCATGCAGATACTGTGCAAACATCAGCAGCAAGCTACTCCAGCCATCTACTACTTTAGTACTGCATTTACTGTCTATCGTCGCATTCACAAAGCACCGCCACTGGCATGTAATGGGCCTATAACAAAAAGGAAATACCCATGCCACGTGCCCTGCCCCGGCTGCCACGCCTATCGCTGGCGGCGCTTTCGCTAAGCCTGTCGCTGGGCATCGCCCAGGCCGATACCGCGCCGCTGTTCTCCACCGAGGGCTATCGCACCAGCCTCTACCGCAGCCCAACCCCGCAACAGGTCGCGGGCGGCCAGGTCATCGACACCAACACACTCCAGCGGTTGCTGGGCCAACAGCCCAAGCCGGTACTGATCGACGTCTATCGCCGCCAATGGCTGCAAGGCCGCTTCATCGAAGACGAACCGCACAGCAACCTCCCCGGCAGCCTGTGGCTGGCCAACACCGGCGACGGCGTACTGAGCCCGGCCTGGCAGGACTACTTCGTGCGTAACCTGCAAAAAGCCACTGCCAGGCACCCGGAGCAACCACTGGTCTTTTACTGCCGCTCCGATTGCTGGTTAAGCTGGAACGCGGTAAAACGCGCGAAAGCCTTGGGCTATACCAATTTGTATTGGTACCGCGACGGCCTGGACGCCTGGCAGCAAGCCAACCTGCCAGTGCAGCCGGCGCAACCGCAGCCCTTCCCCTGAAGTCATCGCCTGCGAACGCGTGCCCCGCCCAATCCAATAAAAACGAGGTGAAAAGGCCATGTACAAAATTCTGATTGCCGACGATCACCCCCTGTTTCGCGAAGCCATCCACAACGTCATCAGCGATGGTTTCCAAGGCAGCGAAGTCATGGAAACCGCCGACCTGGACAGTGCCCTGGCCTTGACCCAGGCGCATGACGACCTCGACCTGATCCTGCTCGACCTGAACATGCCCGGCATGCATGGCCTCAATGGCCTGATCACCTTGCGCAACGAGGCCCCGACCACGCCGGTGGTGATCGTTTCGGCCGAGCAGGAAAAGCAGATCGTGCTGCAGGCCATTACCTACGGTGCCGTCGGTTTCATCACCAAGTCTTCGCCGCGCTCACAAATGATCGAAGCGATCGAGCAGATCCTCAACGGCAATGTCTACCTGCCGCCCGACATCATCCGCGCCCAGAAAAGCAGCAGCAGCCGGCGCCACAACGATGCGCCGAGCTTCCCGCCGGAAATGCTCCAGGCCCTGACCCGCAAGCAGCTGCTGGTACTTGAGCGCATGACCAAGGGCGAATCGAACAAGCAGATCGCCTACACCCTGGATATTGCCGAAACCACGGTCAAGGCGCATGTTTCGGCGATATTGCGCAAGCTCAACGTGCATAACCGGGTGCAGGCGATCCTGAGTGCTGGGGATATCGATTTCGCTGATTACTTGCGGCGTTGACCTGTTGTGGCCTATTCGCGGGTAAACCCGCTCCTACAACGATCGCAGTCCCTTGTAGGAGCGGGTTTATCGAGGCGTCGAACCGCCGCGAAGAGGCCAGCAGCTACGCCACACTGCTACCAAGCAAATGGCTCATCGCTGTCTTCAGCTTCAACGGCCGCACCGGCTTGTGCATCAAGGTATGGCCAAGCTCGCGGATCTGCTGCTTGAGTTCATTGCTGTAGTTGGCAGTGATCATCAGCGCCGGTAGTGGCTGGGCACGTCGGGCATTGATCCGCGCCACGGCGTCGACACCGTTGCAGTCGTTGTCCAGGTGGTAGTCGGCAATCAGCAGGTCAGCCTCGGCATGATAATTGTCCACCTGGCGTGCCAGGTCTTCCTCCGACAACGCGGTAATCACCTTGCAGCCCCAACCCTCCAGCAGGGTGCGCATACCAGCACAGATCGCCGCGTCATTATCCAGTACCCATACCCGCGCCCCGCGCAGGCGCTCGAACATCGGCTCGCAAACTACCTGGCTCGGCTGGGCCTTGGGGGCAGTGGTGCTCAACGGCACCTCGACGGCAAATACCGAACCCTTGCCAAGCCAGGAACGAACACGGATCCGGTGGCCGAGAATGCCGGCAATCTTGTCCACGATCGCCAGGCCCAGGCCTAACCCGCGGTCCTGGTCCGGGCGCTGTACATCACCGCGTTTGAACTCCAGGAACATCTCGTCCAGGTGCTCTTCGGCAATGCCAATGCCGCTGTCCCACACTTCGATGCGCAGGCCGCCACGCAGCCGCCGGCAACCCAGCACCACGCGCCCGCTACGGGTGTAGCGGATGGCATTGCTGAGCAGGTTGCGCAGGATCCGCGCCAACAACTGGATGTCACTGCGCACCACGGCAGAACAACCCACGAAGTGCAGCGCCAGCCCCTCGCTACGCGCCACCTGGGCGTATTCTGCAGCGAGGTTGTCCATCAGTTCACTGAGGGCGAACGGGGCAACATCGGCCTTGATCACCCCGGCATCGAGCTTGGAAATGTCCACCAGGGTGCCCAGCAGGCTCTCCACATCTCCCAGCGAGTTGCTGACATTTCGCACCAGGTGAGCACAGTTTTGCGGCTCGCGGTTTTCAAGCAAAGCGCTGGTAAACAGCCGCGCCGCGTTCAGCGGTTGCAGCAGGTCGTGGCTGACTGCGGCAAGGAACTTGGTCTTCGACAGGTTGGCCTGCTCAGCCTCGCGCTTGGCCTCGCGCAGCCGCGACTCGGCCCGGCTGCGTTCCTCGATTTCACGCAGCAACTGGTCATTGAGGCTGGTCAGTTCGGCAGTGCGCTCGCGCACCCTTTGCTCCAGGTGCTGATAGGCCTGGTGCAACGCCTGTGCGGTGTTACGGCGCTCGGTGATATCGCGGATCAGCACGAAAATGCCCACCACCTCGCCGTTGGCCAGGCGGTTGGGCACGTAGGAGCGCAGCATGTAGCGTTCCTGGCCGTTGATATTGGTTTCGGCAAATTCGAAGGTTACGCTCTCCCCCGCCAGCGCCCGGGCCACGTAAGCCTCCAGGCGCTGGTAATGCTGCTCGCTGTGGGCCTCGCGCAGGCTCTGGCCAAGCATTACGCCACGGGGCCAGCAGTACCATTCTTCGTAAACCTTGTTGGTAAATTCGTAGACCAGGTCGGCATTCAGGTAGGCGATCAACGCAGGGACATTGTCGGTAATCAGGCGAATCTGGTGCTGGTGGGCAGTCTCGGCCCGCTGCCGGGCCTCGCTGAGCAGGTGGTTGACAGCCTTGAGCTCGGCCATGGCCTGGTTCAGGGCATCTGTGCGTTCGCGCACCTGCTCGGCCAGCACCACCGAATGCTGGAACGCCGCATAGGGGTCGTTGCCCCGCGTTACACCAGACTCGATGCGTTCGATCAGCGCGCCGTTGATACGCTGCAGCTTGTGGTTTTCGTGCTGCAGCCGTGCGACCTCGGCCTGCAGTTCAGCAACTGACGGGAGGCCGGTTGCGGGCAATGGCGACCCCGGTGAAGGTCTGGTTGATATGCATGCCATTGAACTGTTCTCCGTAGGTGTTGAAGCCAATCACCCGCTGCTCGCGCAGGAACGCGCCGATCGGCTCCAGGCCGTGGTGGCCCTCCAGTTCCAGCCGCCGCAGGAAACAATCGCAACCGATGGTCAGCAACAACGGCCCGAGGCGCTGGTGCAGGCCGTCGAACAGCTGGTGCAGGTTCGGCAGTAGCGGCCCTGGGCTCATGGCCGTGAGCACGATGCCGTTTTCCACCGCGCAGTAGAAACTCAGGCTAAGGTCCGGGTGCACTTGCTGGATCGCCCGCACGTAGTACTGGTCGTGAATGCGCACGGCCAGCGGGTGGGCAGCGAACACCCGGTGATCGAGCGCGGCCACCGGCACGCCGATGTGCCGGGCGTACTCCTCGGCAGCGGGCTCGGCATTCAGTTCGAAGACCCGCCGCTGGGCACTGTCGGCACCTGTGACCACCAGCTTTTCTTCCCTTGGCTGGATGTGGTGGGTGGTGAACACTTCGAAGTCGAGCCAGGTATTGACCAGCACCACTACTGCTGCGCCGTGGTGGAATGCGCCGCCGTAATACACATGGGTGCGGGTCAGGTAGTTGTCATCGCCCGCCGAACCGCCAAAATGCGGGATGTCCCCCAGGGCTGCGCTGAGCGCGGCGAGCACCATTTCCTCACGGCTGGACAAGCCGTCGAGCAGGGTCAAGGCAAAGCTGTGGCCCTTGATGGGTGCCAGCGTGTTGCTGCGACAGGTACCGACCAGGCGTTCGACCATCAGCTGCGCGTCGATCAGGCTGAAGCGTTCCATCTCGTCGATCAGCTCGGTGGCAATGGAAAAGTGCCGGTGATCGAAACCCACCGCTGTCACGCAATTACGCCCGTAGCCCAGCGGGGTGATTTCGCCGGCGCTGGTGCAACCCACCAGACGGATGCCGCCAAAACTTTGCTCCAGCGCCTCGGCCAACTCCCGCAGGTCATATTCGGCGGAACAGAAAAACAGCACCAGGCCCAGATGCGGGTGCAGTAACTGCCGCGCCAGATCCTGGGCGGCCAGCCGGGCGTCGGTGGCCTGGGACATGGCACTGACCACGCCGTCGTTGTGAGCCTGCTGCATCGTGGTCTCCGGCGCGGGGTGGCTGAGGGGCCAGTGTACGAAGGTGGGTACGGGGGACGAATGCTACTTGGGTAGCGGGTGGGCGGTTCCATGGGCCTAAATTTGCCAGCTTGCGCATAACTTTGTAGGAGCGGCCTTGCGTCGCGAAAGGGCTGCAAAGCAGCCCCAGCAGTATTTGCGATTACGCATAAATCCTGGGGCTGCTACGCAGCCCTATCGCGACACAAGGCCGCTCCTACAGTTGACCGCGTTGCCTGTCCTGGTGGGGCCTACCAGGTCAACACTGCACCCACTGCAAAGGTGTCGGTATCTTCGTTCTGCGCACTGGTTTCATGCCCATCGATGGAAAACTGGTTGTACTCGGCAACCAGCTTGAGGTTGTCGTTGACGTCATGGAAAAACGCCACGCCGCGGGTCTCGTAATCCGCTCCGCTGCCCACCGCGCCGTTGCCATCGTCCTTGGTCTTGCCATAAGACAGCGCCACGCGGTTTTTGCCGAACTTGTACGAGCCCTGCAGCAGGTAGCCGTCACTGTCGACATTGCGCAATACCGGCTCGCCTGCGTTGTTGGTGAAAAACGGGTTGATACCCTTGGCCTGAAACCCAGAGCCGGTCAGCGACCAGCCGCCCATCTTGGCCTGCACGCCATAGCCGACACCTTTGGAGGTGACCGACTCCACGCTCGGGTCAGTATTGTCGGAGGTCTGGTAGCTGCCGTTGACCCAGCTGTAGATCTGCGCCCCGCCCAGGTCGAACTGGTAGGTGATTTCACTCTCGGTGCGCGGGTTCTCCTGGTAGGCCTTGCCGGTCGGGCTGCTGTCGTTGGTGTCCACCGGGTCCATGATGCCCACCGCCACCCGCAGGCCGTCCATCACCGGGGTGCGGTAGGTGATCTGCGAGGTGGGGAACGGGTACGGGTAGCCACTGCCGATGTTGCCGAACGACACCCCGCCGCCGTCCACCAGCCCAAGCGTGTCACTGACCTGGCCATAACCGGCCAGCAGCTCGTCAAGCAGGATGTTGGAGCGGGCGAACAGCCCGAAGTCCTTGCCGATAAGCACCTCGCCCCACTCGGGGTTGGCCACGGTGCCATAGAACTGGCGCACGTCGATGGCGGTGTCGGTTCCATTGGTTTCGCTGTCGTTGATGGTTACCCAGAACGAGGCTCGCGCGCCGAGCTTCAGGTCATCCACCTGCTTGCCCATGTTGAAGCCGATGTAGTTGGGCAGGAAGCCCATCTTCACCCGCGACTGGCGGCGATCAAATTGCTCGCCTTCGCGGTCGACCTTGCTGTTGACGTAGAAGGCGTTGATGTAGCCGTCGGTGGAAAACGTCGTCTGCTCCTTGTCGTACAGCATGATCTCGGCTTCGGCGACGCTGCTCAGGCCAAGGGCAGAAAAGCTGGCGATGGCAGCAGCGAGGAAACGAGGCGGCAGGTGCTTATTGTTGTTGTGCATGGCGCGCTCCAAACGGGGGACTGGATGTCGGAGGCGATTATCAGAAGTGGGCAGATGGCCAGGAACGCTGCTTTGGCGTGGGGTGGCGGGTGCTTTGGAGCGGTGGGTGTGGCGCGGTGATTTGGTCTCGGGACCTGCTTGGGTCTGGATGCAACACTTAGGGCGTACGCATGGATAGCAGACGGGTATCAATACCGCTGTATGAGCGGGTTAACACAGTCAATTTAAGGAGCGGGTTTGTTGAGGCTGCGCGGTGGATGGCACCGGCGTTGCCGGTGTTCGCGGCTAAAGCCGCTCCTACAGGTGCTGTGCAAGGCGCGAATGCCGCGAAAATCCTGTGGGAGCGGGTTTACCCGCGAAGAATGCTATGCGGTAGCTGGCATTGCGACCGATCAGGAAGCCAGTGCCTGCGAACGCTGGCAAGCGGGCATCTCATAGCGGTGCGGTTGCTGCCAGGCCAGGCGTGCCTGCACATCGACCGCCGCCTCCTTCACTTTCTGTGCCCAGTTTTCATCCTTCGGGCACACCACCACCACGCGGAAACCGTGGTCGACGCCTTCCAGCCGCACGCCTTCTGAGTCATCGACATGCAAATCGATATCAAAGGCCGACGGCAGCTTCGAGGGCGAATTCTCCAGCCCGTTCTGGGCCAGGATGTGCTGGTGCCGGTCACTGTTGACCACGCCGTCTACGTGAATGCCATAGAGCATCAGCCAGCGGCGGATATACGCCGGTGTGCGCCCCGACGAGGTGTAGATCCAGATGCTGCAGCCCTGGCGGCGCAGGTCGCGGATCAGCTCGCGGGTGCCGCTGCGCAGTGGCTCGCCCAACCAGCGATGGACAAAGCCTGGCAGCTTGCTGTCCTCGGCGGCAGCATGCTCGGGCTGGCAGGCCAGCGTGTCGTCGATATCGAACGATATGCGTACTTGGCCGCGGTTGAGCTTGCGTTCGATGGCTTGTCGCCCGCGTTCCAACATGGATACCTGTTGCATCAGCGGCTCCTCTCACAAACCGGCACAGGCGTGCCATGCAGGAAGAACTTGCCGGGCTCAGGTGCCTTCGCTTCAAGGAAAGCGGCGTACTTTTTCTTGATCTTGGGTAATTCGTACAATGCCTTGACACCGTGTTTAGCGGAGTTGCGTATGACCGAGGACGGGTTGAAGTAACCCTCGGCGTTGTCCAGCGACAGCACGAATGGCGGCAGCCCAGCGCGCATCAGCAAATAGCTGACGATGAGCGAGCCCGTGCGGTTGTTGCCTTCGATGAACAGCTGCGGTTTGCTGAGGATACGTACATACACACCGGCTGCTCGCTTCCAGATCGAGTCACTGCCATACGAGCAGTACCAGTTGTACAAATCCTTGATGCCACCTTCCACGTTGTTGAAAAAGTGCGCCTCGGTTGCGGCCAGGTGCGGGGCGAACTCCAGGCGACGGGCCGGGTCGCTGCCGCACAGCACGGTGGCGTTGATTTCCAGCATCAGGTTCAGCTGTTGCAGGTCGAACAGGTCGATACCGCGAGCGACATAATCGTCAATCAGGGCATAGCCTTCAACCACGTTCAGCAGCACCTCGTCGGTAAACGGGTCCCGTGGTTCGGTGAAATGCTGGCTGAGTTCGGCAAAACGGCCCTGCACCTCGCGCAGTGCGCGCTCTACCGCTGACAGATCTAGACGACGCATCGCTCGCATTGGAAATCCCGGGTAACACTTTAACGAAAGGTAACGCGGCCGGGTGTTGCAACCTCCCTGGTTGCAACACCCGGCCACCTTGGAAGCCAGTGACTCAGCTGAACTTGCCGCTGATGTAGTCACTGGTCAGTTGTTCGCGCGGGTTCTGGAAGATTTGCGCAGTTGGGCCCATCTCGACCAGGTAGCCAGTACGGGTACCCTGGGAGATATCCACCGAGAAGAACGCCGTGGTGTCGGCCACACGAATCGCCTGCTGCATGTTGTGGGTCACCAGGGCGATGGTGTAGTCCTTCTTCAGCTCGACCATCAGCTCTTCCACGCGGCGGGTGGCGATCGGGTCAAGTGCCGAGCACGGTTCGTCCAGCAGCAGCACTTCTGGCTCGGTAGCGATGGCGCGGGCGATGCACAGGCGCTGCTGTTGGCCACCGGACAGGGACAGGCCGCTGACCTTGAGCTTGTCCTTCACTTCATCCCACAGCGCGGCACCTTGCAAGGCATGCTTCACGCGGTCACCCAGGTCGCCTTTGTAGCGGTTCAGGCGCAAGCCGAAGGCGACATTGTCGAAGATGCTCATCGAGAACGGGTTCGGCTGCTGGAACACCATGCCGATGTAACGGCGCACCACTACAGGGTCGACGCCCTTGCCATAAACGTCCTGGCCCAGGAAGTGCACATGGCCTTCGAAGCGGAAGCCCTTTACCAGGTCGTTCATGCGGTTGAGGCTACGCAGCACGGTACTTTTGCCGCAACCGGACGGGCCGATGAAGCCGGTGATCTCGTTTTTGCGGATCGGCACATGGCTGTCGCGAACGGCCATGAAGTTGCCATAGAAGATCTTGTCCAGCTTGCAGTCCATGACGATCGGGGTTGCTTCGCTGGCCACGGGAGCGGCTTTTTGCGCAGTGGATACGTTCAAGTTGGATGCTCCCTTTCTCAATACTTGGGCTTGCCGAATACACGGCTAAGAATGTTGATTACCAGCACGATCATGACCAGCACCAGCGAGGCCGCCCAGGCGAGCTCCAGCTGGTTGTCGAACGGCATGCCGGAGAAGTTGTAAATCAGTACGGCGAGCGAGGCTGTAGGGTTCATGACCGCCAGATCGCCGTTGTGGTAGATCCAGTAGTTGCTGAACAGTGCGGTGAACAGCAGCGGCGCGGTTTCGCCAGCGGCACGGGCCACGGCCAGCATCACGCCAGTCAGGATGGCCGGCAGACCGGTGGGCAGGACGATCTTGCAGATCACCTGGGCACGGGTGCAGCCCATGCCGTAGGCGGCGTCCTTCATGATCTTGGGCACCATCTTCATCGACTCTTCGGCGGTCAGCACCACGATCGGCAGCATCAGTACCGCCAGTGCCACACCACCCGCCGGAGCCGAGTAGGTACCGGTGGTCATCACCACCAGGGCGTAGGCAAATACACCAGCGAGGATCGACGGCAGGCCGGTGAGCATCTTGGCGGCAAAGCGCGCGGCGTTGGCCAGCTTGCTGTCCGGGCCGAGCTCGGCCAGGAACACTGCGGCCAGGATACCGACCGGTACCGCGATGGCGGCGGCAATGCCGACCATGACGAAGGTACCGGCCATGGCGTTACCGAAACCGCCGCCCATCTCGAAGCCGGTCGGCGGCAGTTCGGTGAACACTTCCAGGTTAAGGCGTGCACCGCCGCGGGTGATCAGCATGTACAGCACGGAAATCAGCGGCACGCTGGCCACCAGTGCCGCGAACCAGGCCAGCGTGGTCAGGATCAGGCTTCGCAGTGCGCGGCCTTCCAGCTTGCGCTGCAGGCTGGGCAGCGCGGCTACAGGGGTCGTCAGGTCTGTCATTGTTTGTTACCCCGCTGGGCGTAGAGCATGATCATCGAGCCAAGCACGTTCACCAACAAGGTGATGAACATCAGCACCAGTGCTGCATACATCAGCACTTCAACCTCGTTCGGGCCGGCTTCCGGGAAGTTCAGCGCCAGCAGCGCTGCCAGGGTGTTGGCCGGGGCGAACAAGGAAACGGAAATGGTGTTGGCGTTGCCCACCAGCATGGCCAGCGCCATGGTCTCGCCGAGTGCGCGACCCAGGCCGAGCACCAGCGAACCGAAGATGCCGGTAGCAGCCGATGGCACCATCACTTTGAGGATGGCTTCCCAGTGGGTGGTACCCATGCCGTAGGCGGCCTGCTTGGTTTTCATCGGTACGCTGGTGAGCGCATCCTGGGAAACGGCGGCAATGGTCGGCAGGATCATGATTGCCAGTACCAGCGCCGCAGGCAGCAGCCCGGGGCCGCTCAAGGAGGTGCCGAAAAACGGGATCCAGCCCAGCTCGCTGTTCAACCAGGCGGTCAGCGGGCGAATCGCCGGGATGACCACATAGATGCCCCACAGGCCATAAACCACGCTGGGGATGGCGGCGAGCAGTTCGACGATGGTGCGAAACACCGCGGCGAGCTTGGCCGGCAGGAAATCCTGGGTCAGGAAAATGGCCATGCTGACGCCGAAGAAACCGGCGATCAACAATGCGATAAAGGCGCTGTAAAGCGTGCCCCAGATCGCTGGCAGAATACCGTACTTGCCTTGGTTAACGTCCCAGACGCTGCCAAACAGCACATCGAAGCCGTGCTTTTCAATACCGGGCAGTGCCTTGCGGCCCACTTCGTAGACCAGCGCGAAGACCAGCGCCAGCACCAGCACCACACCAATACGTGCGAGCGCACGGAAGGTGCGATCGACCAGGAAGTCTTTCGTAGACGGAGGCTGGCACGCGGAGTCGGGGTTATCCGGTATGGCAAAAGGTGTGTTCATGGGCGAATTCCGGGACAAGGGACAAACACCCCCGGCATGGCTTCATGCCGATGCCGGGAGCGCCTGAGTATTACTGGATGTTGGCAGACGCTTTACGCACCTGGTCGACAACCGACGGTGGCAGTGGGATGTAACCCATCGAGTCGGCGATCTTCTGGCCGTGGGTCAGGCTGTACTCGACCATTTCACGCATGGCCTTGGCCTTGGCCGGGTTGCCGTTGTCCTTGCGGAAGATCATCCAGGTGTAGGAAGTGATCGGGTAGGACTTGGCACCTTCCGGGTCCGGCAGGGTAGCGACCAGGTTCTCAGGCATTTTCACCGCAGCCAGTGCCTCGGCACCGCTCTCGGCGTTCGGCACGACGTATTGGCCGGCCTTGTTCTGCAGTTGGGCGAAGTCGACCTTGGCCAGTTTGGCGAAGCCGTACTCGATGTAGCCGATGGCGCCTGGGGTCTGGCGAACGGTGGCGGTCACGCCGTCGTTCTTCGGCGACTTGATGAACTTGTCACTGGCAGGCCAGTTGACGGTGTTACCTTCACCCAGCTCTTTCTTGAAGTCGGCGTTGATGGCCGACAGGTGCTTGGTGAACACGGCGTTGGTGCCGCTGGAGTCGGCACGCACGACCACGGTGATCGGCATGTCAGGCAGCTTCAGCTCCGGGTTGGCGGCGACGATTTGCGGGTCGTTCCACTTGGTGATCTTGCCCAGGAAGATGTTGGAGTACACATCGCGTGGCAGTTTCAGGCCTTTCGGGCTGCCCGGCAGGTTGTAGGCCAGGACGATTTCACCGGCGGTCATTGGCAGCAGCTGCACGCCTTCGCCGACCTTGGCAATGTCTGCTTCGCTCATGGCCGAGTCGCTGGCGGCGAAGTCGACGGTCTTGTTCAGAAAGTCCTGAACGCCTGCGCCGCTACCTTTGGACTGGTAGTCAACGGTGACGCTTTCGGCGTTTTTGCTGAAATCCTTGAACCAGGTCAGGTAGATGGGTGCAGGGAAGCTCGCGCCGGAACCGGTCAGGCGGACGTTTTCTGCGGCAAAGGCTGCACCAGTGGCGCAAAGGGAGACGGCAACAGCGAGTGCAGCAGACTTCATCAGGCGTATCATCTAAAAGCGCTCCGTGTGATGGCCGGCACACTTTGCATCAGCTGTGTTACAGCTTTGTGACTGTTGAAAGGCAGGCCGCGAGATAGAGCTTTTTGCCTGTGCCATGACGGCAGCTTGATGTCATGCCTTGGTAACCGAAGGCGATTATCACTTTGCCATCCCTCTCCTGCATGAGCGCATGCCATGTCCCCGACAGAACACAACCTGATGAGGCGCATCCACCGTGAGTTGCTTGACCACAGTGATGAAGAGCTGGAGCTTGAGTTGGCCGAAGATGGCCATGACCTGAACGCGCTGTTTGACGAACATGTCGAGGACGGCAGCGAAAAAGCCGCGCGCAGGACCTATTTCCGCGAACTGTTCCGCCTGCAAGGCGAACTGGTGAAGTTGCAAAGCTGGGTTGTCAAGACCGGGCATAAAGTAGTGATCCTGTTCGAGGGCCGCGATGCTGCTGGCAAGGGCGGCGTGATCAAGCGTATTACCCAGCGCCTGAACCCGCGGGTGTGCCGGGTTGCTGCCCTGCCCGCCCCCAATGACCGCGAACGCACGCAGTGGTACTTCCAGCGTTACGTTTCACATTTGCCGGCGGCCGGTGAGATCGTGTTGTTCGACCGCAGCTGGTACAACCGCGCTGGCGTGGAAAAGGTCATGGGTTTTTGCAACGACGACCAGTACGAAGAGTTTTTCCGCACCGTGCCGGAGTTCGAGCGCATGCTCGCCCGCTCGGGCATTCAGCTGATCAAGTACTGGTTCTCCATTTCCGATCAGGAACAGCACCTGCGCTTTCTCAGCCGGATTCACGACCCGCTCAAGCAATGGAAGCTCAGCCCCATGGACCTGGAATCGCGGCGGCGCTGGGAGGCCTATACCAAGGCCAAGGAAATCATGCTTGAGCGCACCCACATTGCCGAGGCGCCTTGGTGGGTGGTGCAGGCCGACGACAAGAAGAAGGCCAGGCTCAATTGCATTCACCACCTGCTTGGGCAAATGCCCTATGAAGAAGTGGAAGTACCGATGATCGAGCTGCCGCAGCGGGTCCGAAAGGAGGATTACACCCGCAGCCCGACGCCGATGGAAATCATTGTGCCGCGGGTTTACTGAAGCCTGCCGCCAGCAGGCCCGGCCCTTTCGCGGGTAAACCCGCTCCTACAACGGCCTGTGCCGAGCCACCGATGTGTGTGCGCCACAGATCAGTGTAGGAGCGGGTTCACCCGCGAATGCGGTGGCGGCTGCAACGGTGAATGGCCAGGGACATTGGCCAGCAGGCCCGGCCTCTTCGCGGGTGAACCCGCTCCTACAACAGCCTGTGCCGAACCACCGATATGTATGCACCACCGATCAATGTAGGAGCGGGTTTACCCGCGAATACGATGGCGGCAGCAACGGTGAATGGCCAGGGAAATTGGCCAGCAGGCCCGGCCTATTCGCGGGTAAACCCGCTCCTACGACGGGCTGTGTTGAACCACTGACGTATACGCACCGCCGTTCATTTACGCGCAGCGCCTGAGCAAGGTCTTTATCGGCCGCCTTACCCGGCGCTTCGCCACCTGCCTGGGCTTGAGCCAGCGGCAGGCGTCAATTTCGTTCAGTGGTCGGGGTTTGTCCCCCGCCCTGCGGGCTTCGAACAGGTAGTGAATCACCCGGTCCTCGCGGTACTCGCTGAGGAAGCGCAATTCATCAAATGCCAGGCCGGTCTCTTCTGCCATCTCGCGCCGAGCAGCCTGCAGCGGCGTTTCGTCTGGCTCGACCCTGCCACCCGGAAGGTTCCACTTGGCGTTGCGCTTGCGTACAAAAAGAACCTGGCCATCCTTGCGGTAAATCACAGTAGCGCGGAGCTTGATACCTTTGCGCCTGGCTGTAGCGGTGTCCATTGCCTTCATGTGTCATCCCGAGTCAGCTGGAGGGACTGGAGCCCTGCAACGGCTCCTGTCTCAACCCTAACGCCGCAATGTGTCGATTGAATGACTGCTATCCATGGCAAACACACCGCTCGTCCATTACCCGGCACTCTGGTTGTGCGAATGGTTTCAACCGCTCAGGCACACACAGCAGGAGTAAAGAGCATGCCACGCGGCGACAAGGGCAAGTACACAGACAAGCAAAAGCGCCAAGCCGAGCACATCGAGGAAGGTTACGAGCACAAGGGTTTGTCGAAGGATGAAGCCGAGGCACGCGCCTGGGCCACCGTCAACAAGCAGTCCGGAGGTGGTGAGAAACAAGGCGGTTCGGGGAAAACGACCTCTGCCAGCGAAAAGAAAACTGCCCGTTCGGACTCGGCCAAGCGTGCCGCGAAATCACGTCAGGGCCATTCGCGCACTTCGGTCAGTTCCCTGGAAACCCAGAGCAAGCAAAGCCTGATGAAGGAAGCACGTAGCAAGGATATCAAGGGGCGCTCCACCATGACCAAGGCACAGTTGCTGGACGCACTGCGTCACCACGGTTAACCGCGCCGGCTCATTGGTCAAGGCATCAACCAATACCGGCAATTTCACCGGAGTCGAGGCAACGGTTGCGGCACCCACATTCGAACTCGGCTTCAGCCCGCGTCGGAAGATTAAGGCTCAGGCGGATTTTGTCTTGCGTATCGTACAGGTCATAGCCCTCGCCCAGTGCAGCGGGAAAGCCAATACGGCGAGGATAGACTTCTTTGTTGAGCGGTACAGCGGGCACCACAACGAAGCGCGTCTGCATGATCATCCCTCTCCCGGCAGTCCATTAGTATTAGTACCGTTACAGGAAAGCATCAAGCTGACTCATGCAAATTGTGCCGGCAAAACCTGGCGATCCATCACCAGGCTGACAGTAGAGCCCTGCAGCACGTGTGGGGTTGGCCGTGCAAATCGGTGACACCACCATCGACCGACCCGCTCTTCGTGGTGTGCGTCGGGCGATTGGCGCCGGTAACCGATGTGGTCAAGCTGAACTTGGAAGGGATATCAGCCGCAAGTAATCGAGTTGTAAGTCGCACTGCGAACATAAGCTATAACTGCTCGCTACATCCAAGGCACCGTCTGATCTAACTCGGTCCAAGAAAAAGGCCTGCTGGTTCTGGCGCTGGTTATGGAAGTTGACTAGATTTTCCATTTAGATGTGTTGTTTGACGGCCTACGACCCAACTGGGCCGGTCAGTCAATTGCCCTTCTGCTTTTAGCGCTTAGTTGAACCTCAGTTGTGCGCCTGAGCCAGGTACGGCTACCTGCAGATGCAATGCGTGGAAGCCGAACGCTTCACCAGACGGTGAAGCACCTCCTGGTTACAGCGAGGAGAATCAGCATGGCGTACCGGCCTGATGGGGTTTGCGTGGTAATCGCTGCCCCCTACTCCCCCCAATTCCTGGTGATCGGCTTGGACATGGCAGGCGTCAAGCTTGCCATGCACCACGCCAGTCATCCGGCTCATCAGCATTTCAGCCTAGGCGCTGCGTTCTCTCCTTAGTTGCACTAACAGGCAGGTTATTTCTTCAGGAAGAAGGCATTCGGCTTCATCGGCGCTGCTGTCGTTTACAGCAGCTGTAAGGCTATTGAAACAGCGAGGAAATAGGAAATGGCCACCAGAATTGATGGTACCCCGTCTCCTGACAACTTGATCGCCCCGAATGATGACGACTATGAAATCCATGGGAATGCCGGGGACGATACACTTTCAGGTCGTGGTGGCAATGACCTTTTATTTGGCGATGATGGCCAGGACACCCTGCTCGGCGGCCTCGGCGCCGATCTGCTCGATGGCGGGTCGGGCAATGACACCCTCGACGGTGGCGACGGCAACGACACCCTCGACGGTGGCCAGGGCCAGGACACCCTGATCGGTGGCCAGGGCGATGACGTGCTCGGCGCCGTTGCGTTTACCACCAGTGGCTTTTTCAACTCCGCAGGCGATCTCTACCGGGGCGGTGCCGGCAATGACACCTTGCGCGGCACAGGCGGCGCGGATGTCTACGAGTTCAATCTGGGCGATGGTCAGGACCTGATCCAGGAAGATGTTTTCACCACCACCTTGATGACCGATGTACTGAAATTCGGCCCCGGCATTGCCGCCAGCGACATCCTGGTCAGCAAGAACGGCATGGACCTGGTGCTCGCCCACCGCAATGGGGTGGACCGGGTCACGGTGCAGAACTGGTTCCTCCAGACCACCATCCAGGACAACGCCCAATACCAGGTCGAGCGCATCGAATTCGCTGACGGCACCGTGTGGACGTCCGCG